>NC_015737.1:1912500-2219166 GCF_000270305.1 Clostridium sp. SY8519 | reverse complement strand
CCAGAAACTCCTGCAGCTCCTGCCGGCCGGTAATCCTGCGGAACTTTTCCTCTGCGTTCCCGTATGCCGGAGTCCCTTCAAACCGCGGAAGAAACTGCTTGAATTCCAGACGTTTCATAATCGGATAGGCTTCTTCCGTATACAGGCTGCCCATTCTGGCTTCTTCCAGGCTGAACTCCACCGGGGCGTTCCGGTCAATCGTGGCCAGTGTTTTGGACAGTTCCGCCATATCATAATGTTCTTTCAGGCAGTTCTGCGCCCGTTTCTGGGAAATCTCATCCAGGTGGGCGTAGGCATTTTCGATGCTGTGATACCGGACGATCAGTTTGGTGGCCGTCTTTTCCCCGATTCCCGGAACTCCCGGAATATTGTCCGAACTGTCTCCCATCAGGGCTTTTACATCAATGAATTCCTCCGGGGTGACCTGATAGCGGTCCATCACATCCTGTGCCAGGTAATCCTCGATTTCCGTACCGGTCCGCTTGGTTTTGGGGATCCGGATCATCGTCCGTTCTGTGGCCAGCTGCAGCAGGTCCCTGTCTCCGGAGATAATCCGCACATCCACATCCTTTTCTTCCGCGATCCGCGCGATGGTTCCCAGGATATCATCTGCCTCATAACCCGGCAGTTCCACGACTTCCACATCCATCGCCCGCAGCAGATCCTTGATCACCGGCACCTGCTGATGCAGTTCCTCCGCCATGGGCTTCCGGGTACCCTTGTACTCCTGATACATCTTGTGGCGGAAAGTCGGTTCACTCCGGTCAAAAGCCACTGTCAGATACTGGGGCTGTTCCTCTTCCAGAATCTTGAAAAGAATATTCAGGAATCCATAGACCGCATTGGTGTGCAGGCCTTCGGAATTGGTCAGGTCCGGGATGGCGAAAAAGGCCCGGTTCAATATGCTGTGTCCGTCAATTAATACTATTTTGTCGCTCATAGACTCTCCTTGCTGTGCCTATCCTTCCGCCGGGCGGGTTACGATGTACAGCCACTGACGTTCTTCCTCATCCAGAAGCGGCGCGATCCGGTCATAGACTTCTTTATGGTACGCGTTTAACAGAGTCTTATCCTGTGCGCTCATCAGGGAAAGATCCAGTCCGTTCAGGTCAATCGGCACATAGGTCAGTACTTCAAAGCCCATAAACTGACCGTACTCATTTTTGCCCAGGCGGATGCAGGCAAGCTCATTCTCTGTCCGGATGCCGTATTTTCCCTCAAAATACAGGCCCGGTTCATCCGATGTAATCATCCCGGCTTCCAGTACCTCCCGTTTCAGCCGTTCCGGCGTGGTTTTCCAGCGGAACGCGTTCGGGCCTTCATGAACATTCAGCAGATTGCCCACCCCATGTCCGGTGCCGTGCTTAAAGTCCAGCTCGTCCTGCCACAGCGGCTCTCTGGCCAGAATATCCAGATTGATTCCGGTGCATCCGTACAGGAATTTCGCGTGGGCCAGACGCAGATTGCTGATGCAGACCAGGGTAAAATGTCTCCGTTCTTCCTCTGTCAGGGGACCCAGTACAATGGTACGGGTCACGTCTGTGGTTCCTTCCATATAATGACCGCCGGAATCCACCAGCAGCATACCCCTGGCTTCGATGTTCCTGGCTGTCTCCTCCTCCGCGGTATAATGCACAATGGCGCCGTTTTCTGCGTATGCGCAGATAGTGTCAAAGGAAATGTCCAGAAATCCCTCCTGCCGGCTGCGCAGTTCGTCCAGTTTCCGGGCGGCCGTATACTCGGTGATCTCCTCCCGTCCCACATGGGTCTTCAGCCAGTAGAGGAATTTCACCATGGCTGCCCCGTCCTTCCGGTGGGCAATCCGCGTATTCGCCAGTTCGGTTTCATTTTTCACCGCTTTCATCCCCTCTGACGCATTGGGAAGATCAATGATCTGAATCCGCGGATCCAGGGAGGTCACTGCGCGGTAATTCACTTCTTTTTCATCCAGCCATACCTTTGTGGAAGCGGTAATGGAAGCAAGGGTCTCGTAGAAGGTATCATAATGAAAAATCCTGACCCCGCTGGCTGCCAGATAGTTGAACACTTCCCGCGGCAGCACATCGTCCTGGACAAAGAGATCCGCATGGTTCTGACTGATGATCAGGAATGCCAGGATCACCGGCACATGGGCAATGTCACTGCCCCGGATATTCAGGATCCATGCAATGTCTGTCAGTGAGCTTATGACGTGAATATCTGCGTTCTGTTTCTTTAATTCCGCCCGGATCCGGTACAGTTTGGAGGCCACAGTCTCCCCGCTGTAAGCATCCGGAAGGATCCATGCTTTGGTGGCGGGCATCGGCGGCCGGTCTTCCCAGATCCTTCCCACCAGGTCTTTTCCGGTTTCCATGCGGCCGTTGTGTTCTCTGACGATTTTTTCGTAACGGCGGGCCTGGTCTGCGGCCATTACCCGTCCGTCAAAGCCCAGCACGCCTTCCTGGGGAAGGTTTTCTTCGATAAATTCCCCGATGGTGGCCACGCCCTCTTCTCCCATGGGGAACAGGGTGAATCCGCTTCCTTTCAGCTGTTCTGCCGCCTGGACAAAATATCTGCCGTCTGTCCAGAGTCCGGCCCGGGTCTGTGTAATCACCGCGGTCCCCGCGGATCCTGTAAAACCGGTAAGAAACCGGCGAGCCATAAAATGCTCGCCGATGTATTCCGACTGGTGAAAGTCGGAAGTAGGTACTATATAAAGATCAATTCCCGCCTGCCGCATCTGTTCTCTCAATTGCTGCAGCTTCTCATTTGACTCCATGAATCTCTTCGCTTCCTTTGATACTTATACTTCTTTTGCGTTTGCGTGAATAAAATGAAGTGCCTTCTGGGACACCACATCCTGCTGAATCAGCTGAGGTCCCTCCTCACCGATCATGCCTTTCAACTGTTCTAACGGCATGCCGTACTGCTGTGCCATGGAGCTCATGGCCTCTTCCAGTTCTTCCGGTGAGCAGGTCAGGTTTTCCCTTTTGGCAATCTCGCCCAGCACTGCCTGGCCTTTCAGCATGCTTTCCGCGTCGATCCGGTTGAACTTATCAAACTCTTCCATGGTAATATTATTATATCCCAGATAATCTTCCATGGTGGATCCGTTGTTTTTCAGGTTGCCTTCCAGGCTCTGTTTCAACACAGCTGCCCGCTGGTCAATTTCTTCCGCCGGAATGGCAACTTCTGAATTTTCCAGAATTTTCTCAAGGATCCGGCTTTCCTTTTCCGTGGATGCCTCCTGCTCCTTGGCTCTGGTAATTTCGCTGTGGACGTATTTCTTAAATTCCTCCAGTGTATCCATACCGGAAATCTGCTTTACGACTTCATCCGTCAGTTCCGGAAGTTCCACGGCAGTTACCTTGTGTACTGTCACATGGAATACCGCCGGACGGCCGGCGCAGGACGCATCGTGATAATTTTCCGGGAAATTCACGGTAACATCGACCTGATCGTCTTTTTTCGCGCCCACCAGCTGCTCTTCAAAGCCAGGGATAAACTGACCGGAGCCGAGGGTCAGGGGATAGTTTTCACCGGAACCTCCTTCAAACGGTTCCCCGTCAAAGGTACCGACAAAATCAATCTGAACGGTATCTCCGGTTTCCGCCGGAGCGTCCCCCTTGTCAATCTGCTTTCCGGCATAGGTTCTTGCGCGCTCCAGCTCATCCTGAAGCTCCTGCTCGGAAACCGTGATCTCTGTTTTCGGAACTTCCACGCCCTTGTATTCGCCTAATTTGGTTACTTTGATTTCGCTCATGTTTTCCATTTCACGCATAGGGTCTGACCCGCGCTGCGTGTTTCCTTTCTGTTTCCATTCAATCAGTAGTTTTCTGTTCTGAACCGGCCAGAACACAGATATCCAAATTATAACGCAGAACCGGCAGAATCACAAGAAAAACCGGCCTTCCGCTCTTCCTTCCGCCGGCGGTGCGCAGCATGCGGATTCCGGGCATTCGGTTTCGTCATTTTTTTCATACATACAACTGAATGTTGTGTCTATGAAAAATTGTTTTGTGTATTTTGCTCAATACCTTTCACATTTTCCCAGGCAGAATGTTATAATTTAATATATTTTATTTTATTAAGGAGGTTCTCTATGGCCACAACCAGCACTGTATGTGATCTGTCGCTGCTGGATCCTGTACTCGACCAATACGCGGATGTACAGGGCAGCCTGATCACCATTTTGCAGCACACCCAGGAAATCTACGGTTATCTTCCCGGGGATGCGATCTACTATATTTCTGAGCGCACCGGCATTTCCCCCGCGAAAATCATGGGCTGTGCCACCTTTTACGCCCAGTTTCGTCTCGAGCCCATCGGCAAATACCTGATTTATCTGTGCAAGGGCACTGCCTGTCATGTCAATGGTTCCGACCGAATCGGCACAGCCATCACAGAACAGCTGGGAATCAAAGATGGCGAGACCACACCGGACGGACTCTTCACCTTAGAGTACGTTGCCTGTCTCGGCTGCTGTTCCCTCTCCCCGGTAATGATGATCAACGGGGAAACCTACGGTTCCCTGACTCCTGCCAAAACCATTGAAATTCTCAACGAATACCGCAGAAAGGAGGCCCAGCCATGACAAAACTCGTAATCGGCGAGGGAAGCTGCGGCATTGCTGCCGGAGCAGCCAAAGTATATGACACCATTCAGGCCGGACTTCCGGCAGACAGCCCGGTATCCCTGGGAATTACCGGATGTATCGGCATGTGCTTCCTGGAGCCCATCGTAGATGTCTATCAGGATGGCGCACTTGCGCTGCGGCTGGTGAAGGTACCGCCGGATCGAGGCGCTGACATTGCCCAGGCGGCGGTATCCAACGATTTCTCCGCTGTGGAAGATTTAAAAATCACCCCGGAAGACAGCTCATTTCTGGAAAAACAGACCCGTATCGCCCTGCGCCACTGCGGGCTCATTGATCCCACTGATCTGGAAGACTATACCGCAGACGACGGGTTCCAGGCTCTGAAAAAAGTGCTTACTTCCATGACACCGGAAGAAGTCATTGAAGAAGTGAAAACATCCGGCCTCAGCGGCCGCGGCGGCGCCGGCTTCCCCACCTGGTTCAAATGGAATGCCGCCCGCAGCGCGGAAGGGGAACACAAATATCTGATCTGCAATGCCGATGAAGGCGATCCCGGCGCGTTTATGGACCGGGCGGTCATCGAAAGCGACCCCTACAGCCTGATTGAAGGTATGCTGATTGCCGCCTATGCCATCGGCTGCGATCACGCCTTTGTCTATGTCCGGGCAGAATACCCCCTGGCAATCCAGCGTCTGACCGAAGCCCTGAAAGTAGCCGAAGAAAACGGTTATCTGGGCAGTCATATCATGGGAACTGATTTTTCCTGTCAGATCCAGATCAAGGCAGGCGCAGGCGCCTTTGTCTGCGGGGAAGAGACTGCATTGATCGCTTCCCTGGAAGGTGAGCGCGGCATGCCCCGCCTCAAACCGCCTTTCCCTGCCCAGAGCGGATATATGGCATCCCCTTCCAATATCAACAATGTGGAGACCTACGCAAACGTCGCATGGATTCTCTTAAACGGCGGCGACAAATTTGCCGCCATGGGAACCCCCAACAGCAAGGGCACCAAAGTATTCGCCCTGACCGGAAAGATCCGCCGGGGCGGCCTGGTGGAGATCCCCATGGGAAAAACCCTGCGGGAAGTCATCTTCGATATCGGCGGCGGCATTCGCGAAGGCAGAGAATTCAAGGCCGTTCAGCTGGGCGGACCTTCCGGCGGCTGTATTCCCGCTTCCCTGCTTGACACCATCATCGACTACAAGGCACTGTCAGCCACCGGCGCCATCATGGGATCCGGCGGTATGGTTGTCATGGACGACTCCACCTGTATGGTAAATATGGCCAAATTCTTCCTGGACTTCACTGCCAAGGAATCCTGCGGCAAATGCGTCCACTGCCGTCTCGGCACCCGGCGGATGTTAGAGATCCTGACCCGCATCACGGAAGGAAAGGGAAAAGCCGGAGACATCGAACTGCTGGAAGAACTGTGCAGCGCAGTCAAAGACGGCGCCCTGTGCGGCCTTGGCCAGACAGCACCGAACCCGGTTCTGACTACCATCCGCTACTTCCGCAACGAATACGAAGCCCATATCAGCGACAAAACCTGTCCTGCAAAGGAATGCACCGAGCTTCTGACCTATACCATCGATCCGGATAAGTGTATCGGCTGTACCGCCTGCGCACGCAGCTGTCCGACTCAGACCATCAAAGGCGAAGTCAAGCAGCCCCATACCATTCTGCAGGAAAACTGCATCAAGTGCGGTACCTGCTATACCAAGTGTAAATTCGGAGCGATCAGCGTAAATTAAGGAGATCAGAATGGAATTAATCAAAGTTACAATCGATGATTTAGAGCTGACCGCCCCAAAAGGTCAGACAATTCTTCAGATTGCGCAAAAAAACGGAATCAATATCCCCACCCTGTGCAATGACGAACGTGTAAAAATATACGGCGCCTGCGGTCTCTGCACCGTAGAAGCAGAAGGCATGCCAAAACTCCTGCGCGCCTGTGCCACAAAAGCAACTGACGGCATGGTGATCCATACGGTATCCGACCGTATCCTCCGGGCCAGAAAGATCGCGCTGGAACTCTTAATGAGCGACCACGAAGGCGACTGCCGCGGTCCGTGTACGATCAACTGCCCCGCCGGCACCGACTGCCAGGGCTATCTGAAAGAAATCGCCCAGGGCAAATATCACGAAGCGGTGAAAATCATCCGGGAAAAGATTCCCTTCCCCAGCAGCATCGGACGCATCTGTCCGCATCCCTGTGAGACCGCCTGCCGCAGAAACCTGGTGGACGAACCCCTGTCCATCTGTGCGCTGAAGGCATTTGCCAGCGATCAGGATTACGCTTCCGGCCATCCTTACATCCCGGAAACCGCCCCCTCTTCCGGCAAACGGGTCTGCATTATCGGCGGCGGTCCCTCCGGCCTTTCCGCGGCTTACTATCTGAGAATCCGCGGCCATGAAGTCACCGTACTGGACGCCATGCCCCAGATGGGCGGCATGCTCCGCTACGGCATTCCGGAATACCGTCTTCCAAAGGCGGTCCTGGACAAGGAAATCAGCGTATTCTCCGCCATGGGCATTCAGCTGAAGAACAATATCCGCATCGGCAGGGACATTACCCTGGAGCAGATCCGCAGCGAGTACGACGCTTCTGTCATCGCCATCGGCGCATGGAAAAGCATCGATCTGCGCTGCCCCGGTAAAGATCTGAAGGGAGTGCTCGGCGGCGTAGACTTCCTGCGTGAAGTAGCGCTCGGAGAGATTCCGGACATCGGAAGAAACGTGGCCATCGTCGGCGGCGGAAATACCGCCATGGATGCCTGCCGTACCGCCATCCGTCTCGGCGCGGAAAATGTATACGTCATCTACCGCCGTACCAGGGCCGAAATGCCTGCGGAAGACATCGAAATCGAAGAAGCCCAGGAAGAAGGCATCCAGTTCAAGTTCCTGACAAATCCTGCCGAAATCATCGGCACCGACGGCAAAGTCACCGGTGTAAAACTGCAGGTAATGGAACTGGGCGAACCGGACGAAAGCGGCCGCCGCAGACCGGTTCCTGTAGAAGGCAAATTCGAAACCCTGGCCATTGACAGCGTGATTGCCGCCCTGGGGCACACCATTGACGCAGAGGGATTTGACGCGGTTGCCAAGCTGGATAAGGGTACCATTGACGCAAGCACCATTTCCTTCCGCACCTCAGAAGAAGGCGTATTCGCCATCGGCGAAGCCACCAACAAGGGCGCTACCATTGCTGTGGATGCCATCGGCGAAGCTGACCGGTCCGCCAAGGTCATCGATGCTTATCTGCTGGGATTTGACGCTTACTGCCGTCCGGACTACCTGTCCCAGCGCCATCCCACCGAAGAGGATTTCGCTGATGTGGAGAAAACCAAACGCGTGGTTATGCCCCGGCGTTCCCGTTCCCTTACCCGCAAGGACTTCCGCGAAGTCAACCTCGGTCTTACGGAAGAGATGGCCCGGGCCGAAGCGTCCCGCTGTATGGAATGCGGATGCTTTGATTACAAGGACTGCAAGCTGATCCGTCACGCCAACGAAATTCCGATCCATCCGGAACGGCTGGAAGGAGAGAAACACCCCTGCTTCAAAGAGAACCGCCTCCAGGTCATCGCCCGGGATCAGGGCAAATGCATCCTGTGCGGCCTCTGTGTCCGCATGTGTGACGAAGTGGCCGGCGAAGGTCTCTTAGGCCTTGTCAACCGCGGCTTTAACACCGTCATCAAACCGGAATTCCGCGAGAAGGATGTGGCTTCCATTTGCAGCAGATGCGGCGGACTGTGCGCGGACACATGTCCTACCGGCGCACTGGAATATCTGAAATAAACAGCAGCCAAATTCTGATGCATTTCTAAGAACCAAAAGAAACGCGCTGTCCGGCAGGACTCCAAAAGCCTGCCGGACAGCGCGTTATTTTTCTTCTTCTGCCCTTTCTGCCATACAGCGGAAAAGACGTGTTTTTTACAGATTCTGATAGGTATGGATCACCTGCTCATACAGGAGTCTGGCGGCCGGAGCCATAAAATCCGGATCCAGCGCGGATACACCGATGATCCGGCTGGCTTCCGGTTCCAGCGGATACATGCGCACCGGATAGGATATATCCTTCATGACCATCTCCGGCATGATACAGATCCCGAACCCTTCGGATACCATCGCGATGGTGGACAGGTCATCCACCACATGATAGGAGGACTGTACATTCAGTCCGTTCACTTTCATGTAATTCACAATATCCGCGTCTGTGGTCTCCATCTGAGATACAAACACCTGGTTTTTCATCTCTTCAATGCTCATATGCTCGGAGGGCTGCTCCTTCTGATAATGCACCGATGTAATACAGAGCAGCGGATCTTCACAGAGCGGTTCGATGGGCAGATCCCCCGCAGAAGACACTGACAGGAAGCCAAAGTCCACCACGCCGTTTTTGATCCAGTAGGACACATCCGCGTAGGTTCCCTGGTATACCTCTATGGCAATCGCCGGATGTTCCCGCTGAAACCTGTGGATAATATCCGCCATCCAGTTGGTGCACACGCTGGAAAAGCAGCCGACTTTTACCGTCCCGTGCTGCAGTCCGTTCAGCGCGCTCACCGCCTGCTGCAGACTTTCCTCACTGTTCAGCACCGCATTGATATAAGGCATCAGCTGGGCGCCGTAATTGGTCAGGGAAATCCCGTTTTTGCTCCGCACAAACAGAGAAAAGCCCAGGCTTTTTTCCATGGAAGCCACCGCATGGCTCACTGCGGAAGGGGTCAGATTCAGCATTTCTGCCGCCTTCTGAAAACTCCCCTGTTTCACAACCGTCTGAAATACCTGATAGGATAATAATGTCATCGCCTGTTTCCTCCATTTCCGGAGAACCCGCCCCGCATCAAGCCCTTACCGCGCGCATTGATACAGCAGATCCTCCCAGCGCCTGTCCACTTCTTTCTGGAACTGTTCTATCAGATGTTCATTTTCCGGCCGGAACAAATGCCGGAACCTTCCCTGTGACCGGAGGAAGTCTTCCACCGGAAGCTTTTTCTTCGGTTCATAGGTCAGGCGCCACCGGTCCTGCTCCACTTCAAACAGCGGCCAGTAGCAGGTATCTGCCGCAAGCCGGCAGATTTTCATCAGATCCCCGGTCTCATAGCGCCATCCCCGCGGGCAGGGAGCCATAACATTTAAAAAAGCCGCGCCTTCTGTATAAATGGCTTTTTCCGCTTTTCTGTGAATATCGCTGAAGTTTCCCAGGAATGTAGTCTGCGCCACATAAGGAACCCGATGGTCCGCAATAATCGCCGTCAGATCCTTTCTGGGCTGCAGTTTTCCGTTGGATTCTGTGCCCACCGGTGTGGTGGTGGAATCCGCAAACATCGGAGTCGCCGAGGAACGCTGGATACCGGTATTCATATAAGCGCCGTTGTCATAACACACATAAACCAGATCATGGTTGCGCTCCATGGCTCCGGACAGGGACTGGAACCCGATATCATAGGTGCCGCCGTCCCCGCCGAAGGCAATAAATTTAAACCGCTCCTGCTGCGGCAGTCTTCCCCGTTTTCGCAGCGCACGGTAAGCAGTCTCCACACCGCTTAAAGTTGCGCCCGCATTCTCAAAGGCATTGTGGATATAGCTGTCTTCCCACGCAGTATACGGATACATGAAGGTGGACACTTCCATACAGCCGGTGGCATTGGCAATCACTGCCTGATCCTCTTCATGCAGGGCCCGCAGGACCGCACGGACCGCAAGGGGGGCGCCGCAGCCCGGACACATTCTGTGTCCCGGGGAGAAGCGCTCCGGTTTGCTCATTACTTCTTTAAAATTATACGATGCCATCGTCTCACTCCTCCTCTACTGTCTCAATCCGATATACTGGTACTGCGGGATCTCTGTGCCGCCGGTCAGCGCCTCTTCCAGCTCCGCAAACACGCCGGCAGCGTCAGCGGTGGTAAAGTCCCGGCCGCCCAGGCCGTATACGTAATTTACCGCCAGGGTATCCGCATGGGCCCGGTACAGGGCAGCCATGACTTCGCTTCCAAGCACGCCGGCTCCGCCGCTGTAGCTTTCCGAACGGTCCAGAATCGCTGCCGCCTTTGCGCCTTTTAATACTTCCGCAATTTCTTCTGCCGGAAACGGCCGGAATACCCTCAGCTTCAGCACGCCGACCTTTTTCTCCTGTTCCCGCAGTTCATCCACTGCTTCTTTGGCAGTCCCGGCCGCGGATCCCATCAAAAGCATGATACAGTCCGCGTCCTCCGTGCGGTAGGCCTCAAACAGGCCATATTCCCTGCCGGAAATCCCGCCGTATTCCCGGCCCACATCCAGAATCACCTGTTTGGCATTTTCCATGGCCTGCCGCTGGTTTTTCCGCGCTTCCATCACAAAATCCGTCTCTGCGTACGGTCCTGCGGATACCGGCCGGTGCGGATTCAGCAGAAATTCTTCCGGTTCATAAGTTCCCACAAACTCCCGCACCGGTTCGTCCGGCATCAGGCTGATATTCTGCACCGCGTGACTGGTGATAAATCCGTCCTGGCAGATCATAATGGGCAGGTGCACATCTTTATGCTCCGCAATCCGGAAGGCCTGGATATAATTATCATAGACTTCCTGATTGTTTTCCGCATAGATCTGGATCCAGCCGGTATCCCGGGCTCCCATGCCGTCCGTATGGTCGCAGTTGATGTTGATCGGCCCGGACAGGGTGCGGTTCACCAGGGTTAGGACGATCGGCAGCCGATTGGAAGCTGCCATCAGCAGTTCCTCCCACATCAGCGCCAGCCCGGCGGAGGATGTGGCCGTCATGGTACGGGCACCGGCAGCGGAGGCGCCGATGGCAGCGCTCATGGCAGAATGCTCGCTTTCCACCGGGATAAATTCTGTCTCCATCTGTCCGTTGGCGATATAGGTGGACACCATCTGGGGAATCTCCGTGGAGGGCGTGATGGGAAACGCCGGCATCACATCGGGATTTACCTGACGGATGGCATACGCCACTGCTTCATTTCCGGATAACCGCTCCGAAATCGGTCTGCATACCTGCTTGTTCTCTGCCATTACTCCACACCCTCCTTCATTTCAATTGCGTCAAACGGACATACCTGGGCGCAGATGCCGCATCCTTTGCAGTGATAGAAATCAAAGTCTCTCCGTTTTCCATTGACCACCGGAATGCTGCCGTCCGGGCAGCAGGGCGTACAGAGCAGACACTGTTTGCACTGCTCTGCCTTCCATATCGGTGTATTATTTCTCCATTCTCCGGTCCGGAATTCTTTTGCGGTTCCGCCATTGAATACCATCAGCCCCTCGGTCAGTCCGGTATGGGGCGTCTGTTTGCTGATTTTTGAAATATCCGTTCTCATCGGTTCTCCCTACTCATATCTGTCTGTGCTGTTTTTCCTGCTTCTGTCTGCTTCCTATGCCTGCAGAATCGCCAGGGTTCTCTCCAGGGCCCGCATGTTTCCCTCGATCACTTCCGGTTTCTTGGCAAATTTATGACCATAGGATGCACGCATTTCCCGGAGAAACTCCTCCCGGTTCATCACCTGGGTGACTGCCACTACCGCAGCCAGCATGGGGGAATTCGGGAAATTTTTTCCCAGTGTCTCCTCGGAAATCTTTCTGGCATCAATGGTTACCACTTTTCCGTGATAATCCGGCAGTTCCGCCGCCACTTCCCGGGCGGACCGGGGCGAATTGACGATAATGGCGCCCTGTTCGCTGAGACCGGCAGTTACATCCACGGAATGAAGCAGGGTTTCATCCACGACGGCCACATAATCCGGATCGTAGATATTGGAATGCACACGGATCTCTTCCTCACTGATCCTGTTATAAGCGGTAATTGGCGCGCCCATGCGCTCCGGCCCGTATTCCGGAAATCCCTGTACCTGTTTTCCGGTCTTGAATGCTACATCTGCCAGCAGGAGCGCTGCTGTCTTGGCTCCCTGGCCGCCGCGGCCATGCCAGCGGATCTCAATCCCTTTGCTCATAATTCTTATCTCCATTCTGCCGTTTCCCGACATGCTTTCAAACAATATTTCCTCTGTGTTTTTGCGCACTGCAACTATTATAGCAAGCAGAGCCTGAAAGTAAATAATATTCCTGAATTCTTTTCATTTTGTCGATGAATTATTTTCATTCAAAGAATCCGACACATGAAAAAAGCCGTCGTTTTTCATCAAACGACGACTTCCGAAAGGTTTCCGAAACTGCTCAGATCCGATTCACCAGATGCTTGCCTTCACTGTCCGGGGATTTCGATTCTTCTCTTACAAAATCCTTGAACCGCTCCCTGTCCACGCCCCAGTAATCCGAAAAATTGCCTGCGTCATACCGCAGATACTCGACCACTGTGACAATCGGTTTATACTGACAGTACTTGCCATTTCGCTCCATGCACAGATACTCTTTCTGAACCAGGTGGCTCAGATAGGTACTGACTGTCTGAGATTTCCAGTTTTTCCCATACTGCTCATTGCATGCACGCAGTATTTCATTCAGCACCATTTCCTTGTCTGACAGCCAGATAATACGCATGACCAGCTTCTCGGCCGGAGTCAAATAATACCTGTCGTGTTTGTCTACCATACCGTCCTCCTTTGTATACCAGCGAAATATCCAACTGTACCCACCGATCACATCCCTGTGCGGCACAATGTATTATGCGATACGACACATGATACGGCTGATGCGAGAAGCACCCCGAACTATCACCTAAGAAATTAAATTTCCCTCTTACGTAAAAGAACTCAGAAGCCTGTCTCTGTAGCTTCTGAGTTCCGATGTGCACCGGAATGCCGCTGGCCGGACTCGAACCGGCACGGTTACCCGCTTGATTTTGAGTCAAGTGCGTCTGCCAATTCCGCCACAGCGGCATGCAAATACGCTTTTGCGATGAAGTTTCTTCAGTTGAATACTCGTTGAGCCTTAACCCGAACATAATAGTATCAAAACATGGAAAACTTGTCAATACGTTGTCATCTTTTGTGTTTCCATTCTAATATTTCATATTTTGTATCCTGATGTCAAAAAGTCTGCAGCATATCGGCTGCAGACTTTTCAGCGTCAATCATTACAATACGATTATTTGCCGGCCAGCTGTTTGTACTGATCAAATACATCAAAGGTGGCAAAATAATCTTCCAGGGTTTGAGCCCGCCGGATCAGCTGCACACTGCCGTCGGTCTTCAGAAGCAGTTCTGCCGAATGCAGGCGTCCGTTGTAGTTGTAACCCATGGCAAATCCGTGGGCCCCGGTGTCATGAATAAACAGATAATCCCCCATGTCAATCTTCGGCAGCATCCGGTCTACCGCAAATTTGTCATTATTCTCACACAGGGAACCGGTAACGTCGTATTTGTGGTCACATGCCGCATCTTCCTTGCCCAGCACGGTAATGTGATGATAGGAACCGTACATGGCCGGACGCATCAGGTTCGCCGCGCAGGCATCCACACCGATGTATTCCTTATAGATATGCTTCTCATGGATCGCCCGGGTCACCAGTCCACCGTAAGGGCCTGTCATAAACCGGCCCATTTCCGTGTAAATAGCTGCATTGCCCAGTCCGGCAGGCACCATGACTTCATTGAACACACGCTCTACGCCTGCGCCGATGACGCGGATGTCATTCGGGGTCTGGTCCGGTTCATAGGGGATACCCACACCGCCGGACAGATTGACGAAGCTGATTTCCACACCGGTTTTTTCCTTGACTTCCACACAGACATCAAACAGTGTTTTCGCCAGTTCCGGATAGTAGTCATTGGTGACTGTGTTGCTTACCAGGAAGGAATGCAGGCCAAACTCTTCCACACCCTTCTCCTTCAGGATACGGTAGCCTTCAATCAGCTGTTCCTTCGTCAGTCCGTATTTGGAATCTCCCGGATTGTCCATGATTCCGTTGCTTAACTGATACACGCCGCCCGGATTATAGCGCAGACACATTTTTTTCGGGAAGGGGCCTGCCACTTTTTCAAAATATTCAATATGGGTAAAATCATCCAGGTTGATGATGGCGCCCAGTTCTTTCGCCCGTACAAACTCTTCGGCCGGTGTATCGTTTGAGGAAAACATGATGGCATCGCCGGTGAGTCCCACCGCATGGGACAGCTCCAGTTCCGCCATGGAGGAGCAGTCCGCGCCGCAGCCGTATTCCTTGAAGATCTCCATGATGAACGGGTTTGGCTCTGCCTTAACGGCAAAGTATTCCCGGAAGCCCTTGTTCCATGCGAAGGCCTCCTTCACTGCTTCTGCGTTTTCACGCATTCCCTTTTCATCATAAATATGAAACGGCGTCGGGTAGGTTTTTACAATTTCTTTCACCTGATCCAGGCTGACAAATGGTTTCTTTTTCAAAATATACTCCTTGTTTGTTCCAGAAAACAATCTCACAATAATAAGTATCTATGCCTTGTATCCGCTAAATGATACTAAAATTCCCCGGCAACGTCAATCCATGAGCAGGCAGTATACCAGTATACTTGCCAATGTATACCACTCAGTGCAAGGGATCCGCTGCCTTTCCCTGCGCTTATCTGTTCTCTGCTTGGCTTGTTCCAATTTTTCAAAAAGGCCGGCGCCGGCCGGATCTTTCACGATCCGCCGGCGCCGGTCTTTTTCTTTTCAATCAAATCGGAAACAGGATCAGCTGTCTGCTTTTCCCGTGCGTTTCAGCACATAGAATCCGTCATCCAGACAGGTGACGTAAATGTATCCGCGGTCATCCACACAGCAGTCTTCCGTAACTGCGTTGCGGGGTCCCGGGAATCCGGGGAAATAGGATTCTTCCGGTGTTTTGTTCGGATTCGGCGGAATGAAATATGCCAGCTCCTTAATATAGTAAGGATCCGATACATCATAAATCCGCAGTCCGGCCGCGAAGTAGCAGCAGTATACCCGGTCGCCGCGCTGCTCCAGCCATGGCTTGTTGCTCATGGGCTCGTGCAGGTTATGCGGGCCAAAGGGTCCCTGGCATTCCAGATTCATGATATTGAAATTCGGGTACGGAAAATCTTCCGGTACTTCCGGATACGGGAATTCCGCAATCAGTGTCGGATTGGAAGGATCCCGCACATCCACCATGTGGATGTTGTTCAGCGCCTGGGCTTCCTTGATGGATCCCGGCGGGAAGAACTGGAACCGCTCTCCCTCATTGGTTACCACTACCAGATCTCTGCCCGGAAGCGGCAGGGCCGTATGGGTACGGGCACCGGCCAGATGACTGGAGAACGTGGGCTGCAGCTGCAGATGTCCGATGCAGCGCGGGCGGGTAACATCCTTGGTATCCAGAACATACAGGCCGTCTCCGCCGTATCCGCACATCATGATTCCGTCATCTCTGCGGAATGGCGGTCCGTGCATCCAGCCCTTGTCCATGAACGCAGGTACATGCGCTGCGTGATGGTCCACGGTTCTGCCCGGATATCCGTCAACAAACTGCTCTGGTGACCACCAGTTGCCCACTTCCTTCGGGTTCGCGGGATCGGAAATGTCCACGATCCGCATAATCATTCCTTCAAAACGGTCATGTTCGCAGGACAGGTATACATAAGGTCCGCCATTGTACATAAAACGATGGACCCCGATGGAATGCGGAACCCCGCAGTCCCAGTATCCCAGGAATCTGGGATTTTCCGGATCTTCCTTCAGGGAATAGATGCGGATGCCTACCTGACACTTCATATTCTGCAGTTCACTCTGCTCCACCAGGGCACCCGGACCGGATCCCGCTGTCTGCGCGCAGATCAGAAGATCGTCTGCCACCTGCAGTTTCGGGCAGGATGTGGTCGGATATTCTTCCGGATCCAGCAGTTCGAAGTATTTCACAAATCGGGTATGCTCCGGATCGGTGATTTCTGAGATCATCACCCCGTTCTGGTGGGATCCGCCAAAGCATGAACCGTACAGATAATACTTGCCTGCCGCTGTCTTATACAGCTGCATCTGAAACATGCCGCACTGTCCGTCCAGATTATTGAAATCCAGGACTTCCAGGTTCTTAATGTAGCCATTGTTTCCGGCGCCTTTTGCGTAAAACATATCAGCCATACCGTTTCCTCCTTGTCATAACATTTTGATTTTATTTTATGCCAGATTTCCGGAAGCGTCAAATAACAAAACCTGCTTCATTATAACCATATCGTTATACAAGCCCCCTGATTTCCCGGATAAAGTCTTCCATCACCGAATCCGACGGATCCGCCCGGCACAGCAGATGCAGCTCATGGGAAGTATTGAGCTGAATGCTGGAAAACGCCTCGTCCCCCAGTGCCCGGTTCCAGCTGTCCACCAGGGCTACGCCCATCCCGCACTGCACGCCGACAATCATCGCGTCCACACTGGTCACCGGATGCAGCGTCGGTGTAAATCCATAGGGCTTGCAGATACTGCGCACGGTGTCCGCCACATAGTCATAATCCCCGCTGGAAGACACCAGAAACACACTTTTTTTAAAATCTTCCGGACGTGGAATTCCCTCTGTCTCCGGCCGGGTCAGCTCATTGTACAGAAGCACCCGGGGCAGATGGGCTATGACCTGATCCCGGATCATGCAGTCGCCGGCAGTATCCGCCTCAATGGACAGGATCACGTCTTCTTTTCCATATTGCAGCAATTCCCGCACCTGGTGCGGCTCATAACTGTCAATCTCCACCTGCACGTCCGGATGTATTTCGGAAAACCGGCGCAGCAGAGGCACCACCAGTCTGGATAAATCCCAGTTTTTTATAATGCCGAACCGGAGAATCCGTTTTTCTGACTGTTCACGGATTCTGGCACGCATTTTCAGATCCATCAGATCCGCCCGGTATTTTTCAAAGAAATCGTAAAACATCCGCCCGCTTTCCGTCAGTTTCACCTGCCTGGCCTCCCGGGCAAACAGCGTCACGCCAAGCTCCTTTTCCAGGCTCAGGATCTGGCGGCTGACCGCAGGCTGTGAGACATACAGTTCCCGGGCTGCTTTGGAAAAGCTTTTGTTTTTGGCCGTTGTAAGAAAGTACATGATCTGCAGGTCAGTCATTCGGTTTCCTCCCTTTGTGATTCCGATGGTTTTATGCTATCATAGGGGACAGTAAAATTGTATCCAGGAGAACAGCTATGCATTCACTTGATCAGCTGCACGGTGCCATTGGCGAAGTCAACCGGCAGATCGTGCATTTAATGAAACGAAAAATGGAACTGCTTAAAGACACCAGTCAGGCAGAAAGCACGAACGGACAGTTTCCCGGCAAAACCTACGGCGCCTATCTGCACGCCCTGGAATCCCGCCGGCTTCCGGTGGAAGACCCAACCGTGGTCTATCAGGGGGAACCCGGCGCCTACAGCGAAATGGCCGCCATCGACTTCTTCGGCCCGAACGTCCGGGCCAGGGGACTGTATCAGTTTGAGGATACCTTTGAGGCGTTAAAAAGCGGCGCGGCAGATTATGCCATCCTCCCGATCGAAAACTCCACAAGCGGCGCCATCCGCCAGGTCTATGACCTGCTGTCTGTCTATAATTACTTTTTTGTCGGCGAGACCACGGTTCACGTCAGTCATAACCTGATGGCGCTCCCGGGTGTAAAGCTGGAAGATATCCGCACGGTCTATTCCCATGAACAGGGGCTGTTTCAGTGTGAACAGTATCTCAACGCTCACCCGGAATGGAAGCAGGTGCCCCAGGCAGACACTGCCGGAAGCGCGAAGATGGTCGCCGAGACCAAAGATCCCCACGCTGCCGCCATCTGTTCTTCCCGGGCGGCGGAGCTCTACGGTCTGAAGATCCTCAAAGAAACCATCAATTCCAACACCCACAATACGACCCGGTTTGTCGTGATTTCTCCCCGGATGGAGCTGCGGGACCGCAGAGATAAAATCTGCATCTCCCTGACGGCCACCCACGCCTCCGGTTCCCTGCATGATATCCTCACAGTCTTTGCCGTGCACGGAATCAACCTGGTGCGTCTGGAGTCCCGGCCGATTCTTGAGCACAACTGGGAATACATGTTTTTCATCGAATTCAGCGGTGATCTGATGAGCAGCGGGATGGATGAAGTCATCCACGAACTGTCTTTAATGTCCCACGATCTCCGGGTGCTCGGCAACTTTGCCTCCAATCTGGACTGACATTTTTCCGGGCGAACACTTCTGCCGGACAGACGATTGCCGAGAAAACGTTTCCGCCGGACAGACGATTACCGGACGAGCACTTCTGCCGGACAGACTGCTGTCCGGCAGAAATGTTTATGCGGAAGTGTTCTGCGCGGCGATTTTTTCCGCCAGTTCTTCCAGATACTCCCACCGTTCCATTTTCTGAGTCAATGCTGCTTCTGTTTTTTCTTTTTTCTCTGTCAGTTCTCTGAGCTTCGGATAGTCGCTGGCATGATGGGCCATTTCCGCATCCAGCTGTTCCATTTTTTCTTCCAGCGCGGCGATTTCCTCTTCAATAGTGTCGTATTCCCGCTGTTCCTGATAGGAAAATTTCAGTTTTTTCTCCTGCTTTTTCTGTGCCTGATAGGCCGCTTTTCCGCTCAGCACATGCCCGTCGGCATCTGTGATCCGCCCGCCGGATCCGCTGCCGGCACGATGGGACGCTCCGGTATCCCGTCCTGTATCCATCAGGGCTTTTTCCCCTGCTTTCCGCTGATAATCCGTATAGCCTCCCTCATACTGCACCAGGCGGCCGTTTTCTTCAAAGGCGAAGATTCTGCGGACGACCCGGTCCAGAAAATATCTGTCATGGGATACCGTGATGACGATTCCGCTGAAACGGTCCAGATAGTCTTCCAGAATGGTCAGGGTCGTAATATCCAGATCATTGGTGGGTTCATCCAAAATCAGCACATTGGGCGCTTCCATCAGCACACGCAGAAGATTCAGTCTGCGGCGTTCCCCGCCGGACAGCTTGCCGATCCTGCTGTACTGCTCTTCCGGCGGAAACAGGAAGCGTTCCAGCATGGCGGAGGCACTGATGAGCCCGTCCTTTGTCCGGACATACTCCGCCGTGTCCCGGATATAGTCAATCACCCGCAGCTCAGGATCCATATAAGCCGCGTCTGCCTTATTTCCGGTTTTTCGGCTCGGGTCAAAGGTAACCTCCTGGCTGTAATAGCCGATCTTTATCGTCTGACCCACAAGAATTTCGCCGGAATCCGGCTGCAGGGCGCCCACAAGCATTTTCATCAGGGTCGTCTTGCCGCATCCGTTGTGTCCGACAAATCCGATCCGGTCATGTTTCAGAAAGATATAGGAAAAATCCCGGATCAGTGTGCGGTCCCCGTAGCTTTTGCACAGACTGCGAATCTCTATGGTCGTGTTTCCCATACGCGACGACACGGAGTCCATCTCCACCTGACGGTCCTGCACCGGCCCGCTCTGATTTTTCAGATTTTCGTAGCGCTGCAGATGGGCCTTCTGTTTTGTGGATCGGGCACGGGCGCCCCGGCGGACCCATTCCAGTTCCACCCGCAGCAGGGACTGGCGTTTGCGCTCCGCTGCCTGCGCCATTTCCTCCCGTTCCTGCTTCAGTTCCAGGAAGCCGGAATAACCGGCATCGTAATTGTAGATTTTTCCCTTATCCACTTCCACGATGCGGTTGGATACACTGTCCAGGAAATAGCGGTCATGGGTAACCATCATCAGACTGCCCCGGTATCCCTTCAGATAGGTTTCCAGCCATTCCGCCATCCACAGGTCCAGATGGTTGGTGGGCTCATCCAGAATCAGAATGTCACAGGGCTTCAACAGGACTTCTGCCAGGGCAAGCCGTTTGCGCTGGCCGCCGGACAGCTCCCCGATTTTCTGCTGCAGATTCCAGATCTCCAGCCGGTCCAGCATGGCCCGGACTTCTCCTTCCATATCCCAGCTGACGGCCTTCTGCATCACCGCGCGCACATGTTCGATAATCGTCATATCCGCGGGAAATTCCGGCATCTGCGGCAGATACTGGATCACCGCATGACTGGCTGTAATCCGGCTGCCGGCATCCGGTTCCTCCAGACCTGCCGCAATCTTCAGAAGTGTAGATTTGCCGGTTCCGTTTACGCCGACAATTCCCACTTTGTCTCCTTCCTGAAGGAAAAAGGACGTCTGGTCCAGCAGGGGCCGCTCGGAATAAGATTTTGATATATTTTCCAACGATAAGATATTCAATCCGCTGTCTCCTTGTTTCAGATCATTTTGTCCTTCTGCCGAAACACGCTGTCAAAACGGCATCAGGACCATAACATTTCAATTTTACTCTGTTTCCGTCTTCTTGTACAGTACCTGCCGGCACCGTTCCCGCTGCCGAAAGTCTTCCGGCGGCAGCAGAAACCCCCGGGATACCGGCTGATTCCCTATGACAGAACCGTCCGACATCCCAGGGGATATCTTTCCTGTATGCAGATGTGCTGACGCGATTAATACGTACCGGAGGAAACACCGTCCCGGGCGGTATGCGTCTTCCAATAAGCGGAACCTTCCGCCTCTGCAGCGGATTCTGCCGCATCTTCCGTGCGGAAAAACAGCCGGGCCAGAAGCATCATGGCGGAAGCTCCTCCCAGAACCATCACCGGATAAAGCGCAAGGGCCGCAGCGGGCAGAAGCATCGGCAGAATCGCCAGGGCTCCCGCCGGCGGCAGATACAGTTTCCCGCCCAGAAGCACAGCCGCGGTCCCTGCCGCTGTGAGCACGGCCGTCAGAGTCAGCGGCACACCTGCCGTCTCGGTTAAAAACAGCCGGCCATAGGCGCCGATCCCCGCACAGGCTGCAATGACTGCCACCGTTTTCACCGGTACGTTCCGGGCTTTGCTCCGGGGATTGGAAAACTCTTGAAAAGCCACAAGCAGGGGCGGCGCGACACAGAACTGCCAGCCGGCGGCAAGAAATACGATCACCAAACCGGCGGCAAGAAGCACACGCTTGCCTGCATCCAGCCATCCGGCCCGATCCGGCACCGGCTCATAGGTCTCTGCTTTGCAAACTCCGGCATGGATCAGAAGCCGGTACAGCAGTACGATCAAAGCGGTCAGGCCGGACGCGGCCAGCGGATAGATCCACTGATCAGTCTGCAGAAGCACCGGCAGCACCATAGCCGATATCATCGGTGCAAATGTGGTACGGCTGAACCCCAGGATCACCTGGCAGACCGCGAATGCCAGGATCATCTGCCCCAGCAGCGGAAACGGCACATATCTGACGATGGCTACCCCGCAGACCGCACAGACAGAAATCAGCACAATCATGCGGATACCGCTTACCTGCCAGCTTCGTTTCGGCGCAAGGAAAAGTCCGGCGGATAACGCTGCAATCTCCGGGAAAATAATCTCCTTTTCCCCGAGAATCTGCGACAGCCCGATCATAACCGTAATGATTCCCAGCATTGCGAGCACAGAAATTCCTGTTTTGATGAAATTTTTATTTTCATTGTTTTTTACGTTCATACCAGAAATCATACACGCTTTCCTGTTTTTGCGCAAGTATTGTCTTTTCTTTATCATACGGTCGGAGAACATTTCCCGGGATTGCAGACTTTTCCTGTTCTGTTATACTGAAGCTGCATGCAGATGCGAAAAGACAGGAAAGGAACAGACTTTATGCGATTAGACAAATATCTGGCTGATATGGGCGTCGGAGCGCGCAGTGAAATAAAAAAGAAATCCGCAGGGGTGCTGCGGAAGTCAATGGAACCGTGATTCGCGATCCCGGATTTTCCGTACCTGCGGAAGCTTCTGTCCTTTGGCAGGGAAAACCGGTGGCTTATGAATCCTATGTCTATTATATGATGAACAAGCCGGCCGGCGTCATATCCGCCACGGAAGACAGCCGGGACACAACGGTGCTGGATCTGATCCATGACAGGAAACGAAAGGGTCTTTTTCCTGTAGGCCGTCTGGACCGGGATACGGTGGGGCTTGTACTGATTACAAATGACGGCCTTCTGGCTCACCGCCTTCTTTCCCCCAGGCACCATGTAAACAAAACCTATTATGTCTGTGTGGACGGCGCCATGACAGATACACAGATCCGGCAGTTCGCTGCCGGTCTTCCAGTGCAGGACAGTGATCCCTTCACCGCCCTTCCGGCAGAACTGCATCTTCTGCCGGACAGCGGCGGATCCGAATTTCTCCTGACGATTCAGGAAGGAAAGTACCATCAGGTAAAGCGCATGTGCGCCGCCGTCGGCAGGCCGGTCCGCAGTCTGAAGCGGGTCTCCATGGGTCCTCTCCAGCTGGATCCCTCTTTAAAGCCCGGCGCTTACCGGCGGCTTACGCCGGAAGAACTGCAGCAGCTGCTGCGGTGCGCCTCTTTGCAGAACCGCTGATCAGTGAAGATTGGTCACCAGTGTAATCACCCGGAATACAAACAGGCCGAAAATCACCCACATCACCGGGCTGACTTCTTTTGCCCGTTTCTGGAACACACGCAGAATCACCCAGCTCATGATACCGAACATGATTCCGTTGGCGATGGAATAGGTCAGAGGCATCAGAAGAATGGCCAGGTATGCGCTGACTGTATCTGCCATATCACCCGCAAGCTTCAGTTTGGTCGCGCTGGAGAACATCAGCATTCCCACATAGATCAGCGCCGGCGCTGTGGCAAAGGACGGCACTGCCAGGAAAATGGGGCTGGCCACCAGGGACACCAGGAACAGAACACCGGTAGTCGCGGAGGTCAGACCGGTCTTTCCTCCTTCACTGACGCCGGTTCCGGATTCCACGAAACTGGTTACTGTGGAGGTACCCAGGCAGGCGCCGAATACTGTACCGATGGCATCCGCCAGAAGCACCCGGCCGACCCGGGGCAGTTTTCCGTCTTTGTCCAGCAGCCCGGCCTTATCCGCCACACCGATGACCGTGCCGACGGTATCAAACAGATCCACAAACAGGAAGCTGAACAGAATCGCGATAAAAGATCCCATATGGGTCAGCGCCCACTTAAAGTCAAAATGAAAGGCGGTATTCTTCAAGCCGCTGAAACTGAGTCCGGCGGAAAAATCCGGAAATACGCTGGCAGCTCCATGAGCCGCGTCCACCACATACCATCCGGTTTTCTGCGCGATCATGCCAAGCACCCAGGTACCCAGGATTCCGATCAGTACCGATCCTTTTACATTGTAATGGTTCAGGATGACAATAATCAAAAATCCGACAGCACACAGGGCCACCTGCGGGGTTCCCACATTTCCCAGGGAAATCAGCGTGGAGTCATTGGACACGGTGATGCCGGCGCCCTCCAGACCGATCAGTGCGATAAACAGGCCGATACCCGTCGTGATGGCAATTTTCAGATTGGCCGGGATCCCGTTGATGATCTGTTCCCGGAATTTGAACAGAGACATAATGATAAAAATCACACCTTCCACAAACACTGCGGTCAGTGCAATGGTAAACGCATTCGGCGTACCCTTCAGATCGGTCATACATACCGTAAAGGCGAAATACGCGTTCAGTCCCATGGCCGATGACAGGGCAATGGGATAATTGGCCAGAAATGCCATGATAAACGTGGCGACTGCCGAAGCCAGCGCCGTGGCCACAAAGACTCCGTTAATATCCATGACATTGCCAAGAATGTTCGGATTCACAGCCAGGATATAGGCCATGGCCAAAAAGGTGGTAATTCCGGCAAAAACTTCCGTTTTCACCGTGGTTCCGTGTTCTTTCAGATGAAAGATCTTTTCTAACATAATTTTCTCTCTCCTTGTCTCTCCCCTGTCCTTCCGCGGCATCCTCCTGGAAGAAAAGACTCGCCGGGAATGACAACTTTGGCTATAATATAGATTACAGTATGAATACTATAATATGCTGTTCCCTATGAATGCAAGTATAAATTTTTTATCCACACAAAGGAAACTACCACAATGACAAAAGAACAACTGATCCGCCGGATCCGGACAGCCGCCGGCGAAAAACCCGCAGACCTTGTAATCAAAACTGCCCGCATTGTCGATGTCTACAACGCCCGTATCCTTGAAGGCGATATCGCCATTGCCGACGGAGTAATCGCCGGAATCGGCAGCTACTCCTGCGATCATGAAATCGACGCCGCCGGCGCCTATGTGGCTCCCGGTCTGATCGACAGCCACATCCACATCGAATCCTCCTATGTCTCCCCGGAAGAAATGGGACGTATGGTGGTTCCCCGCGGCACCACCACAATCATCGCGGATCCCCACGAAATTGTAAATGTGCGCGGCATGGAGGGCTTTCACTATATGCTGGAAGCTGCGGAAGGCACCGCACTGGACATCCGCTATATGATGCCCTCCTGTGTGCCGGCTACGCCTTTTGAACACAACGGAGCCACCATTGACGCCGCTGCCATGGAAGTCCCGATTCAGGATCCCCGGGTTCCGGGACTGGGAGAATTCATGGATTATCCCGGTGTGATCCACTGCACGGAAAGCGCCATTGACAAGCTCATGACCGCCCATAAGGCCGGCAAGGTCATCGACGGCCACTCCCCCGGTCTGTCCGGCGCCGCTCTCAATGCCTACGTATCCGCAGGCATCCGGACTGACCACGAATGCTCTTCCCAGGAGGAAATGCTGGAACGGCTTTCTCTTGGTATGTACGTACTGCTGCGGGAGGGATCTGCCTGCCACGATCTGCGTACACTGGTCAAAGCTGTCACCCCGGCCAATTCCCGCAGATGCCTGCTCTGTTCTGACGACCGCCAGCCGGAAACCATTTTTACCGAGGGACACATCGACCACCATCTCCGGCTCTGCGTCGAAGAAGGGCTCAGTCCCTTTACCGCCATCCAGATGGCCACGCTGAATGCCGCGGAGGCTTACGGACTGCGCGACCGGGGCGCGGTGGCACCCGGACTGCGGGCCGACCTGGTCTTTTTTGAAGATCTGACCCATTTTTCTGTGTCCAAAGTCCTGATCGGCGGTGTGCTCTGTGCAGAGAACGGCCGTTATCTGCCGGATACCCGCCGCTGTGACAGTTCCGCCATGCGCTCCAGCTTCCATATCAAGGATTTCACCCGGGAGCGGCTGAAGCTCCATCTGAACTCCTCCCACGTGCATGTCATTGATATCCAGCCGGGAGGCGTTGTTACCGGCAAGGGGACGGCTGATATTGTCCTGACCCCGGACGGAGATCTTGACTCCCGCCGGAATCCGGACATTGTAAAACTGACTGTCATCGAACGGCACCACGCCACCGGCCACATGGCTGCCGCGCTGCTTAGGGGATACGGCATCCGCCGGGGCGCCGCAGCGGTTTCCATTGCCCATGATTCCCATAATATCATTGCCGCCGGCGTATCTGACGAAGAAATCTATGCCGCTGTGCAGGCGCTGATTCAGCAGGAAGGCGGCATTGTGCTGGTGCAGGATGAAAAAGTTCTGGCCTCTATGCCCATGCCCATCGGCGGCATCATGAGCGACCGGACCGGTGCCTATGTCAGCCGGCAGCTGACTGATCTCCGTTCCGCGGCTTTTGACATTCTGGGCATCCGAAAAGACATCGATCCGATCATGACGCTGTGTTTCATGTCGCTGCCGGTGATCCCGGAATTAAAGCTTACCGATCTGGGGCTTTTTGACGTGACAGACTTTCAGTTTATCCCCATCGAAGCGTAAAATTCCAGATTTTTCCCTGGATTTCCGCAAAAAATGCATTCAGCTCTAAACATTTCCGCTGATTTATGCTATCATCGGCTTTGTATCTGCATCCAACGGATTTCCGTGTCGAATCTGATTTCCGTGCCAAATCTATAGAAGAAAGTGAACCAATCATTATGAAAAAAGTAGTAAAATTCGGCGGCAGCTCTCTCGCAAATGCTGCGCAGTTCCAGAAAGTCGGCGATATCATCCGCGCGGATGAATCCCGGGTATTTGTTGTCCCCAGCGCGCCCGGCAAGCGTTTCAAAGACGATGTCAAAGTCACCGACATGCTTCTGAAAGCCTATGCCATCGCTGTGGAAGGCGGCGATCTGGACGCGCAGCTGGCATTGATCAAGGAGCGCTATGACGAGATCATCCAGGGACTGGGACTGTCCATGACACTGGAGGATGAATTCCGCGAAATTGCCGCCACCCTGAAAGAAACCCCCTATGAAGACTATGCGGCTTCCCGCGGCGAATATCTGAATGCCAAGATCATGGCCTGCTATCTGGGCTATGACTTCATCGACGCCTATGATGTCATCTTCTTTAACGAAGAGGGTGCCTTGAATCTGTACAAAACAAAGAAAGTCCTCAGCAAGGCGCTGGAGGAACATCCGAAAGCTGTCATCCCCGGTTTCTTCGGCCGCGGAAAAGACGGACGCGTCAAAACTTTCTCCCGGGGCGGCTCTGATGTCACCGGCTCCGTAGTGGCTGCTTCTGCCAAAGCGGATATTTACGAAAACTGGACCGATGTATCCGGTTTCCTGATTGCCGATCCACGCATCGTGCACAAACCGAAAGCCATCAATACCATCACTTATCGGGAGCTGCGTGAACTCAGCTATATGGGCGCCTCCGTACTGCACGAGGACGCGATCTTCCCGATCCGGGAAATCGGTATTCCGATCAATATCAAAAACACAAACCGTCCAGAAGACGAAGGTACCTGGATTGTAGAAAGTTCCGCCAGAAAATCCAAATATACCATTACCGGTATCGCCGGAAAGAAGGGATTCTGCACCGTACAGATCACCAAGGCCATGATGAATTCCGAAATCGGCTTCTGCCGCAAAGTCCTGCAGGCCTTTGAAGAAAACGGCATCTCGATTGAGCACATGCCTTCGGGAATTGACACCATGACCGTCGCTGTCCATGAAGACGAGTTTTTAGACAAAGAACAGCGGGTGGTATCCGGCATTCACCGCCTCGCGCAGCCGGACACCGTAGAGATTGACTCCGGTCTTGCCCTGATCGCAGTGGTTGGCAGAGGTATGAAATCCGCCCATGGGACTGCAGCCAAAATATTCACTTCCCTGGAAAAGGCAAATATCAACATCCGCCTGATCGACCAGGGGTCCTCTGAACTCAACATCATCATCGGCATCGAGGAGAAAGACTTCGAAAAAGCGATCCGAAGCATCTACGATGTGTTTGTAAAAGAATAACACCGGTTGTTCCGGTCCAGAAAGAAAAAGGGCCTGCCGCTCTGGCAGGTTCTTTTTCTTTCTGTTCTTATTCTGTTTTTCCGGTTCTCCCGTTAAATTCTGGTCACGCCAAAGGGTTCCCTTTCCTTTGCGTACAGCGGTTTCACCGGTGTCCCGCATACAAATCCCGAAAGGATCTCATGCCCTTCCGGAAGCTTCAGACGTGCAACCAACTCCCGGTCCGCCTTAAGCAGCGGCAGACAGCCCCAGATATAGCAGCAGCCCAGGCCCAGATTTGTGGCTTCCAGCATCATATTCTCAATGATGCAGGCCGCGTCGCACAGTTCGATTCTGTCTTCCGAAATGCCTGCCTCCGACACGAAAATGGCTGTCGGCGCCCCATGGAAAGAATCCAGCATGGTTCCCGGATGCTTGCGGGATTCTACCTGACAGCATGCCCGAATAGCATCCAGAAGCGCCGGATCCTGCACAACGGTCAGATGTGTTTTTTTCCGGTTTCCCATAGCCAGCGGCGCATTCTGCGCCGCGGCCAGAATCTTTTCCAGCTGTTCTTCTGTGATCTGTTTTTCCTGATATTTCCTTGTGCTTCTCCGATATTGAAACAGTTCTTCTGCAGTCAGTGCCATCTCTGTGTCCTCCCCTGTATTTTTACTTCTTCGCCGGTTCCTAAACCGGAGCCGCATAAATCCCTTCCGGCCGTTCCGGCCAGTGCCGCATATAGCTCCGGCAGGTAATCAGGACAGAGCCGCGTACAGTTCCGCCGGTGAATGCACCAGCAGATCCGCTCCTGCCTGTTTCAGCTCCTCCGGTGTCCCATATCCGTAAGTCACGCCTATGGCATCCACGCCGGTTTCCCTTGCGCCTGCCATATCATACCGGGTGTCCCCGATCATAACCGCGTCTGCCGGGTCAAACCCTGCTTTTTTCTCTGCGGTCCGGATCAGACGTCCCTTGTCTGAACTGGGATCGGTCAGTTCCGGACACACTTTATTCGGAAACAAGTGATCCAGATGGAAATGCTTCAGAATGCGTTCCGCAAATACCAGCGGCTTTGTGGTCACCAGAACCATCTGCCTGCCGTCTGCCTGAAGCCAGTTTAAGCTGTCTCTGATCCCCTGATACAGGGAAGCGTTCAGCACCTGGGAGCCGTCATAGCACTCCCGGTAATATTCCACGGCTCTGCGGGCGTCCGCTTCCTTCATCCCGTAATACGCAGTGAAAGAATCCATCAGGGACGGTCCGATAAAGCGGCGCAGCTTCTCCTCCGGCTGATCCGGAAGCCCGAAATGATCCAGCGCGTACTGGACGGACCGCATAATTCCCGGTCCGGAATCCACGATGGTGCCGTCCAGGTCAAATAATAAGGTGTCGTATCTTTTCTGTCTCATAGGCTGTCCGTTTCTGTGCCGTAACGAAAATTTATAATAGTCCCATGTTTTCCAGTTCCGCGCGCAGCACCGTCTGATGCTCCGGCCGCATCTCTGTCAGCGGCAGACGGGGAATGCCCGCCTTAATGCCAAGCATGTTCAGCGCAGCCTTCACCGGAATCGGATTGACCTCCGAGAAAAGCGCGCGGATCAGCGGCAGTGCCTGGATCTGCATCTTCCGGGCTGCCGCGAAATCACCGTCCAGACACAGCTGGCACATGTCATGGGTAAACCGGGGTGCCACATTGGACAGCACGGAAATCACGCCGATGCCGCCCAGCGCCATAATCGGCACAATCTGGTCGTCATTGCCGGAAATCACATCCAGAGAGCCTTCCGCCAGCTCGATGGTGTGGGCGATCTGACTGATATTTCCGCTGG
The DNA here is from genome assembly GCF_000270305.1 of Clostridium sp. SY8519. NCBI lineage: Bacteria > Bacillati > Bacillota > Clostridia > Eubacteriales > Clostridiaceae > Clostridium > Clostridium sp. SY8519. The sequence goes on along the minus strand of NC_015737.1, from coordinate 2,189,799 downwards.
CTTCTTTGATGGCCACAATGTTGTCCACATGTTTTCCCAGGTATGCCGCTGTCTCCGGCTGGATATTGCATCCGGTCCGGGACGGGACATTATACATGATAATTGGGATATCCACAGCGGAAGCAATGGCGGTATAGCTTGCGATCAGTCCGTCCTGTGTAGCCTTGTTATAGTAAGGAGTTACCACCAGACAGCCGTCTGCGCCGGCCTGCTGGGCCAGTTTGGACATCATAACCGCATGGGCGGTATTGTTGGAGCCAGTTCCGGCAATTACCGGAATCCGCCCTGCCACTTTGTCAATGCAGTAGCGGACTGCTTCCATATGTTCATCATCTTCCAGCGTAGACGCTTCTCCGGACGTGCCTACCGCAATAATCGCATCCGTATGTCCCTGAACCTGCATTTCGATCAGCTTTCCGAATGCTTCAAAATTGATCGTTCCGTCTTCCTTCATCGGAGTGGCGATTGCTACTCCGGCACCTTTGAAAATTGACATATTCGATCCTCCTTGATTCTTTGTACATAGCTGTAGCTCATTGTACTCCTTCCAGCGCAAAACTACAATGTCTGAATCATTAAGGTTTTATTACAGTCCGGAACGAATCAGTGAAGAAAGAGCGCAATCAGATGAAACAGTCCGAAGGACACCCCTACCGTAATCGGGATGGTAATAAACCAGGCCATCACCATCTTGCGGGCGGTCAGCCACTTCACTGCCTTGATCCTCTGGGATGCCCCGACGCCGATGATGGAGGAGGAAATCACATGGGTGGTGCTGACCGGCAGATCAAAATGTGTGGCCACCTGTATCACAAGCGAAGCCGCCAGATCCGCAGCCACACCGTTCACCGGCCGGATTTTCATAATGCCGGTTCCCACGGTTTTGATGATTCTCCATCCGCCGATGGAAGTACCCAGACACATGGCCGCCGCGCAGCCGATCTGCACCCAGTGAGGCACCGTCATGGTCTGCAGCACCCCGTGGCTGACCAGCGCCATGGTTATAATTCCCATGGACTTCTGCGCGTCATTGGACCCATGGGAAAAAGCCTGGAACGCAGCAGAAAAAATCTGCACTTTCCGGAAAACGCGGTTCCCCTTTACCGCGTTGACATGGAAGAATAGCTTTTTAAACAGGCTGAACATCAGATAGCCTGCGCCAATGGCAATGAACGGAGTGGCGATCAGGCCGGAAATAATGCGCAGGACACCGCTGACATGGATGGCATAGGCGCCGCCGTCCGCGATGGAAGCGCCGATCATGGCACCGATCAGCGCATGGGAAGAGCTGCTTGGGATGCCCAGCAGCCAGGTCAGCAGGTTCCAGATGATTGCCGTGCCGATAGCCGTAGCCAGCACCACCGAGCCGTTTTTCACCAGATCCAGATTTACAATATTTTTGGCGATCGTCTCCGCCACACCCGTAAACAGAATGGCGCCCAGAAAATTCATGACTGCAGCCATGGCAATCGCTATGGGCAGCTTCAGCGCCCTGGTGGAAACACAGGTGGCAATCGCATTTGCCGTATCGTGAAATCCGTTGATAAAATCAAAACAGAAGGCCAGCAGTATGATCACAATCAATATCGTCATGGATGCTGTCCTCCTACATATTCTTCATCACTACCATATCCAGCAGTTTCGCCACGAGCTGACAGTTGTCCACCGTATTCTCCAGCAGCTGGTAAATATCCTTCCGCTTCATGATCGTCAGCGGATCTTCTTTATATTTTTCAAACAATTCCCGGATGGCGGTACGTTCCACATGATCACAGGTTTCTTCATAACTCTTCACATTGACCGTATGGGCGTGAATGTCCGCCAGTTTTTTCGCCGCAAGAAGCTCCACCGCGGTCTGCAGTTCTTCCGTGCAGAGCTTCAGATTCTCCTTAAATGCCTCAATATATTCATCCTTCTGATACAGGCCGAACATATCCATGTATATGGTGCTTTCCTCAATGCCGTCCACCACTTCATCCATGCGTTCCGCGAGCTGCAGAATATCCTCGTGCTCGATGGGTGTGATAAAGGATTTGTTCAGCTCCACAATCGTCTCATGTACCAGCGTATCTCCAACACTCTCCAGTTCCTTGATCCGATCGGAGAATTCTGTCATGTTTTTGCCGTTTTCCAGAATCTGATAAGATTGAAATTCTGCTGCGGTCTGTTTCATGTTCTCCGCGATCCGCAGAAGCTGTACAAATAATTTATCCTGTTTTTTGCTCATAGGTCTCTTATCCTTCTCAATTTTTATTCATTCTTTTGTCACGTATTTTATCATAGTAAAATATAGGAAAAGAAAAACACCCATACGTAAAGTCTGTGTAAAAATTCCGTGCAGAGACAAATCCGAACGTATGGGGTATAATGCTTACATTATCATATTATCATTGAGCAAGGAGAATTTTTATGCATGAAATCATTCAGGCCAGCCCCCACGTCTGGCACATACAGGAAGTTGACGGCACGTACTTCAGTATTATACGGGGCACCCGCTCCGCGATCCTGGTGGATGCCGGTTTTGGCATCGGTGACAACCGCGCCTTTGCGGAGCAGTTTCTGGACGTCCCTTACCGTCTGATCAATACCCACGGACACATTGACCATGTCCAGGGAGACTGGCAGTTTGCGGAGGCCTGGCTGCACCCGGCAGATCTGGAGGCTTATCAGCGCACCTGCACCCGCACTGCCAGAATTTCCACCTTTTTCCAGTTTGCCGCTGCTTATGGGCTGCCAAAAGAAAAAAAAGCCGCATACATCGCGGCTCCTGAGACAGTCATCCATCCGCTGTCCGGAACAGAATCCTATGACCTGGGCGGCGTGCATGTGCAGCTGGTGCATCTGCCGGGGCATACCAAAGGCGAAATCGGTCTGCTGGCCGTGGAAGACCGCCTGCTGCTGTCCGGAGACGCCTTTAGCGATGACTGTTTCATGTTTGCGGACAACCATGACTCCCTGGAAGTTCTGTGCCATACCTTAACCTATGCCCTGTCCCTTCCTTTCGATTCCTATCTGGGAAGCCACACCACAGAACCCCTGCCCCAATCCTTTTTGCGTGAAGTGCTGGCCAATGCCTCCCATCCGGTCCCTGTCCCCGGTTCGGAAGAAGTCCTTCTGGGCATTCCCACCGTCACCATTCAGTACGGGCACTCCAAAATCCGGATTCCGGCGGAAAACAGCCGCTAATTCCTTCGCGCAAAATAATCCGGCTGAAAACAAACACTATGCCCTTCGGTCAAAATAATCCAGTTGATCGTAGCAGTCCAGGATTTCACAGAAGGTGGGACTCATATTCACCGGAACCTGATCCACACAGTCCAGTCCTTCCGTACTGCTCTGCAGAATCAGCAGCTGGTTTTCGTAAAACACACTCAGATACGTCTCATATCTGGCGGCTGCCAGCATGCGGTAATTTAAGGAACTGCTGAAATCTGCGTAAAGTGCGTCCACGATGGCCTGTATTTCCCCGGCAGAATCCTGGGACTGCCGGAAAAATACCACCGGATAGTATAACAGCAGGTTCTTCTGCCGCCCCAGCAGGTGCAGATAGGCCCATACGTCCCGGTTCGGCTGATTCTGTATTCCCGGCCGCTGCTGTCTGCCAAGGTGCTCCAGCTCCTCCAGTGTATAATTCCGCAGCAGCACATCCATGCGGACGGTGTCATAATGTCTGCCGTATGCCGGCCGGATCGTATACACCGTTCCATCCGGGCTGCGTATGATCTGCGGGGAGGTGAATTTCACCGCTTTTGTCGCTGATTCCCCCAGGATGCGTTTAAAATCAATGCTGTACGTCCCGGTATACGCATCGTATTCTCCATGGGCCTCGCTGACCGGCTTCTGGAATGCCTCGCCGCCGGTCCGTTTCATAAACCAGGCAGACGCGTTCAGAAACTCCCTGAGATAATTTTCATAATTAAAATCCGTAAAATCCTGATTATCTTTAATAATGCATTTGTGAATAAATCCTGCCGGCAGGATATGCGGTTTTGGTCTTTTCATTTTCTTTCTCTTTCCGCGATCCGGCGGATCGGTATCTGCATTCCGCGATCCGACGGATCGATATTTGAATCAAACAGCAGCACACGATCCATCATACCACAGGACCGCAGGAATTCCCATCCGTTTGATTTCCCGCAACACATCCCCCTGTTCTGTCGCATAACCGACACTGCTGCCGCAGTTAATGATTGTGCGGTTTTTCTGCTTTCGCTATGATAAAAACGCCAGAACAAAAGAACTGATTTTAAGGAAAGGATATGTGTTATGCCCGAAACAAACCCTTATTTTCCACATTTATTCAGCCCCCTCAAGGTTGGATCCAAAGTAATCAAAAACCGTATCGAAGCAGCCCCGGCGCTCTTTGCCTTTCTCCACTATATCGAAGGCACGGCCTTCCACTATGCGCCCGGCACACCGAAACGCGCCTTCATGATGCTGGAATCCAAAGCCGCCGGCGGCGCCGGAACCGTCACCTTCGGCGAGCTGAGCCCGAACCACACCTATGACAAACGCTTTCCCTTTGAACCGGAAATTGATTTTACTTCCCGGGACGACGAAATCTTTCAGATCACAAAAAAGACCGCGGAAATGATCAAAAGTTACGGCGCCCTTGCCATGGGAGAATTAATCAGCACCGGCGAAATCAAAGGCAATCTCGGCGACGGCATCAATCCCAAAGGCCCCTCGGCCAAAGTTCTGCCCGACGGCACACAGGTCGAAGCCTTCACCAAAGAAGAAATCCACGGCCTGTACCAGGATTACATCACCGCCTGCCGCTGGTTCCGGGATGCCGGATGGGACGGCATCATGATCCACTGCGGCCATGGCTGGCTGCCGGCACAGTTCCTGTCTCCGATGTACAACAAACGCACCGACGAATACGGCGGATCCTTTGAAAACAGAGCGCGCTTCACCGTGGAACTGCTTTCAGCTGTCCGGGAAGCCATGGGACCGGATTTCGTCATTGAAGTGCGGGTCAGCAGCTCCGAGCATCTGAAGGGCGGTCTGGAACTGGAGGACTGTATCCGCTATGTCAAACAGTTTGAGCCCTATATCGATCTGCTGCACGTCTCCTGCGGCCACTATTTAAGCTCCTCCCGGAGTCTGGAATTTACCACGGCCTACGCGCCCCACGGTGTCAACATTGACAGCGCCGCGGAAATCAAAAAACATGTGTCTGTGCCTGTCGCCGTCGTCGGCGGAATCAATTCCCCGGAACAGGCGGAAGCAGCCATTGCCTCCGGCAAAGTGGATATGATTTCCCTGGGACGGGAATTCTTCGCGGACCCGGAGTTTCCTGTAAAAGCAGAAACCGGCCGCGCGGATGAAATCCGCCGCTGCCTGCGCTGCGGAAGATGTTATCCGGGTCCCTCCGGCGAACACGAAACCGAACGGCCTTCCATCAAATTCCCGCCGCTGGATTCCTGCACCATCAACCCATACACCGTATGGCCGGCGTCCCACCACAAAATACTCCCGGAAGATATGCCGAAGCCCAAAGCCAGCCGCAGGGTACTGGTCATCGGCGGCGGATGCGGCGGCCTGCAGGGCGCTGTGACTGCCTGCGACCGCGGCCATCAGGTGATTCTCTGTGAACGCTCCGATGCCCTGGGCGGCATCCTCCGTTTTACGGATCACACCGAACACAAAATTGATATCCGCCACTTCAAGGACCTGCTGATCCGTGAAGTCCGGAAACGTCCCATCGATATCCGCTTAAACTGCGAAGTTACACCGGAGATGATCCGGGAAATCCAGCCGGATGCCGTGATTCTGGCCACCGGATCCGATGATCTCATTCTTCCGATCAAGGGGATTGCACACGCTGTGACCGCCATGGATGCCTACGCGTCCGATTTTTCTGCCCTGGGCAAAAGCACCATTGTACTCGGCGGCGGACTGGTGGGCTGCGAAGCAGCTGCCGATTACATCGACCGGGGCATCGAAACCACCATTGTGGAAATGCAGGAATGCCTGATGCCGGAATGCGTCGGCCTCTACCGCACTGCCGTACACGATTTTCTGGATCAGCACGGGTGCCATTATGAAGTAAACGCCAAAGTCACCGAAGTCGGAAAAGATTATGTCATCGCGGAGCAGAACGGTACTGCCATCACCCTGCGCGCGGACTCTGTCGTCAATGCCATGGGTCGGCGTCCGCACCCCTCCGATGATCTGCGGGCAGCCATCCACGTTCCTGTCTGGGAAATCGGCGACTGTATCGGCGCCCGGCAAATCGGTGACGCGGTCCGTGAAGCCTGGACTGCCGCAATGGAGATTGTCTGAAATTCTGGTCTGAACGCCGGACCCGAAAGTTGGATTAAAAATTTTTTCAATTTTTTCAATTTTTTTCCATTACTTGTTGACAGTTCTTCGTTCCTTTGCTATGATGTATGAGTTCGTTCGAACAGATACAAAAGAACGAAGACGCAGGAATGGCGGAATTGGCAGACGCGCACGGTTCAGGTCCGTGTGAGCATTGCGCTCATGAGGGTTCAAGTCCCTCTTCCTGCACTGTCGGCACTGCCGCATGGACAGAGTTTTTCTCTGACATGCGGCAGTTTTTCTGTCCCATCATTTCTGAAACGATGACACGAAATAAAATCTGCCATCCGAAACTGCGTACACAGTTCCGGATGGCAGATTCTTTTTTCGGTCTAACGGAATCCGATGCCCCAGCTCATATAGAACAGCTGACGGAATTCCGGATATTCCGCCAGTCCTTTGCGGATGACGGTCGTACGGTATCCTCTGCGCCGAAGTTCTGCGGAAACCGAGTCCTCCGGGCCGAAAATGTCTTTTTCCACATGTCTGCCGGAAAATACCATAAACGGGAAGATCACCAGTTCTTCTTTGCGGATATGGCTGATAATCTCATGCACATCCGGACTTCCCTTCAGAAACATCACATGCACATTTGTCAGGTCATGACGCTGGAAATGATCCACAATCGACTGATATACCCTGGCGGTCTTTTCGTTGTTCACATGGGCCACCACCAGATAATCCTTGTTGGACACCGGCACCAGAATCCTGCGCAGCACATGCACGATCTCAGTCTCGCCCACCTGTGTGCAGAGCAGCGGATCCGCTACGGTAATGTTCGGGATCCGGTCCCTGTACTTGTCCATACAGGCCAGAATCCGGTCGTACTTCGGTCCGCCCAGCAACATGGCCGGAAATACATGCAGGCTTTCAATCCCGTCTGCCGCAATCTGCTCCATCGCTTCTTCCAGTGAATTCACCGGTGTCTCTGCTTTGCTCCGATCCATGCGTTCCAGGCTTACCTTTCCGTAATAAGCCTGATACACCGGTTCATCTGCGCATTTTCCCTTTAATTCCCGGTAAATCTGATCCATTCCTTTGGCTGCCCCTTCGGCGGAAGTTCCGTGGGCCACCAGCAATATCCCCTGTTTCACACTATCTCCTCCTGCTTGTTCGATTCCTGCTCTTCCCGCAGCTGTTCCTGCCGGGAAGTGCGGAAGTATTCAGTCCGCGGATGATCTTACACCCGTATTCAGTATAGTACATGACGGTGTCGGATTCAATCGGGACAGCAGAAATCAGAATTTCTTACCGGTACTTTCGGAACCGTTAAATTCCACTCTTATCCGTGGAAGCTTTCGGAAGGGTTAAATTCCATCCCAAGATGGAATTTACTTTTGCAATTAACTTTTTTCTTAACATATTTAAAAAAACCGTTGACAAGTACGATTCTTTATAGTATATTAGCTTGGTCAGCGAAAATAATAATCGCTCAGACAGCAAGCTGCCGTGGCACAGTAGGTAGCGCGCCACATTGGTAGTGTGGAGGTCACGGGTTCGACTCCCGTCGGTAGCTTAAAAAAGTCATCGGAAACATCCGATGACTTTTTTATATTCTCATCTGCCCACCGCCGGAAGGAAGCGGCTTACGGCAGAATCTTTAGTAATTTTCTTCCCGTACCTCAAAGAAGGCCTGCGGATGCTTGCATACCGGGCAGATCTCCGGTGCTTCCGTACCGACTACGATATGTCCGCAGTTGCGGCATTCCCAAACTTTGACTTCGCTCTTGCGGAACACTTCCTGCATCTCCACATTGTGCAGCAGTTTGCGGTATCTCTCTTCATGAGTCTTTTCGATAGCTGCCACGCCGCGGAACTGCTCTGCCAGTTCATGGAACCCTTCTTCGTCCGCTTCTCTGGCCATACGGTCATACATATCGGTCCATTCGTAATTTTCCCCGGCAGCAGCGGCTTCCAGATTCTCCGCGGTATCACCCAGCATACCCAGCGCCTTGAACCAGAGTTTGGCATGTTCTTTCTCATTCTCTGCGGTTTTCAGGAATAAGGCGGCGATCTGTTCAAAGCCTGCCTTTTTGGCTACCGACGCAAAGTAGGTATATTTGTTCCGGGCCTGGGATTCTCCCGCAAAGGCCTCCAGAAGATTCTTCTCTGTCTTGGTGCCTGCATATGGATTTTTCTTTGTTTCGCTCACTGGTTCAAACACTCCTTTCTGATGACATTTCGGACATTCTTCCGGCGGGTTGTCTCCTTCATACACATAACCGCATACTTTGCATACATATTTCATGTCTGGTTCCTCCGTTTCTGTGATTCAAAGTCATAGAATCTGCGTCCTGCCGTCTGTATCCCATTTATCCCGGCACAGTGCCAAACAGTCCGCATATTTCTGCTGTTCATTCACATTATACTGTTAATTAGGAAAACAACACAAGTTTTTTTGACACTTTCTTCTTACTTTTTTGTATCTGCGCCGTTTTTTTCTTCCTTCAGGAATCTTTTTGAATATCTTTGTAACAATGGAGATATGATAGGAGTATAATGTCTTTTAGATAGTGCAAAAATCATCGCACCCACAGATTACAAAAATATTCGACGATCGGAAACGCGTAAGCGTTCTCTTACAGAATATAAGAAAGGCAGGTTAGAAGCGGTTTTTCCCACAGGCAGGCCTGTGGGTTTCCCCGCCGAGAAATTTATGACACTGAAACACTACGCCCGTTCCAACTTCAAGCAGGATATCCCCGCCGGCATCATTGTCGCGCTGGTATCGATCCCGATTTCCATGGGATATGCCCAGATTGCCGGCCTTCCCGCAATCTACGGCCTGTACGGCTCACTGCTGCCGATTCTGATCTTCGGGCTGATCTCTTCCTCTCCCCGTTTCGTCTTCGGCATCGATGCCGCCCCCTGTGCCCTGGTGGGCAGCGCCCTGGTCACCCTTGGCATCGCCCCGGAATCCTCTGGCGCGCTGACCATTGTTCCGGTCATCACGCTTTTCAGCGGTCTGTGGCTTCTGCTGTTTTTCCTGCTGAAGGCAGGCCGGCTGATCAAGTTTATCTCTTCCCCGGTTATGGGCGGATTTATCAGCGGCATCGGCTGTACCATTATTCTGATGCAGCTGCCGAAACTCTTCGGCGGCACCGCAGGCACCGGAGAGCTGTTTCATCTGCTGAAAAATATCGGCAGCCAGGGACAGCAGCATTTTCACCTGCTGTCCCTGCTTCTCGGCGTATCCACCGTCCTGATCATCCGGCTCTGTGCCCGGTTCATCCCGCGGGTGCCCATGTCTGTGGTCATGATGGCAGTCGGCGCCCTTCTGACCCCCCTGTTCCATCTGGAGAAACACGGCGTCGCGCTTCTCCCGGCAGTCAGCGCCGGTCTGCCGCGCCTGTCGGTTCCGGGCCTGACAGCTGTCGGAAGTTCTCTGCGCACGATTCTTCTGACTTCCTTTACCGTATCCGTTGTTATTGTCGCGGAAACCCTTCTCGCCACCAAAAATTATGCCATGAAGCACGATGACCGGATCGCGAACAACCGGGAAATCGCCGCCTACGCTGCCGCGAATCTGATTTCCGCCTTCTGCGGATGCCCGCCGGCCAACGGCAGCGTGTCCCGTACCGGCATCGCGGATGCCTTCGGCGTAAAATCTCAGATGATGTCCGTATTCGCCTTTTTGACCATGGGCGGCATTCTGCTCTTCGGAACCGGATTCATCGGATATCTGCCGGTCCCGATACTGACTGCCATCGTGATCGCCGCATTGATCGGCATCCTGGAATTCGATCTGGCCTTTAAGCTGCGCAAAGTGGACAAAAGCGAATTTATCATCTTCTGGGCCGCCTTCATCGCGGTACTGATCCTCGGCACGATCTACGGCGTATTAATCGGCATTGCCCTTTCGTTCATCACTTATATTATCCGGGCTTCTGATCCGCCCCGGGATTTCCTCGGGGTCATTCCCGGCCAGCCCGGTTTTTACCCGCTGAAACGCTTCCGGAACGCCCATGCCATCAAGGACACGGTGATCTACCGCTTTGCCGGTTCCCTGTTTTTTGCCAACATCGAACAGTTCCAACAGGAGCTTCAGGAAAAAGCCGATGAAGGCTGCCGGCAGATCATTGTCGATACCAGCGCGATGAACAGCATCGACATTTCCGCCGCGGAACAGCTGCTGCTTTTCTACGAAAAGCTGAAATCCAGACAGATCCGGCTGATTCTTGCCGGACATGTGGGTTCCGTCAATGACCAGCTGCGGGCGTTCGGCGCGGAAGAACTGATCGAAGACGGCGCGGTACGCCCGACTGTCGCGCTGGCCCTTCAGTCCCTGGGTCTGCGCCGCCCTTATCCCCTGGAAGAAACGGGAGAAGCAAAAACCTTCCGCCCTTCCATCCTCACACCGCAGATCACAGAATTCCAGTGGGCCTACGGCGACGAAGCGGAACATAAAATGCAGGAAATCGTGGCAAATATTACCGCGGATATTGCCGCCGGCAAACCCTTTAACGAAGAAATCATCCGCCGCACCACACGGTTTTTCAGTCACGGACACTGGAGCATGCTGGATGAAGAGCATCTGCTGAATCTTCTGCAGGAAACCCTGGCGCACCGTCTGGACCATCTTCCCCGGTCCTGTGACGCCTGTGAGAATCCGGGACAGCTGCAGCGCAGGGAGCGCCTGACCCAGGTGGAACAGCTGCTGATGGAACAGCAGTCGCACCTGGAGGAGGAAATCAATATCGCAAATCCGGCTACCCTCCGCTCCATTCTGGAAGAACGGAAAGCCAAATATCACCTTTTCCGGGAACAATACCCAAATCTTTACCGGCTGATGGAGGAAAACAGGCAAAAACACCGGGCGGAGCTGGAGGAAAAGAATCCGGAGCTCCTGCATCACCTGGAATCCCTTTTAGAAAACCTGAAAAAGGATCCCCAGGACCACTAATCTCTGCCCGGCGTATAAGAACCATTCTCTGCCGGCGATTTCTTACCGGAATAAAAATCAGGCTGACCCCAGCGAGCCAGCCTGATTTTTATTTTCTTCTCTGTTTCATTTCCATCTGAATGATCTGATTCATACAGAATCAGCCGTCATCTTCGCTCCGATTCAGCCGGCATCTCCATACCGATTCAGTCCTCATCTCCATAAATACCGACGGGATCTCCTGTTTCTTCATCATACTCCGGCTGTCTGATCAGACAGATCATCACGGTGCCAATCACGGACAGCGCGAAAAATACCCAGTACGCAAGCTTCAGATTCTGTACGCCGATCACCGAGATAATAATCAGCGCGCAGGAACGAACGGCCGTATTCATCGGCGCAATGCATCGATTGGCCTGAATAAATCCGAACCGGCCAAAGCAGGTGCCGATCATCGAAGGAATCAGATTGCCGATGCCGCCGATGCCAAAGCCCACAAAGATTGCCGCCAGCCAAACCAGCGCTGTGGAGCCATTCTGAAGGATCATAATGATCAGAGCCACCAGATACCAGATTCCGTAAATGATGCAGGCCCGTTTCGTTGTGAACTTCAAATCCAGAAGTCCCCACACATAACTGCCGGCAATTCCGATTAACGCCGCCACTGTCAGCATCAGAATCGCGAACTGCGGATTCACGCCGCTGGCAGACAGATGGGGAATAAAATTAGATACCAGACCGATGGTAGTGAGCCAGAGCAGCCCCAGACCGATACCAATCAGATACGTATTTCTGTTTTTCAGAATCACACGGTTCGTCAGCCGTTTCGCCTCTTTTTCCTGCCGTTCTTTCATCGCTTTGGCGAACTCCAGGTCAATCGGTTCATTATCCGGCGTAGCGCCTACTTCTTCCGGTGTATTCTTTACCCAGAACACGGAGATAATCGCCACAAAGAAACACAGTACCGCAATGAAAATATACGCGGTGCGCGGATTGCCGATTGCGCTCAGAATCAGGATAATCGTAGCCGTACAGATCGGCAGACCCATAGTGGCCCAGCCAAGTGCCAGTCCCTTCTTACGCGGGAACCAGATATTCATAATATTATTCGGCACAACATTGAGCTGTACATTGCCGCCTACAAAAGTATTGCAGACAATCATTGCCAGAAATACCGGCAGGCTTGGCGTCAGTGCCATAATCAGGCAGAAAATGCCGCAGAGAATATTTCCGAATACCGCCATGAATTTGCTGCCTCTTTTCGCTGCCATAATACTGAAAATAATCGCAGCGACAATGCCCAGCCATCCGCCGATTCCTGACATTGCATTGGCCAGATTGGCCACGCCGCTTCCCCATTCCGGGTGCGCGGCGGAAAAAGCCGCCGGATACCAGTTCAGCGTATCGGTGGACAAAGCGGCTGCCAGGTAATAGCTGATGGCACAGTAGATAATCATGGACCACCCTTTTTTGCCAAAATTATTGGCCTTTGTTGATGTGTTCATACCATTTCTCTCCCTTCACTGAAACGTATGGAATCTCCCGCTGAGGATCGCTGCCTGCTGCCTGCGTGTATCACCCGGAGGGATTGTGCCGCACCTCCTTTTCGCCTCTTACTGTTACTATGCAGGACGTTTCCCTTTACACAACATTTCTTTAACAAATCAGCAGATTCCGTTCGATTCAACAGCAAGTTTCTGTATGATTTCACTATAATTTCTGCCCCTTTCACCGTCAAATAACTTAATTCTCCACATTTATTCCTGTTGGTTATCAATATATTTTATGGTAAAATCTATCTTAGAAACCGCTGATTCTTTTGCCAAAACGAAAGGATACCCATGCATAACGCGCTCTCCACACTGACTCTTCAGCAGATCAATATTTTCCTTACTGTCGTCGACGCAAACGGATTTGCCCGTGCCGGCGAAGTGCTCCATATGACACAGCCGGCAGTCAGCAAAAGCATTGCCAAAATGGAAAAAAATCTGAATCTGCGCCTGTTTACCCGCACCACGCGCTCCCACGCCCTTACCGAAGCTGGCCAGATGCTGTATGACGCCTGGAAACCGCTGATCGGTCAAATGGACCGCTCTTATCTGCAAACCTGCCGTCTACTGGAAGCAAACAATCATACCCTCTCCCTTGGCGTGCTGAGCACCGCCCGGCCCGATCTCTATTTTCATCCCCTGATTCGCCGTATGCAGGAACTGCATCCGGAAATCCATCTGACCTATGAGTTTGACTATATGACCAATCTGGAAAGAGACCTGGCCTCTGCGCAGAAATATGACCTGATCCTGATACCGGACTTTGAACGTTTCTACATCAATACGCTGCATCTCCCATATCGATATGCAGCTTTCGACCATATGTATCTGCTCCTGTCCAAAACTCACCCTCTAGCCGCAAAAACCTCCGTCACCACACCGGATTTTGCTGACGAACCCATGGTCCAGATCATCACCCACGAAGACGGCCAGTACTATCTGCAGGATCTCACGGAACGGCTGGCCCGCTTCCGGAAAACACCGCAGATCGGCTATACCTTCCGCAATGCCTATGACATCCGGTATCTTTTCACCTCATCTCACGCCATCCTGCTGGCCGACAACTACTTCGACTATTCCACGGACCAAATGGATATGGTAAAACTGCGGATTGAAGATCAGTTTGGCGGCATTATCTGCGTCTGGGATCCAGAGAACCGGAAACAGAGTCTGCAATACTTCCTTGACCTGCTCCCGGATCTTCCTTCGGAAAACAAAAACGCTCCCGCTGAAGCAGAATAAACACGCTGGATCTGCCCGTGCAATTGCAGCACCGATCTCCTTTGTTTTCATTCTTTCGATTCGTTTATGTTTATTTATAACTATCCGTTATAAATATCTTCCCGTTTTTTCATTTGTCACTGAAGCTGCCCCATTTTATACTGAAACTAACAAAACAGGAGAAGTGTAAAAAGGAGGACACCATGAGCAAAGTACCCTGCACCAATGCTGACAAGCAGAAATCATACTATAAATTCTATGCTGCCGACGGATACTGGGGCGAACAGGAAAAATACAGCCAGATCACCAAAGAACCCCTGGATCCAGCTACAGCGCCGCGGATCGAAGACCGCAACGATCTGTTCCTGCCGGGTTACCTTCCGGGAGAATTCGGCTGGTGGAAGCTGGAAAACGGCACGGCGGTCATCGCCAACAAGACCTTTTTCCCGAATACAACCGGAGAAATGTTCGACTGGTGGTTTGCATGGCACCCCATTGACCGGCTGCGCTATGCCTGCTGGAACAACGAAGACCACTATGATGTTTATCTGGAAGATCCGGCCCGGGCGCTGGATATGACCAAATCCATGCGGGAACGCCACTGGGGAAGCGTGCACCATATCTGGGAAGACATCGGGCTGCCGGGCGGCGCAGGCATGCTGATCATCGCGTTCAAACGCCCTTCGGAACTGGGTTATGATGAAAGCAAAATCGATACCGACGCCTGCAGTACACTGGTCTGCGCGAAAACCACCATTGTCGGGGATGATCAGACCCCGGATCTGGATGTGGTGATGACCCACTTCCTCCGTCCTGCGGAAGGCGGATCCGAACTCCGCTCCCGCTTCTGGTTCGGTTACACCATTGACGACAACGGCAAAGCAGTCAAAACCATCCCGGACGGCTTCACTGTTCCGGATGCGGGGCCTTACTGCCTGCTGAACCACAATGTGAAGGAATTCTCCAATCTGGCAAAAATCCTTCCAGACCTGTATGCAGAAGAGAAAGATCACTGGGCAGTCTGAGTTCTTTGCTCCGACGATACCCTTCCATTCGATTCTTACACCGGGACGGGGCTGCCGCACTGCGCGGCGGCCCCGTTTCCTGTAAAAAACGGAGCTGCTGTGCCCATGCAGCTGCCCCGTTTCCTGTAAAAACGGAACTGCTGTGCCCATGCAGCTGCCCCGTTTCCTGTAAAAAGCGGAACTGCTGTGCCCATGCAGCAGTCCCGCTTTTTGAAATGCTCCTCCATCCGTGGTATGATAGCGGCAAACGTATTTTACGGAATTTACAATCCCGCAGCCACAGGAGAGCACAGCTATGAATTATGAAGGAATTGTCTACCGGCCGCCCAGCGAAGCCAGAAGCCTGATTCTGCAGGTAACCATCGGATGCGCGCACAACCAGTGCACCTTCTGCACCATGTACAAAGCAAAAAACTTCCGAATCCGTACCCTGGAAGAAATCCGGAAAGATATCCATGAAACAGCTGCCGCCTATGGCGATATCTTCCGACGCATTTTTCTGGCAGACGGGGACGCGCTCATTCTTCCCACGGAAACACTGCTGGAAATCCTGAAAGAATTAAAGCAGCACTTCCCTTCCGCGGAGCGGATCACTTCATACGGCACCCCTGCCGATGTGCTCCGAAAAACGCCTGACGAACTGAAGCAGCTGCGCTCTGCCGGCCTCGCCATGGTATATATGGGAGCCGAATCCGGTGATGACACGGTCCTGTCCCGGATTCACAAAGGCGTATCTTCCGACGAAATCCTGGCTGCCGGCCTGCGCCTCCGCCAGTCCGGCATTGCCGTCTCTGTCACGCTCATCTCCGGCCTGGGCGGACGTGCCCGGATCGAAGAGCACGCAGTTGCTTCTGCCCGCTTAATCAGCGGAATCCGTCCGGAATACGTCGGCTTTCTCACACTGATGCTGGATCCCGCAGCGCCGATCCGGCAGGAGCTTGCATCCGGACAGATGGAACTGCTGAAACCGGAGGAACTGGTGGATGAAATGGAACTCTTTCTCCGGAAAGTCGACGCGCCGGGCACCGTCTTCCGTTCGAATCACGCCTCCAACTATATGATGCTGAAAGGGACACTGAACGACGACATTCCCGCCATGCTTGCGCGTCTTGCGGATATCCGGGCCCATAAGGGCTACCGGAAGGAATCCTGGCGGGCACTGTAAGCGCAGCATGCGTCCGCTGCAGGATAAAAAATCCTCCCGCCTGAATGAAAAAATCATTCAGACGAGAGGAACCGCTCGTTAATTATTTACCCTGATTATTTACCATGACGAAACTGCAGGCTTACTCCACCCGGGGAATCGGTTTCATACACAATATTACGATCAACGCAATAACCGGCAAAAAGACTGCGAAAATTACCATGCCGACCATCGAACGATTTTTCTTGTGCGTCAGATAGATAACCAGAATCAAACAGATCAGCCAGATCAATACTCCAATAATTGCCGCCATATGCTTCTCTCCCTTCTACATGTTTCATAACTCAAAATTGCTCCCGAGAACCAGAAGTTTTCCTCCCATGTCCCCTTATATAAATAGTATACAAAACGAGACGCTTCGCGTCAACTCACGAATTTTTCTTTTATGTCTACACTTACGGAGCTGATCCGAGAAATCAGAAAACAGAAAATCCGATCGGGATCACCCCCGCTCGCGCGGGAATTACTCGCTAAGCTTCTTCCCGTCCGCATACCGCTCGGGATCATCCCCGCTCACGCGGGAATTACCTTCAAGGCTGCCGATTCTTTTCGACAGCCTTCTGTTTTAAATTAAAAAAAGTAGAAAAGAAGGAGGTTGTCGATATGGAAACAAAAAGAGCATTAAATACACAAACATTAAGAGAGGAAGCATTCGAACCTAATATCCACGACGCAATCGTGGATTTTAAGGCTGGGATGGACGCCCAGTTTATTGAACACGTTGAGGAGAAACACCTTGGCGTGTCCAATAAATACCTCCGTGAGAGAATTACGAAGGGCGAATGGGATGATGATCTTAAAAAATCATTTTCCCTAGTAAATCGTCGTCAATCGACGGCGTCTCTTCATCTGAGCTGTGTAGAATGATTGGCGATCATCTTCTGCACGGCTCAAACGGAAAGGAGCTTGGCTATCTGGTCGAGCACCTCAGCTGGTCAAAATGCGACTGGGGCATTACGGAGGATCTGCCGAAAGGCGTGTCGGGCAGGCTGTACGATAGAAACAACCGCCATGACTGGCGGAAAGGCCCTATCGCCTGCACGCGCATAGAGGGCATAATCACCAGAAACGTCAAGTTCTGGGAGGATATGGTCTTCTATGGCCACAGTCGGCGTAAGCCGTTCTTCGTGAAGACCGCCTATGGCGTGAAGTAGACTTCGGTCTACTCGGAGCTGGCGTCTGTCATCTCCTCTTCAATGCTGAAAGAAGAAGCGGGCTCATCTGTCCGCTTTTTCTATTTCCAAAAAAGTAAAGCAGAGATCCCTGCTCCCTGCTCCTGTTTTTTTGGCCTAATACTGGATCTCTACAGTTTTCCCGCTCGCCTTCACAAATGTCATATCAGTCATATGAAGACGGCGTGCTGTTTCCTCGGCACTGTACTGATATGTCTTTTCTTCAGGTCTGTGGCATCTGATGATCGCAGTTCTTCTGCCATGATAGTTATGGTAATTTTCAACAGCCGGCGTACTGTCCTGAACAAACACGATGTCAGCCGCTTCATCAAGCGTGATCTGTTCAAGCTCATCAATCAGCGACGCACATGCAACGATGTTATCACCGTCAAGAAAAAATTTTGTAGCAACATATCTTACATTAGGTCTTTTTACAGTAAATTTCTTTTCCATTTTTTTGGTCCTCCTCTTTTGCTATTTCTATTATAGCATATTCTTTTTCTTCCTTTTTTTCAGAATACAGGTGCGAAAAGCAGCGGAATAGTGACCAGAGCACATATAATTCCGGCTATTTTCCTTCCTGCCTTTTCTTTTTCCGTTTCAGTGTCTGCATCACGCAGCGTTCCGGGGCACATCACATATAGCCCCGCATACGCCAGGATTCCTGACAGAACGAGTACGGCGGATACACCTGCAGAAAAGTGTCCGCTGATAATGGCTGATATTGCATTCATATCCATCTCCCCTTCCCTATTTCTATTCTACCAGAAGTGGTGCATCAGCCTTTTTCTGCATACGGGGAAACAAAAAAGCAGGAGTTACCCCCTGCCCTTCTGCTCCTTCCTGAGATCATCAAGCTCCTGCTTCCTGATCGCAAGAAGCAGAGTCCTGTAGTTTGTCTGCAGGGCCTCCTTTACTGCTGTTGGAGCAGCTTCCCGCATCTCCATGCAGTATGCGTGGAATGCCTCATGATGCAGCTTTAACGCTGCATCATAGCCTTCCATATATTCTTTAAAATTCTTTTTCATATATTTTCCTCCATTATTTCTTTTAGTCGCCCTTAATATGGATCATCAGAAGGCTTTTCTTCAACCATGAAAAACAAAAAAATCGGGAACTGAGTTCCCGATAAAAATCATCAGCTGATTTTGTATTCACTGAATCCGGAAATGATAATTTTTCCGTCATCGATCCTGATATCTTTTCCTTTCAGAACGTCATCAGCCTCAGCAGTGATTCTGATGCCCGTATCGGTGGTGACTGTAACTTTTGAAGAATCAGAATAGTTCTGCATCTCATCCTTCTCTCCGACGCCTTCCGCCTTCATGTACTGATCAGCCTCCTGACCAATGACATCTTCGATGACTTCCTTGACGTTCACAGGAGACTCAGTAACGGCATTCTGGGAAAGAACTGATTTGAGCTTTGGAATATACATTTCATCCTGCGTTTCCTTCTGCACCTTTCTGATGATCCTCTTTACTGCATTTTCCTTCTGGCGGTCCGTCATTGAAGCATCACCATGGATCCACGAGCTGTTAAGAATCGCTTCGGATTTTCCGTCCACGGTATACTTTTTTTCAATGATGAACACGCGCTGTGAATCATAGCAGACAACAACCGCCTCATCTGCCTTCGGCGATGACGGAAGAAGCTGTCTTCACACAATACGCACGTCATCCTTTGCGGCGCTGCTGAACGGTGCAGGCTTATGGTCTGTTCTGATGATGATAATGGCTCTTTCCCCGTCAAGTTTCCCCTTTGCCGTGATCAGTGTCGCATCCGGCATAATGTCAGCCTGACTGCCTGCCGAATAGAAATGCCCCGCAATATCTTTTGTCACATTGGCAAGATCCTCTGAAAAATACTGAAAAAGCTCATGACTGCTGCCGACAGTCACTCTTTTCAGGGAAGGGCTTTTCAGAACCTTTTCAGTCAGCTTCTGAACATACTCAGTGAAATCATCGCTGAGTCTGTCTTCTTCCTGTTTCATACCTGCCCTTTTCAAAGCCGAGATAGGATGTCACTGCTGAATCAATAAGAAATGTATGCATAAAAATTCCTCCTTGTATGTGTTTTGGCACAAGGAAATCTTATCAAAGAAGCCGCCTTTCCTTTTTCTGCATACGTATATGCATTTCCAACACTTTCACATTTTTCTGAGCCATCTTTTCCACGGTTTTAAAGCATATTTAGGGTGCAAAGAAAAACAGAAGAAAGAAGTGATAAAGCCTATTATGCAAAGCAGAAACAGAAACGAACGAAACAGAAAAAACCTCCACCAGATGATCCGCAAGCCAAAAGGCAGCGGTCTCCTGAAAAAGGCAGCCGCCCTTGCTGTGTGTGCCATGGCCGGTGCTACAGGAAGCGCGTTCTACATCTATACTCAGGGCACGGGAAACGTTGTCATAAATACGGTAAGCGACAGCGGCAGCATAGCGACATCGGCCAGCAGTACAGGCAGTGCCGCATCGGTAGCCAAGAAGATCAGCTCAAGCGTTGTTGCCATCACCACAGAGAACCTGCAGACAAGCCAGTCATGGTTCGGAGCACAGGTATCGGGCGGAGCAGGATCCGGTGTTGTCGTATCCAAGGACGGATACATTGTTACATGTGCCCATGTGGTAAACGGAGCCTCAAAAATAGGCGTTACAACTTCAGACAACAAAAAATATATTGCAAAAGTTGTTGGATCTGATTCATCGTCAGATATTGCGGATCACCCCCGCTCATGCGGGAATTACAAGCGAAGAAACGTTTTAGGAGGAACTGCGATGGGATCACCCCCGCTCACGCGGGAATTACCGAAATTGGATTTAACAAAACCCGTTAAAAGTGGGATCACCCCCGCTCACGCGGGAATTACTGCGCTGAAGGACGTAGGGGCTTTTTATTTTGAGGATCACCCCCGCTCGCGCGGGAATTACGCCGATCTGCCTGAAACGATCAACGTTTTCCCGGGATCACCCCCGCTCACGCGGGAATTACGTTTTTATTTCGCTTGCATTCCGCTCTGACTGGGGATCACCCCCGCTCGCGCGGGAATTACTGCTATCGTAGCGACAACCGGTATCTGATATAAGGATCACCCCCGCTCGCGCGGGAATTACAAGCCGAAAAAGGAAATCATGCGGCGCAGCACAGGATCACCCCCGCTCGCGCGGGAATTACGGCATGGGCGCGGAGCCTGTCGGAGCGTGGCGGGGATCACCCCCGCTCGCGCGGGAATTACGCATCCGTTCATCTGTCCGGACTGCTATGACCGGGATCACCCCCGCTCGCGCGGGAATTACGCTCTGGCAGGTTTGGCAGTGAAGCATACAGCAAAATCACCCCCGCTCGCGCGGGAATTACGCGCCGTTCTCGGTGTCCGGATCACCGCCAGCAGGATCACCCCCGCTCGCGCGGGAATTACTTTAATTGTAACCCGGCGGGACCGTTCCACTGGGGATCACCCCCGCTCGCGCGGGAATTACTATGAATGTATATCAGGGCAAAGTTACACCACGGGATCACCCCCGCTCGCGCGGGAATTACTGAGCCACAAACAGGGCATTTAAGTGTTTCAGCGGATCACCCCCGCTCGCGCGGGAATTACCCGAAACCGCTATTTTGGTTGAACTTGTAGCCGGGATCACCCCCGCTCGCGCGGGAATTACGCTATTCCGTCAGTGTCTACACATCTAATTACAGGATCACCCCCGCTCGCGCGGGAATTACTTCAGATAACGTTGCAAATGCAATGATGAAGTAGGATCACCCCCGCTCGCGCGGGAATTACCTGGTACTAGAATATAAATAGTGCAAGTCAAAATGAGAAAGTCCCAAATAGACAATACATGATACAATAGAAACATCGTACTGGAGGAGGATCTCATGATGGCAAGGCAACATGACAAACAGTTCAAACTGGATGCAGTCCAGTATTATTTCGAACACAAGGAGCTAGGTGTTCGTGGCTGTGCCCAAAATCTCGGTGTAGGTTACAGCACCCTGACAAGATGGCTGAGGGAGTTCCGGGAGTCTGGCGATATTACTGTTCGTGGTTCCGGTAATTACGCCTCCGATGAGCAGAAAGAAATCGCTCGTCTGAAACGTGAACTCCGTGATGCCAAAGATGCACTTGATGTACTAAAAAAAGCAATCAGCATTCTGGGAAAATAACAGAAGCTATTTATCTCGGGGTTTCTAAAAAGACGGAAGCTGCCAGAAAACAGGGCCGCCGGGTTTCCGTCTCCGGAATGCTGAAATACTTAGGCGTTTCACGGTCAGGATATCGTTCCTGGCTGAACCGTACTCCTTCTGATACAGAAAAACGCAGGGAATACATAAAAAGAAAAATACAGGATATTTATGAGGAATCGAAGCAAAACTACGGAGCCCCTAAAATAACAAAAAAACTACGTCAGAGGGGAGAGATCATCTCAGAACGTACCGTTGGAAAATGTATGAGGGAAATGGGGATCAAAGCCCAATGGGTGAAACCATGGACCATCACTACCATAGACTCTGATTTGAGTTACGAACTGAAAAACCTCCTGGATGAATAGTTTAGCCCTGATCGTCCCAATGCGGTATGGTGCAGTGATATCACGTATATCTGGACGGTCGATGGCTTTGTCTATCTGACAAGTATTATGGACCTGTTTTCCAGCAAGATTATTGCCTGGACACTTAGCAAGACATTAGAGGTATCCTGTGTGATTGATACCATCAACAAAGCGAAAGCCAAACGGAACACAGAGCTTCCATTGATTATCCACAGTGACAGAGGAAGTCAGTATGTATCTAAGGCATATCGAGATGCTACTGTAAAAATGCAGCGTAGCTACTCGAAAAAGGCTTTTCCCTGGGATAATGCATGCATTGAAGCATTTCATGCACTGATCAAACGGGAATGGCTGAATCGTTTTAAAATACGTGATTATCAGCAGGCATATCGCCTGGTATTTGAGTATATCGAAGCCTTTTATAATACCAAACGTATTCATAGCCATTGCGATTATATGTCACCGGATGACTTTGAAAAGCTATACGAGCAGACAGACGAACTGCTCTTAGTAAGTTAAGATAAGGATAAATTTCTCATTTTAACTTGCGCTAAATCTTGACATAGGACCAACCTATCTCAAGAAATTGAGAGAGAGAGGGTCTGAGGATCACCCCCGCTCGCGCGGGAATTACCCTTCTTTGCCATCGTCAAGCATCTCCTTTATGGGATCACCCCCGCTCGCGCGGGAATTACACTTTTCAAGCTTGCCCGGATGATATCCGGGCGGGATCACCCCCGCTCGCGCGGGAATTACGTATATGTATTTTAGCCGGTTGAGTTTTTCCTGGGATCACCCCCGCTCGCGCGGGAATTACTATAATCGTACTGCTTTGGGTGAGTTTCTTTCAGGATCACCCCCGCTCGCGCGGGAATTACGCTAAGAATGTCGGCAATCTGGTCAGCCTCCTGGGATCACCCCCGCTCGCGCGGGAATTACGTTCATGTTTATCTATGAACGCTTCGGCCAGCGGGATCACCCCCGCTCGCGCGGGAATTACCTTACCGGTACGCGCAGGATCCGGATTTTAAGAGGATCACCCCCGCTCGCGCGGGAATTACTTCATAGAATTAAAGTGAAATCACCGTCTTATAGGATCACCCCCGCTCGCGCGGGAATTACGTTGGCACTATCAATATGGGAGCCCGTCCCGTGGGATCACCCCCGCTCGCGCGGGAATTACTTTTTTGACGAGGTGGCCTTGATGCCGGAATCAGGATCACCCCCGCTCGCGCGGGAATTACATAGCGCTGACGGGATCAGTGCAAAGGACAAAGGGATCACCCCCGCTCGCGCGGGAATTACCCGGGCGGCACGGATCCCATACAAACCGGTATGGGATCACCCCCGCTCGCGCGGGAATTACCAATGATAAGCATGGTACTAGAATATAAATAGTGCAAGTCAAAATGAGAAAGTCCCAAATAGACAATACATGATACAATAGAAACATCGTACTGGAGGAGGATCTCATGATGGCAAGGCAACATGACAAACAGTTCAAACTGGATGCAGTCCAGTATTATTTCGAACACAAGGAGCTAGGTGTTCGTGGCTGTGCCCAAAATCTCGGTGTAGGTTACAGCACCCTGACAAGATGGCTGAGGGAGTTCCGGGAGTCTGGCGATATTACTGTTCGTGGTTCCGGTAATTACGCCTCCGATGAGCAGAAAGAAATCGCTCGTCTGAAACGTGAACTCCGTGATGCCAAAGATGCACTTGATGTACTAAAAAAAGCAATCAGCATTCTGGGAAAATAACAGAAGCTATTTATCTCGGGGTTTCTAAAAAGACGGAAGCTGCCAGAAAACAGGGCCGCCGGGTTTCCGTCTCCGGAATGCTGAAATACTTAGGCGTTTCACGGTCAGGATATCGTTCCTGGCTGAACCGTACTCCTTCTGATACAGAAAAACGCAGGGAATACATAAAAAGAAAAATACAGGATATTTATGAGGAATCGAAGCAAAACTACGGAGCCCCTAAAATAACAAAAAAACTACGTCAGAGGGGAGAGATCATCTCAGAACGTACCGTTGGAAAATGTATGAGGGAAATGGGGATCAAAGCCCAATGGGTGAAACCATGGACCATCACTACCATAGACTCTGATTTGAGTTACGAACTGAAAAACCTCCTGGATGAACAGTTTAGCCCTGATCGTCCCAATGCGGTATGGTGCAGTGATATCACGTATATCTGGACGGTCGATGGCTTTGTCTATCTGACAAGTATTATGGACCTGTTTTCCCGCAAGATTATTGCCTGGACACTTAGCAAGACATTAGAGGTATCCTGTGTGATTGATACCATCAACAAAGCGAAAGCCAAACGGAACACAGAGCTTCCATTGATTATCCACAGTGACAGAGGAAGTCAGTATGTATCTAAGGCATATCGAGATGCTACTGTAAAAATGCAGCGTAGCTACTCGAAAAAGGCTTTTCCCTGGGATAATGCATGCATTGAAGCATTTCATGCACTGATCAAACGGGAATGGCTGAATCGTTTTAAAATACGTGATTATCAGCAGGCATATCGCCTGGTATTTGAGTATATCGAAGCCTTTTATAATACCAAACGTATTCATAGCCATTGCGATTATATGTCACCGGATGACTTTGAAAAGCTATACGAGCAGACAGACGAACTGCTCTTAGTAAGTTAAGATAAGGATAAATTTCTCATTTTAACTTGCGCTAAATCTTGACATAGGACCAGCATTTCCAATTCCTGTGATGTGAGGATCACCCCCGCTCGCGCGGGAATTACCATAAAAAGTGACGTGCTTTACATCCGGGGTGAGGATCACCCCCGCTCGCGCGGGAATTACTTTGGGATCAAAGAATCAGATCATAATATGGCAGGATCACCCCCGCTCGCGCGGGAATTACGGGAATTATGCGCCAAAGGCACAGGGGACAAAGGGATCACCCCCGCTCGCGCGGGAATTACTGAATTTACAAAATATCAAAGATAGTGCAATTAGGATCACCCCCGCTCGCGCGGGAATTACCAAAAGCAAAGTTCGGAATCTTGACTAATGGTAGGATCACCCCCGCTCGCGCGGGAATTACCCCATTATCGCAGGGCTTTGCGTAGTCAATCCAGGATCACCCCCGCTCGCGCGGGAATTACTACATGGTTGCTGATGGCCGGCCTCTTGTCGGAGGATCACCCCCGCTCGCGCGGGAATTACCTGCAGATCGCCCAGGCCGTCAGGATCGCCGTAGGATCACCCCCGCTCGCGCGGGAATTACGGAGCCGACTTGCGTGGGGCCTGCTTGCGAGGGGGATCACCCCCGCTCGCGCGGGAATTACCCAACGACATTTTTTTGTTTGCCTTTCTCAGCAGGATCACCCCCGCTCGCGCGGGAATTACCTTCCGTGCGCAGAGAATTGCGGCGGCGCGGCGGGATCACCCCCGCTCGCGCGGGAATTACTGGTGCTTTCACGGGCTTTAAAAAATGCCGTGAGGATCACCCCCGCTCGCGCGGGAATTACCAACCACTGCAGCCCTTTCCCGGTGTTCGCCTGGGATCACCCCCGCTCGCGCGGGAATTACCTCGTCAAAGCAGAGGATATGACCTTCCGAGCAGGATCACCCCCGCTCGCGCGGGAATTACTCGCTGAGTCCCCTTCCTTCGGCGGATCGCTCGGGATCACCCCCGCTCGCGCGGGAATTACCCCACATGCATTTATCCTGTCCAACTTCCGTTGGGATCACCCCCGCTCGCGCGGGAATTACAACATTGATCTTCTGGCCAGAACGTCAACCGTGGGATCACCCCCGCTCGCGCGGGAATTACTTGAGTTGATTAGTCCTTACACACAGATTGTTGGGATCACCCCCGCTCGCGCGGGAATTACTTGCCGGGAAAAATTGCCGCTGTGTATGGCTGGGGATCACCCCCGCTCGCGCGGGAATTACATTAAGCAATCACCGTGCAATCCTCGTCCGCCGGGATCACCCCCGCTCGCGCGGGAATTACCCTGATCTGCCGCCTTCCATGGCCAATCCCATGGGATCACCCCCGCTCGCGCGGGAATTACTTCGCGCGCTTCAGGTCTTCCTTGTCGCTGTCAGGATCACCCCCGCTCGCGCGGGAATTACTCCGTTCTTTTCGTCCCACGCTGCTGCGGCGCAGGATCACCCCCGCTCGCGCGGGAATTACTCCGTTCTTTTCGTCCCACGCTGCTGCGGCGCAGGATCACCCCCGCTCGCGCGGGAATTACTCATTGATGGAAAGAATCACGTGGATTACCTGAGGATCACCCCCGCTCGCGCGGGAATTACTAATTGACGGAAAGAATCACGTTGATTACTTGAGGATCACCCCCGCTCGCGCGGGAATTACGCCATTCTAGCGATGCTGTTTAGCCGTTCGCCGGGATCACCCCCGCTCGCGCGGGAATTACTTTTGGACGGTCAAAAGTCAAAAGCAAAGAATAGGATCACCCCCGCTCGCGCGGGAATTACGCAAGATACGCTTCCGCGAAGGCATCCACATCGGGATCACCCCCGCTCGCGCGGGAATTACGACAGTTGTACATAACACATAGCTGTACACATGGGATCACCCCCGCTCGCGCGGGAATTACGCCAGAACCGGAAGCGCTGGCATGGATGCGATAGGATCACCCCCGCTCGCGCGGGAATTACTTACCTGGTACACCTGCTCCGGTGTAAAAATGAGGATCACCCCCGCTCGCGCGGGAATTACCCGTTGTCGGAAGCCATGCAAAAATTGCGCTGAGGATCACCCCCGCTCGCGCGGGAATTACAACGGCTATGATGTCGCGATGATGATGGTGCTGGGATCACCCCCGCTCGCGCGGGAATTACTTACCTTGTTACCCGCATGGCTCAACGCCAGTAGGATCACCCCCGCTCGCGCGGGAATTACCAGGAGGTGAAAAATGGATGACAAAAAAACATAGGATCACCCCCGCTCGCGCGGGAATTACTCCGTTCTTTTCGTCCCAGGCTGCCGCTGCGCAGGATCACCCCCGCTCGCGCGGGAATTACAGGTGTCTGGCTCTAAATTTGTGCAAAACGCCGGGATCACCCCCGCTCGCGCGGGAATTACAACTTTTTGCTGGCAAACCACGTGATACCACCGGGATCACCCCCGCTCGCGCGGGAATTAC
The DNA here is from genome assembly GCF_000270305.1 of Clostridium sp. SY8519. NCBI lineage: Bacteria > Bacillati > Bacillota > Clostridia > Eubacteriales > Clostridiaceae > Clostridium > Clostridium sp. SY8519. Next base: position 2,162,720 of record NC_015737.1, on the reverse strand, counting down.
TCTCCGCCCGGCCAGAACGGCCGTATAAAATTAGGATCACCCCCGCTCGCGCGGGAATTACATCTTGTATCTTTTTTTCGATCGGCTCCATGCGGGATCACCCCCGCTCGCGCGGGAATTACCTTCATAAATTTATTGGGGAAGGGCGAATCAGAGGATCACCCCCGCTCGCGCGGGAATTACGAAATTCCATGCGACGCATATGCGGGCGGTGGAGGATCACCCCCGCTCGCGCGGGAATTACTCCGTTCTTTTCGTCCCACGCTGCTGCGGCGCAGGATCACCCCCGCTCGCGCGGGAATTACTCCGTGTAAAGATCAGCGTGCTTGACGGTGGAAGGATCACCCCCGCTCGCGCGGGAATTACTCACTAAGTTCTCTCCCTTCGGCGGTCCGCTCGGGATCACCCCCGCTCGCGCGGGAATTACATTGCCGGAAGAAAACAAAAACGTGATTGCGCAGGATCACCCCCGCTCGCGCGGGAATTACCTGGTGAGCCTGTGGGCGATGGATTCATGCAGAGGATCACCCCCGCTCGCGCGGGAATTACTCAGTCATCTTTTTTCTCCTGCCTTTCTTTCAAGGATCACCCCCGCTCGCGCGGGAATTACCAAGTTCCCGAATTGTCATACCGGTGTAACTCAGGATCACCCCCGCTCGCGCGGGAATTACGAACCATATGATATTTTCGAAATTATGGAAGAGGGATCACCCCCGCTCGCGCGGGAATTACAGAAAGGAGGCGATACAATTGGATAACGTTCCAGGATCACCCCCGCTCGCGCGGGAATTACGGTTTAAAGAGCGTCTGGACGAAGGGTTGGTTAGGATCACCCCCGCTCGCGCGGGAATTACGGCTGAATAGCATCGCTAGAATGGCACAGGCTGGGATCACCCCCGCTCGCGCGGGAATTACCCACAGACGCGATTTTTAAGGACGGTATATATAGGATCACCCCCGCTCGCGCGGGAATTACGTCCACAAGCAAGCTGGGATGGCATGGAACGGAGGATCACCCCCGCTCGCGCGGGAATTACTTACCTTGTTACCCGCATGGCTAAACGCCAGTAGGATCACCCCCGCTCGCGCGGGAATTACGCAATGCAGAAGCAGATTGACAGCCTTGCGGCGGGATCACCCCCGCTCGCGCGGGAATTACTCAAATCCGACTCTTTAACCAATTTTACGCTCAGGATCACCCCCGCTCGCGCGGGAATTACAGCAAAAAAATCCCAGAAATCCCCCATTTTTTCTTCTGAACATACGGGATTTTATTCACTTTCAATCGATCCCATCTTACAGCTTCTTCACAAATCCCATCTTATTATATAATAACTGCACCAGTTTTGCATCTTCAAGTGCTCTATGAAAAACTGACTGATCGATACCATACTCTTTAAGAGTTGTTTCAAACTTATAATTATCCTGAAAGCAGTTTTCCCTTTTCGCTTCACGCAATAAGTCCAATGTCTTATTGTGTATCGTATTTAAGGACATTCTTTCAAATGCTCTGTTTAAAAATTTAATATCGAATGACACGTTATATCCAATCAAAACTGCAGATTGAATAAATCTATCGAAATCGCGTATACTGTCCTCTAACGTGCTTCCTGTTTTAAGCATTTCCTCTGTAATCCCAGTCAGCTTTTGCACGATATCTGGAATATGCATCTCTGAATTAATCAATCTATGAAACTCGGTCTGTCGATTCTTTGATATTTTTATGGCTCCAATTTCAATAATCTGATCAGATTCTGCATCAAGCCCTGTAGTTTCAATATCAAGAAACACAATATCCTGGTTATTACTGTTATTAACTCCGGAACATCCAGTGTTCAGTTCTGGACTTAATTTAGTTGTTCCTGAAATCTTTCGCATCTGACATGCATGACGAAATTTATTGGCATTGCTAAAACCCATTGAAATTCCCGCTATATTTTCTTCCTCCGTATCTTTTGCAGGAATTAAAACGAGCGGAATGCCATCGTAGTCAACTACCTGTCTGTCTGTATTGCAAGTGCAGAAAGAATACCCTATCTCATTCCTGCAGGCATAACACATGGATGCCTCCCCTTGACCCACAGTATCTGTGACACGCTTCCATAAATATTCCCTTACTTTGGAATTATAGCTGCCGACATAAACGCCAGTTGCAATTTCCTGCATCCACCTTGTTAAATCCCCTCTTAAAGAATTTGGGACTTTTTTTAATACAATAACAGTAAACGGCATGTTCGCTTAATCCTCATTTTCGTTACTATAGTTTATTCCATACTTTATGTTTCCCTCTCGGTTATCCCACAAACTTAGCGGTTCCACATTCAATTGCTCTTCTTCTTTAATTCCGAATAACAGTTGTATATCACGGACAATTGTTGCAAACAATTTCCCGCCAATAAATTTATCACGAACTTTTTGTCGCGAGATTTTTCCAACATTGTCCCCTTCTTCGTACTCCGAGGCAATTTCAAATGCTACAGGGACTGTAATATCAGCTTTGTACAGATCCGCAATATCATATACGAATGATAAGTCGTGTCCTGTATGAACAAATCCTAATCCAGTAGCCAGTCCCATAGCAGCTATAGCGCTGTATGCCAATCCATACAACGCTACATTAGCCGCAGAAAGAGCCTGATTAACCGGGTCGCCCCCTTCAAAGTCATCAGGATCATAAGTCCTTCCATTCCAGTCTACACCGTATTCGGCAGACATTTTTCTGTATATTTTTCTTATACGGGCACCTTCTTTTGCGCGAAGCTGCTGCATCGTAAGAGAAGATACATCTTCTTCCGGAAAACGCATCTGATACATCTTCCGAGCGACTTGCAGTCTTGACCGAGTATTGCTGACCAGTTTTGCCTGTAATTCCAAAAAACGAGATGTATGGGACAAACTCCTTCCATGAGCATAATTCCGAACGCCTTGTTCCCCTACCCATGCAACACTGGTTCCACTGTCCCCTAGCAGTTCCATAGCTCGGTGACTGATATCGGTACCTGGCCCTAAGAGTAAAATGCCAATCATAGAAGCTGGTATCCTGACGATACCTCTGCTTTCCGCAACTGTGATCGAACCATCCACACGGTTGATTTTTGAATGTTCCACATAGATGTATGTAACTCTGTCGGATATTCTAGGCATTTCTGAAAGTTTTGTTTTTAAAACTGCCACAATAACACTACTCCTCTCACACCGGAATTACTGTCATAAGGCCAAAACCATACGCCTTTTTCTTTCCCACTCCACGGGTCAGTGTATGATAAAACACATCCCTGTTCGTTATTTTCAAAAGACCTTCGTAAGTTGCTTTGCTAAGACGGATCATCTCCTGCCCTTGCTTTCTAAATGCCTCCCATCCCCTCTCTACAATTTGATATTCATCAGGAATCAATTCAAACCCTAACTGATCAGCTCGTTCTTCGAGATACCGCAATTGTTGTGTTGCTGTAATCTCCGGTACAACCCTGCCACGTTTTCCTTCCCCACGAGAAATTGATTTTACAGGATTTAATGTCACTCGAAATCTATATATTCCACCCTCTGTGATAGAAGTAAGAAACTTGTCATAAGACTTTGTCTGAGCGCTTCCATGAATTCCATATTTTTCAAGCTTTTCTAAGTCTGGCTTTTCTTCACTGACCAGTAGCAAGTACCTCCGCCCTTGCAAGGTATCAATTCTCCATAATTTCCGACTTCGAATGCTCTCTTTCCACTCATTTGGGAAACTGCATTCCACCCAGTTATGATATGCTCCCAGATGAGTCAGATCTTTTATTTTTCTTCTATTTCGGACATCGATTTCTACTCGTGATAAGTACATATCAATCTTCTCCTAACGCCTTAAATATATCATGCTCATCTTTTTTGTCCGGTTTGTCCGGTATCACTGCATCCACGGTAATCCTGGCTTCTTTTCTCAAACGGAATTTGCGCCCTTGAATTTGAGAAAATGAGCAGGCAATATCGTTTCTAAGGCGAATACTGTTACTGTCCAATAACACAGAATCTGCATAGATCTGAATACGGTTGCTATGCCTTTGCTGATACCGTACAGATGCCTGCCAGGGATATTCTTTCAGCAAAGTAACTGCATCTGTATTATATATCCCCTGAAACAACTCCGCCGTAGGCGGAAGCGCTCTCCGCCCTAAGAAAATTGGATAATATGGATATGTCACGGCAGTTTTTACATCATTCACTAAACTCTCTTCGTCACTGCTCAGAGCAACAAGAAAAACTGCATCTTGCAAATAATACCGATTAGTGACATATGTTCTTTCCAATTCACCATTTTTCTTATATTTTTTCGCTGTATGATAGTCTCGTAAAATCTGCCCGGCTTGATCAACACGAACAGCAAACTGTAATGCATTCAGCTTGGACAAATTTTCATCATCATCACGACCATATCCCAGACCGGCCGCAATCATTCCAAGTACACCGCTTTTAGATGGGTGAGTATCCGTATGTCTTGTTTCAAAATGGGAATCCGTACCCCATGATTGTAAAGGGCCGGCAAATTTTAGTAAAACCGTTTTCAAAACGATCACCTGCCTTTAAAGAAGCATTCCTGCGGCTTCTGCAAAATCATTTAAAAGATCAGAAAGAGTATCTTCCTCTACTGCCCATTCCGGTTTATTAACATCTTCATCTACAACATAAAATGATTTAACAGGAACAGATACAAATTTTTCCGTTTTCTTAACTTCATCAAAGAGACGATTTATCGACGGCACAACAATTCCATTCTTAGAACTTATCGGATTTTCAAATGCAGAAACCAGATTCACCGGTCTATCCTGGCGAATGTTTATCATTAAAAGCTGTGGGAGTGTCTGATTCGCAAAAGTATTCGCTTTCCCTGTCGGCATTGAATTGGCAAACGCCTCAACAAACAATTTGGCTGCATGAATTGTCTGTTCTTTGTCCGCAAGTTGCTTGCTTAACTCATGCATCGCAATATTGGCATACCGATACAAGGTTGAAGAATTATACTCAATTGTTCCAAGCATGCCAGCGCCAGCATTATCTTCAGGAGCCAAGTCATCAACGGCAGTATAAAAATCAAACTCTGTCTGAACGCCATGTGTAGATATTGCATGGGCAACCTGAGCTGAAGCATCTTCATTTAAAGAAGGGTCATCCGCAACCATTCTTCCAAAGAGAGCTATGTCCACCGCAGGATTGCTGCGGAAAATTTCCTGCACAGTCTTTTTATCTGTCTCTCCTTGAATAGCGGCAGCAGCTAACTCCTCTGCCTGTTTTTTTCCTAAAAAAAACAACGCTTTTGTTTTTTGATCTTTTGTTTTAATTCCTGCAACATTAAATAGTTTTTCCGACATATCCATTGCATTCTCTTCATTTACAGAAGGATCAGCCGCACGAATTCTATCCGAAACATATTTCACTACATCGAGACTCCTTACTCCCAGATCCTCTTCAGATTCGTTAAGGAAATATTTTCTCATTGCCCTTTTCCATGCCTGAGAACTTACCCTTGCACGACGCACACCGCCGTATACAGCAGTTTTCGGGCTGCCCGTATCATCCCTGTTTACATTTGAAGGCGGGAGTGTCTGAATTACATGCATGTCAAGATAGAAACGATTTTCTGCCATTTTTTAATCTCCTTTTATTATGTCTTTGCTTTTATACCCACTAGTTTTTTCATTCATCTGAAGAAACAGTATCCTTCTTCAATGACGGACGATAATATTCTCTTGCCCATCGAAGGCAAACCATTTTATCCTTATCTTTCTGGTACCAAAATAAATCTTCTGCCAATGCAGGAAAATTTACTGAAAATGTATTCTTAGACTTTGCAAGCTTGAATATTTGTCTTAAATGATACGCAAATTCCTCAAATGTCGTTGCAGTAAGCATCGTATTGAAACGCCTGTCCAACGCAGCTGACTCGATTCCCCGAATGTTACGAAGGGAACTTCCAAAATTCCTGCTCCTATCTCCCTGCGTTTTATTTGATCCTTGCTGTCCAATGGCATAAAGCTGCAAAGTAACAAGCAATGCCTTTTCTTCATACGTCATGGCGCCATTTCCAAGATATTCCGCTGGCATCAATGGAAATATAATCGGCCAGACTTCTGCCGTATTCTCATACCCTTTACCAATAGAATTTCGGATCGCAGCAAGATGCCCTGCGATATTCTTCTTTTCCTGCGGGCCATTCATATGTGCCAAAATTCCTGCCATGGTATCGTATACAGATGGTTTATTACTTTCTGTATTCAAGCTGCTCCTCCTTTTCCCAGTTTATTATTTACACGATAAACAAACTGCCAATATTTTGTTGCGATATTTACGATTTTGTTATCCTTCTCTATTCCTGTTAAATCCCGCATCATACTGGATTCATATAATTCTTCGCCTCTATTCAGCACCTGCCGCCTTAATTGAGTGTTCCAGGACTTGATTTTTTCTTCTTTTGAATCACCTGGTTCAATCGAACAAATCCATTCTTTAAAGGAAGAATCGATCAGAGCGTACATCTCTGCAATTTCCCTCTCAATAAAACCTGCAGCATTTGGATCCATAGGACTTGTTACTTTCAAATCTCTGATTTCACATATACCTCTAAGATAGCTCTTAAAAATGGTAGAAACAACCTCTTTTGTGGTTTCTACTACATCATTTATGCGAACAATCCAGCCATCTGGTTCCTCATCTGCAATAACCAAATCATTGATCATAAAACTATCCGAAATTTCATCTACAGGAAGCCATGACGTCGCATTTCCATCATCCGCCATGCTGACTCCTGTCAAATTAGTCCACCTGCTTCCAGCAACCTTTGCTAATCTGCGATACTGTCCATATATGCCTGGTCTGAATTGCCTGGAGGACTCGCCGGAAGAAGGGTTCATGGCAATAATTCCAAATGATCTCCACAGAGCCTGCTCTGCATTGTGTTTTTTCGGTGTGAAATGATTTTTATTAGGTCCGTTTTCATTCCAACGCCATAATGTCATTGGCTCAATCGAATTCTCAGTATGCTCAATCTCAGGCAATTTTACTATGTTGATTTCCACCGGATCTGCCATATCCATCATCGGATCTATATAGATGGATCTGCTCCAGTTTGTATATAATTCTGCAAGATTATCAATCTGTTTTCCTGAATAAATTCTCTTGACAACAAGACTCCCGTCTGCTTCCCAACAGGGGTTTTGTATCCTTCCACAGAGTTGCTTCCTGTTTGCCGGAAATTCTGGAATATAATTCATAACAAGCGTTTCAAAGACATTGCTTCCCTGCAGAAAAACACCTCCAAGGTCAAACAGCCACCCCTTTGACGGTCTCTGTTTTTCAACAGTATTCACCAACGATACTTTATCCGCTAGTCCCGAATAACCTTGAAATGTGATCAGCCATCTTACAAGCTGCGCTGATGTCATAATATCCTTTTTGCTTCTTTTACCACTGCCTGTTTGCACAATTGGTGAGAATAACGCGATCTTATTTTCACTTTCAGAAATTGTGCGGTTTAAGTTTTTACCATAAATCGTAGTCGGCTGACTTTTTTGAGGAATCAATTCCATGATATCATTCATCTCCTGTTGATTCACCTGATAAAATGGATGAACCTCGTCAAAAAGGAAGAACCGATCTCTCCATTTTTCAAGATACTGAGATACAACATCTGGAAAACTGCCGTTTAAATATAACCGATCCCAGCACTCTGAAACAGCGTCGCAATATTCATCCAGATCATCTTCATCAACAGACTCTGTCTGTACCCATCTCTCGTCAAGTTCTACTCCCGGCAATACAGCACCTTCAAAATCAAATCTCGAAAAAACTGTCTGAATAATTGACAGTAAAAATCTCATCACAGCAAAATTTTGCGTTTCCGTATCTCCAGCCAGCGTTTGATACTTTCCTCCATTTTGAAAAAACTCCAGCAAAGATACATCTCTCTTTTCTCCTGTTTTTCCATCCAGAACCGAAATCCATGGTTCGTCCAGCAAATTAAACCTTCCCATCATTTTTTTCCTCTCGCAGTCCATACTCATTATCATATTTTAGTATAATTCCATTCATGCCAAACCGTCCATTTTCATCAAAAATGATTCCCAAAGACCCTTTAAGCCAAGGCTGATCCTGCCAGTCAGGTAAACATTTCAGATTATATTTTTCCAGAAACTCAATCGTTGCTGAAATTCCCTTCTTTCTCGTAGCAAATAACGGGAGACGAATCGTTTGTTTTGTCAATTCCCTGGAAATTCCTGGTTCATCTATTCTGGCCGAGATATCCTCTTCGTTATCAAAAGTTCCATATCCATTTCCTGTCTGTTTTACAGCTATCACTTCAATTGTATCTGCAATATCTCTTACCTGAGCAGCTGCTGTTTCATCACTTCTGGAAAAATCCGGGTTTTCCAGCCAGCCAATGAGATTATACTTGTCCGGTTTTATTCTGATGTGCGGAGCATCAATACGATACGTAAGCGCTTTATTTTGTTTGTTCTGCTTATCCAGTTCCATTTGTTTGCTGCTTGCTTGATAAATTTTCCCCTGTTCTCCCTGGAGTTCAATTTTTTTTCCACCGTACACTTGATCAATCAAAATTGGGATATCTGTTGGAATCCGTATTTCACCCGGAAGAAAATATTGAGTACGAATAAGATAATATTTGGCATAAATTCGTTCGGTGCCTTTTTCAAATTCCAACTGGGTACTGGTCCCCATTACATACACAACAGGTTCTCTATGTCTTTCCGGCCGCTGAATTTCATGCCGATGCAGCCTTCCGATTCTCTGTATCAGTAAATCAACCGGACACAGATCTGTAATCAAAACATCAAAATCAATATCCAGAGACTGCTCTATAACCTGTGTTCCAATAATGATTTTTCGTTTAGGACGGTCACCGCCTTTTCCAATCATGCGCATCAGAGTATTTTCTTTTCGAACCCTGTCTGTTGCAATAATAGCTGAATGCAGGATGTCAACCGTATCATTTCCAAAATGCTCCTTACAGATTTTTCCGAGCTTTTGCGCCTTACTTACTGTATTAACAATGATGCCAATGACACCATTTCCCTTCAATAATTCCGTGACCTTATCCAGCAATCCGTCTTCACTTATTTTTTTTATATAGACAATCTTATCTTTTACCGGTTCAAATGATGCCTGTGCTTTCACTGTCATCCCGTCTGTATAACTGATCAGCGGATAATGACATCCGGTCAGTATCTCCGGAAAAACAATATCCCTACCTTTCACTCCTTTCCCTTTTAAATATGCCGAAATCAATTCTTTTCTTTTTTCCAATGGCAGTGTCGCAGATACAAGAATAACCGGTGCTCCATATGCTCCCATCCATCGCAAAGCTTCTTCGAGATACTGCTGCATATAGGTGTCATACGCATGCACCTCATCAATAATTATAACTTTTTTGCTAAAACCAAGATGCCGAAGTGCCAGATGTTTTTGCTTCAAGGCAGTAAGAAGAAATCCGTCCACTGTACCAACCACAAAATCATCAAGTGACGCCTTTTTTCGTCCCGAAAACCATTGGTTCACATAAACATTACTGCCGCTCTCCCCATCAAGATCAACGGAAGATGCATTCTGCAGTCTGTTCATCTCTTCATTTAATGCAGCTTTTCCATGCTGAAGTCTTAGTGACTGCTTTTCATCATATGCATCCGTAAGATTTTCCAGCCATTGATGGACTCTTTCAAACATACTGTTTGATGTTGCCTGTGTAGGAAGTCCAAAAAACAGGCCGCTGCTTCCGGTTTTAGATGCGATTTCTTCCGCTGCTGCAAGAGCTGCTTCTGTTTTTCCCAGCCCCATCGGTGCCTCAAGAATAACAATTCCCGGTTCATGAATATGGCCGACCGTCTCACAGACAATTTTCTGAAAGTTCCTTGGCTGGAATCCAAAACGATAATTGAACAATTCATCAGCCTGCGGGTAACTTTGAATCTGAAGCGGAAGATTTTTATACCATGCAGAAATACCATTTTTATATCTGGCGGTACAATCAGTATTATATTCCGAATCGATTGGAATCAGCGGGAAATATTCCGCATTACTTGCAATCCAGTCTGCCATAATAAGCAATCCTGAATAAATTACCTGCCCCGGCTTAGAAATTTCCGGCAGTTGATCTGCATTTTCAAAACTTGCTGCCTCCAGCGCCCAGTTAAAAATCCCCTTCTGAACATGTGACCATTTCTTGTAGATCTCAGAAGTTTTATCTTCATTTTGAAAAAGGTTTTCCACATATGCAGACTGATCCTCAATTTCAAATCGCTCATCTGCCGGTTTTCCGTGATGTCCTCCGATAATAGATCCTATATCATCCTTGACTTGAAATTGCGAAAGCAGGTACTCTCCTGCTACAGTATGATGACTCTTTCGAGAGCCAGTCAACGTCAAATCCGCTATTCCAGAAAATCCTGCCCGTTCCAGTTTTTCAAGAAGCATCACATCCAAATCCGGTGAATTGCTAAAACCTTTCTGTGTTTGAAAAGCCGGTGTCGCCTTCCCAATATCATGAACAGCTCCTAAAAATGCTGCTAAGTCTGATGCCGTCTCCTCATTGGAAGGATTTATCGAGTTAATACAGAATTCTCTCTGTCTGTCGCTGAGCCAATTGTTCCACAACCATCTGGATACATTCATCGTATCTTCGAGATGTGTAACCAACGACAACCAGTAAAATCGACCTGCCCGCTCTTCTTTTTTCGCCCACAAAGGAGTACACATTTTATCACTAATCACCATCATTTTCCTCAATAGGTCATCTCAAAATAATGCAAAAATTTTTACCGCACATAAATAACAAGCTTGAATTAAATTTTAGCACTATACTAATTTTTTGTATATAACATGCTCATGTTTCCCTTACCCTAATCCCCTACCTCTGCCCCTTAACCAACTTCACCAACACCGCCAGTGGTATCATCAAAATAACAAAAATCCCCATCCTGTCTCCTGACTGCAAAATATCGTCCTCCTCAATGTTTTTCTCCGCCACTCCGGAGCCCTATGCCCTTCATTTATACTGCACACTACAAATCATCCATCTCCGAAAAGAAAAAGCAAAAAAGAAAAAATAAAAGCAACATAACGTATCCTCCCAAAATCTTCTTTTTATTCGCTGCGTTTTCCTGTGATTGACCCATTGCATTCTGATCTCTTCCCCTCACGGATTACATGCACTCTTTCTTTATTTCTTTGTTCATCTTACATCTTCCGGAGTCCCAAAATCCTCCCTGCACTTTCGAATTTTTGTTCTGAACTTCTGTTCTGCGTGTCGTATTCTCCTACTCTCCTGCTGATTCCTGTCCGGCTGCCCCTTTTCCGCCCCTCTTCCCAACTGCTTCTGGTAAATCATTTTTAGATTTTCCGGCAATTATTTTTATTTTTCTGTTGACAGCTTCTCTGAAATCTGCTATAAATATTTTATCAAATATAATTTTAATAAATACATTCCATGAACAGGAGGTTTGACAATGGCTTTTTATGATTACAAAGTAATGGACCGTAATGGAGAAGAATTATCTTTAAAAGAATATGAAGGCAAAGTAGTACTGGTAGTAAATACAGCGACCGGATGCGGATTTACTCCCCAGTACAAAGATCTGGAAACCATGTATGAAGCTTTTCACGACCGCGGGCTGGAGATCCTGGATATCCCCTGCAACCAGTTTGCAGGCCAGACGCCGGGAACCGATGAGGAAATTCACGAATTCTGCACACTGAAATACAATACTCAGTTTCCGCAGATGAAGAAGTCTGAGGTTAACGGGCCGAATGCCCTTCCCCTCTATACATATCTGAAGAGCCAGCAGGGCTTCAAAGGCTTTGGCAAAGGTCCGAAAGCGGTTATGATGGGCGCAATGCTCCACAAGATTGATAAAGATTACAAGAACAATCCGGAGATCAAATGGAATTTCACAAAATTCCTGGTTGACCGAAACGGCGCTGTCGTTGCTCGTTTCGAACCGACAGAAAGCATGGAAAAGGTTTCCGCCGCAGTGGAAAAACTGCTGTAATGCATGTTATGATCTGCCGCATACCTGAAGTGTGTGACAGTTTCTATACTCTCTCCTCCTTAAAAAAGAATTTTTTCCTTTAAAAAGCGCCGGACCGGCGACCCGATAAAAGGTCGTCAGTCCGGCGCTTTTCCGACAAGAAACAGTTGCTGCAAATATAGCAAATATGCATGTATTCCTCATGACAGCGAACGTACAAACAGATATGTACACCAGGCAACCCATCCCAGCATGCCTGCATTAAGAAACATGACCCGTGCCGTCGGTCCCGCAGGCATCGACCGTTCCCCCAGGCGAATTTCCAGTCCCCGGTGCAGACGCAGAATCAGAAACACGATGCCTGCCGCCGCCAGTACCAGCAACACCATGGAATAGGTTCCGACGCCGATCAGCGCCATCGGATTTCCAATACTGCGCAGTGACCCTGCGGTAATGTTGCTGATGGACTGATGCAATATACGGCTCAATAGGATGGGACCCAGTGTCCCGATTCCATTGATCAGCATGTGCAGCCCAATGTTTACAAAAGGCCGTCCGGTTCGGATGTATACATAGGCGAACACCAGCCCCAGAAAGAAGGCATAGAAGCACTGGGTAAAGGTTCCGTGATATATGGCAAAAAGGAATGCAGACAGCAGAATCGCCGTACGGTCTCCGAAGACAATCATCCGGTCGATCAGTAATTTCCGGAAAATCAATTCCTCCGCGATCGGTCCGATGAGTACCACAATAAGTATGACAATCCGCAGATCGGACTGTTCGATCAGGTCACTGAACCTGCTGCTTACTGTGCTTTCCGATGACGCAGACAGCAACCGGTTCAGCCATTGTCCGATGCCGGATCCCACATACATAAGAAACAGGGAAATACAGAGGGCCTGAAAGATATCCGACGGACGCATTCGGTGACGGAATATTTTCTTTTTGGGCAGATGACGCAGGATCCGGAAACAGATCAGTCCTCCCACACCGAATAAAAGGCCGTAATATACGAACCAGGTAAAATACTGGCTGGAAGCCAGCTGCGGATTCCACCGATAGGCAAGCAGCGTTACCAGCCGGTAGATCCACAGGCTTGCCATGGAATACCCGAGCATTCCAAAGCCTGCAATACTGAAATATGTTCTGTCCTTCATAGCTGTTTTTCTCTTCATCCGCATCTTCCTATACAAGTTCCCGAAAATCATGAATCATAAAATCCGCATATTTTCGGATAAACTCCTGTTCCTCCGCCACGGAATCGTCATAGACAGACACTACTGTTAAGCCGGCTTCTTTTCCGCTGCGGATCGCGAAATGGGCGTCTTCAAACAAAACCGTGTCCTCCGGCGCGGCGCCCATGGCTTTGACGGTCCATGTATAGATGTCCGGCGTTTTCTTGCTCATGCCAAGTTCCCCGCAGGTATACAGCGTATCGATATACTGATCCAGGCCATGGTTTTTCATGGCTTCCAGCACACATCTGCGCATGGTAGTGGTCAGAATGCAGCGCGCTTTTCCCTGTTCGGCCACCATGCGGACAAAATCGAGTGCGCCGGCTTTTAATGGGATCCGATGGGCATAGGCATCTTCGATATAAGTAAACAGATCATCCAGATATTCCGGAACCGTCATCGGAAGCCCCAGTTCTTTGATATAGTATTCCCCGCTTTCTTCCAGTGTCTTGGAGATCAGCGTCTCCTCCAGATCAGGCGGGGGAAGAATCCCCTTGGAAGTAATGTAATCCGTGCCGATATGTGCCCACATGGGCATGGAATCCAGCAGGGTCCCGTCAAAATCAAAGATCACCAGTTTTTTCTGCTGAAGGGTTTCCTGTAAATTCAATTTTTGCTCCTTTTCCTGTGTCATACAGCATCCATCTGCAGCCCGCTGGGAGCAGATTTCTCTACGCGGAAGCGGCACGCAGGCAGACGAGACCCATCCTCAGTCCGCAGATACCACAGCCTTGGCTGTCACCGCTTCAGGCAATGTGCACAGCCTTGGATGTCACTGCCCGGCCCTGCCGGAGCAGGCTTCCATAGCCGGCAACTGCTTTGACACGGTAATAACAGGTCACTCCTTTTTTTGCTTTCCGATCAATATAGACCGATTTGACGTTGCTGCGCACTACTGCGATTCGTTTCCATTTTTTTCCTTTTTCTTTCCGATAAACCCGATAAGCCGTGGCATAAGTATTCTTTTTCCAGGTGATACGCACGGTATGGTTCCGGCGGACAGCTCCGGCTTTCAGACTTTGTTTCTGAATATGGTACAGGCAATCCAGGGCCTGTATGGTTTTTTTGTCAGCTGCTCCGGTCACTTTCCGTCCTGCTGCCTTCTGGAACCGCTTTACATTTTTTGTGGTTTTGGCGTCCCATTTGCCGTCCGCAGTCTCACCGGAATATCCCAGCTGTATCATGCAGGCCTGCACCCAGCGGACGCTGTTCCGGTCGCCGCATGCGGAAGCAGATACCTCTTTCTTCGGCTTCGCGTATGTATCCGGATCTGTCGAATAGACCCAGACTCTGACCACCGTGGCGGTATTGTCCTGTGTCAGGGTGATCCGGGCGGAACCATGTCCGACGACATGCAGGACACCCTTGTCATTCACCGTCGCGGCACGGCGGTTGGAGCTGACACAGCGGAACTGTCCGGCAATCCGGTCTCCGTTGCTGACCAGCGCGATATCTGCGTGTCCGGTATTGACTTTGTAAGCGGTTTTGCTGATCTTCATGGCTTCCGCCGGATGGTTGTCTGATACGGTCCGGTCATCGATCTTCAGATATGCGGTAATTTTGGTGTCGAAAGCCGCCGGCGCCGCCAGCAGATAAAGCATCTCTTTCACCGTGCCGTATCCGGCGTCACCGTCAGTCTCCAGCCCCGTCATGCACTGAAGTCTGGTGACTGCCTGGCGTGTCTCTGTGTCATAGCTGCCATTTACTTTGATGCAGTAAGAGGAAAGCGCAGCTTCCCGGAAGATGGTATTTAAGCTGGACTGCAGCCATTTGATCTCACTTTTTCCGTTTGCGCTGCCGCTGCCGGCTGCGGCAATGGGATAGTCGCCCTTATTCCGATAGGTCCAGCCCAATTGGGTGCAGTAGCGGTACGTACGGAACCGCCGGGTGTAATATTTAGCCAGCGGCCCATAGGTCATGGTTGCTTCCATCAGTTCATTCAGCATAACCCGGGCACTGCTGCCGGCCTTTTTAATCGCCCGTCTGCCAATCGTTCTGGCTGCTCCGGCGCCGCCCTGATTGGCGATATCCGCATAAAACACCAGCGCGGCCGAATTGGTAATGCCCAGTTTCCGCGCGTCGCTCATATAGTCATCGATGTACTCCTCTGCCATCTGATTCTGCACGGTCTTGCTGGGCTCTGTCTGCAGCAGGGAACGGATTTTTCCGGCTTCTGGATCGGACAGAATGCGTTTGCTCCAGTCGGGAGCATTCAGCACCTCATGATACAGGGTATCTCCCAGCAGCTTTTTCGCTGTGGTTTTATCTCTGAGTACAATCTGACGCAGCACATCCAGGGCATTATTGCCATGCCATTGGATAAAACCGACCGACAGCGCTCCGTTGTCATTGCGCACAACGGTGCTGTAGCTGCCTTCGTTTTCCTGCAGAATTTTCCGCGCGGCTTCCCGTTCCGCCACGCGGCTGACCGAAGCCCTGGCGGAAATTCCATGTCCCATAAAAAGCATCACGGCTGTCAGCCATGCCATCAGGCAGATTCCTGCTTTGCGTAACTGCTTCATCCTTTTTCCTCCGTCAGTCTCTGTGCCTTGGTGCGGATGCGCTGGATGGCATTGTCCACAGTTTTCGGCTCACGTCCCATCGCTGCTGCGATTTCCCGGTATCCCATCCCGGTCAGATACCGCTGCAGCACTTCTGTTTCAAAGCTGCTTAATGCGTCCCACAGCTTCTGTTCAAACTGTCTGCCGGTCTCCTGATCAATGAGAATGTCCTCCGGGCTGGGCTGATGTCCCGGTTCCTTCATCTCGCCCTGCAGGGATTCGTAGTGATTGAGGGGACCGTGTTTTTTGCGGTTTGCCCGTTCGATCGCTGTATACAGCTGACGGCGGATACACAGTCTGGCAAAGGCGGAAAAGCTGCCCCCTTCCGGCTGATAATCCCGTATCGCCTTAAACAGCCCGATCATGCCTTCCTGCATCAGATCATCGGAATCCCCGCCTTTGAGAAACATCTGATGCGCACAGCTCCTGACCAGATATTTATACTTATCCAGCAGATATTCCATAATCTCCTGCTCTCCGCCGCGAAGTCTGGCAATCAGCGCTTCGTCGGCAGCGGCTGCGTATTTGCTCTCTGTCATCCCCATCTCCTTATTTCAGATACGGCAGGCCTGCTCCTGTGTCCGCCGTTTATTCGCTGTACCGGCGCTGCCGCACTGCTTCATAGGCCAGTACGCCTGCTGCCACGGAAGCATTCAGTGAGTCAATATCCCCCATCATGGGAATGGATACGGTAAAATCGCAGGTTTCCCGCACCAGGCGGCTGACACCGCTGCCCTCGCTGCCGATCACAAGGCCCAGCGGTCCGGTCAGATTCTGCCGGTACATCAGTTCCCCATCCATGACTGCGCAGGCAAACCACAGGCCCTGCTCCTTTAACTCTTTCATTACGGACACCAGATTCGGCACGCGGGCTACCGGTGTATACATCAGCGCTCCCGCGGATGCCTTGGCTGCCGCGGCGGTCAGTCCCACTGCCCGGCGTTTGGGAATAATGACCCCATGGGCTCCTGCCTGATTGGCAGTACGGATAATCGCCCCCAGATTGTGCGGGTCTTCGATTCCGTCCAGCAGGAAAAGGAACGGATCTTCTCCCTTGGCACGGGCGTTTTCCAGGATTTCTTCTACGGTGGCATACGCGTAAGCCGCTGCCAGGGCAATCACCCCCTGATGTCTGCCGGTCTCGGACATCTGATTCAGCCGCTCTTTGGGTACAAAATCATAGACGCAGCCTGCCTGTTTTGCCTTCTGAAGAATCCGCCGGACGGCTTCATCCCTGCATCCGTCCTGGATGTACAGGCGGTCAATGGTGGTTCCGGATTTTAAGGCTTCCATTACCGCGTTGCGGCCTTCGATTTTCTGAGTATTCTCCATAAAGGTGCTCCTTATTTTCCTATTTTGAAACAGGTGGGGACAATGCCCCACCTGCAGATTCCGATCGGATCGGATGATTTCTTTTGCTGATTCAGATGTCTGCCTGAATCCCCGCAAGGCCAATGGCGATCAGGTCCAGCATGCGGTCGGTCTGATCCGTCAGGTACAGATATCCGATCAGCGCCTCAAATCCTGTTGCCCTGCGGTATTCCGTCATGGTCGCGTTCTTGGCCATCGTAACGGATTTGGCGTTTCTGCCTCTGCGGTAGATGTGCTCTTCTTCTTCCGTCATTTCCGGAAGCATGAAGTCAATCATCGCCGACTGTGCCTTGGCTTTGACCACACTGCTGGTCTTTTCATGCAGGAGATGGGGCTTCGTATTGCCTCTTCCCACCACAATGGAACGGATCACCAGATCATAGACCCCGTCCCCGATATAGGCCAGTGTCAGCGGGGAGTAGGTGCGGATATCCCGGTCTTTTACCTGAAACCGCTCCCGGATGTAGGAATCTATGCCCTTTGCCATGTCACGCCTTCCCGGGTATCTTTCAGAATGATTCCCCTTTCCTTTAACTGATCCCTGATTTCATCCGCGCGGGCAAAATTCTTGCTGGCACGGGCTTCCTGGCGCTCCTGAATCAGCGCCTCGATATCGGAATCCAGGAATTCCTCTTCTTCCGGTTCCACAAGGATGCCGAGAATATCCGTCAGGCGGATCAGCCGCTGGTACAGGGCATCCGCAAATCCCCGGCTGCTGGTTTCGGAAGCATGGGTGTTGCAGAATTTGACATATTCGAAAATGGCCGCAATGGCGTCTGCTGTATTGAAGTCATCCTCCATGGAGGCCTCGAATTTGTCCACATACTTCCGGCTCTCCTCATACAGCTTCTGTTCTTCCGCTGTCATCTCACCTGCGGCATTTTCCTCCAGATGTCTGAGGTGATCCGCCGCATTGCGGATCCGCTCCAGGCCGCTTTTGGCCGCATCCATCAGATCCGCGCTGAAATTCAGCGGACTTCTGTAATGGGCGGAAAGCATAAAGAACCGCAGCACCTGCAGGTCGTATTTTTCCGCGATCTCACGGACAGTGAAGAAATTGCCGAGGGATTTGGACATTTTTTTGTTGTTGATATTCAGGAAGGCATTGTGCATCCAGTATTTGGCAAACGGCACCCCGTTGGCTGCCTCACTCTGGGCGATCTCGTTCTCGTGATGGGGGAAAATCAGGTCTTCGCCTCCCGCATGGATATCCAGTTCGTCACCGATGTATTTTTTGCTCATGACCGAGCATTCAATATGCCAGCCCGGACGGCCCTGGCACCAGGGAGAATCCCAGTACGGCTCCCCGTCTTTCTTCGGCTTCCACAATACAAAGTCCAGGGGATCTTCCTTCTGTTCGCCGGTGACCTGAATGGACCGGTGTCCGCCCTCCAGATCATCGATGTTTTTGTGGGACAGTTTGCCGTAATCCCGGAACTTTCTGGTACGGTAATATACAGTCCCGTCTTCTGCCGCATAGGCATATCCCTTGTCGATCAGATCCTGGATCATCTGAATCATGTCCGGGATCACTTCTGTCGCCAGGGGATGGGTGGTGGCAGGCTCAATGTTCATGGCCGCCATATCTTTTTTGCATTCTTCGATATAACGCTCTGCCACCTGATCTGCCGGAATCCCCTCTTCGATGGATTTGGCGATGATCTTGTCGTCCACATCCGTAAAATTGGATACGTAATTGACTTCATATCCTTTATACTCCAGGTATCTGCGCACCGTGTCAAATACAATCATCGGTCTGGCATTGCCGATATGGATAAAATTGTACACGGTAGGACCGCAGACATACATCCCTACCCTGCCCTTCTGCAGCGGTACAAATTCTTCTTTTTTTCTGGATAGAGTATTATATATTTCCATACTAATTTTCTCCCTTAGCTGTGTTATTCTGCGCTCATCAAGACTTCCCTGAGGATTTCCTCCATCTGCTCCTGCTTTTCTTCCATATCCAGGACCAGATAAAACTGATTCACCGCGCAGTACAGGTATTCCTTCTCATCGGAAAAATCAGAGCCCACATAGCCGCCGTTTAAGTAATCGGTCAGATAACGGATCCCCCGCTCCATGGCAGCCAGCCATACCGACTCCCCGAGAAAGTCTTTTTCTTCCTGGTTCAGATGGGCACCCATGTAATACAGATAGCCTTCCAGGTACGCCCGGTACAGCTTCAGATCCAGCTCCACGTCCCCGTCGCGTTCGAATTCTGTCACGGAAGCCGCTCCCATACGGACTGCGTCGCCGAAGTCATTGACCGAGGCTCCGCTCATAACCGTATCCAGGTCAATCAGGCACAGCGCCTTGCCCGTATCCTGATCCAGAAGGATATTGTTATAGCCCGGATCATTATGGGTCACACGCTTCGGAATGGCGCCGGCCCGCACCGCGTCTTCGATTGCATACAGCCGGTCCGCCCGGTCCAGGACAAAGTGGATCTGCTCCTGGCAGTTGGATGTACGCATGCAGATATCGGCACGCACCGCATCCAGCAGCGTGCGGATCCTTTTTTTCATGTTGTGCATTTCCGGGAAGGTCACTGACAGCTGTTCCGCTGGAAATCCGATGAGTTCATGCTGAAATTTGCCGATGGCCGCCGCCGCTTCAAAGGCTTCCGCAGGAGTCCGGGGCTTCTGCATCTCCACGCCCCGGTCAATCATACGGTACAGGCGGAAATATCCCCCGTCATCCGTCTGCAGCAGCTGATTCTCATCCTTTGTCCGCAGGAATGTCAGTGTCTCCCGTTCCGGGTCTCCGCCTTCCCTGGCGATCTGTTTTCTCATATATTCCGTCACAAGGAACAGATTGTTCACCACATCAATCGGATATTTGAAGATCATGTGATTTATCTCCTGGAGCACATAGTGCCGGCCGCCGCACACCACTTCAAAGGTGTGGTTGACCCGGCCGTGGCCCAGCGGTTCCACCTGGGTCACTTCACCCTCCACCTGGAATTTGTTCATAATCTCATTAAACTTAATCATGCTGTCCTCCTGACCGCCCTGCGGCAGTCATTTCTGTTGCTCATTGCTGCCGGCATCCGGCACATCCGGGGCAGGCGCTTTCACTGTCGGCCACCGGAACACTCCTGTCATAGACCGATTCCAGCAGGCAGACCGCCTGGGCGGCAATTCCTTCTCTGCGTCCGGTGAATCCCAGATGCTCTTCTGTGGTGGCCTTGATATTGATCTGATCCGGATCGATCCCGAGATCTTCCGCCAGATTGGTGATCATACGGGGAATATGGGGGCCGATCTTCGGTGCCTGGGCAATAACGGTAGCGTCAATATTGCCTACAATGTAACCCTTTTCCTCTATCAGATCCATCACCCGGCGCAGCAACAGTCTGGAATCTGCCCCGCGGTAAGCCGGGTCCGTATCCGGAAAATGCTGTCCGATATCTCCCAGCGCGGCTGCTCCCAGCATGGCATCCATAATCGCATGAATCAGGACGTCCGCGTCCGAGTGTCCCAGAAGTCCCAGTTCGCTGGGAATTCTGACGCCGCCCAGAATCAGCGGTCTGCCTTCCGCAAAACGATGCACATCATATCCGGTTCCCACTCGCATATCTTTTCCTCCGTCTCTGCAGCCGAAACTTTCCCACTTTGTTCTAAGTGTAACATAAAAGTGTAGGATTTTGAACCATTTTCACCGAATCCTCCCGGCTGCCGGCTAACTGTCATGTTCGCTGACCCGCACGCCATGCACCACCGTCCGCCGCTGCTCCGCGGAACAGGTGGACAGTGTGATGACCTTGTCTGTTTTCCGGACTGTGATGCCCGTATCCCGGTCCGACTGCGCTGTAAGGCGGCGGATGAAGGCGGCAAACTTCCCATCCGGCCCGAAGGGCACCTGATATACGCTGCTGTCTTCCGCCACGTCCCCGTAGGCAAAAATACGGTACCGGTACTTTTTCTTAGCAGTAATGATCTGAAAATACTGGTGGCTCCGGTAATAGCCGGACTTCTGCCGGTAATACCGCAGGCGGCCGAACATACTTAAATTACGCATATTATGGCCGTAAATGATGGTATGGCTGTCCTGAAAATCCGGATGGTTCTTCCCTTCCAGAAACAGGGTGCCCGCATAAGAATACGTCCCGTCAAAGGATGTGTGGAGATATTTGCTGTCATCGCCGGAATACATCACAGGATAGCTGATTTCTTCATTTTCAAAATACAGCCAGGCTCTGCAGTCCGGATTCTTTTTCTGCAGGGCCGCCACATCCACCTGGATGTTATCATACCAGCGGGGACCGCTCTTTTTCGGACGAGTATAATCCTGATTCAGTTTTGTATACAAGGTGTTGGAACGATGATAATTGGAATAAATTTTATAAAGATTCCATCCGGAAAAAACTGCCACTGCCAGTGCCAGCAGGAACACAATCCAGAAAATCACACGGCCTGCCTGATTTGTTTTCTTTTTCTTCATAATAACGATTATAACACCGCCGCCGGATCATTACTACTTTTTCTCTGCGAGACATGCTATACTGATGACATGAAAAAATGGGCGATACACTGGTGTAAAGATTTACAGAAAACTGCAAAAACAGCCATTGCCCCTACTGTGGTGGCCGCACTGATTTTTCTGGTGACCTGGCGGTACTTCGGAATGGACAATACGATGATCGCGCCCTTCGCGACTCTGTCTTACCTGAGTTTCCGCAGTATGCAGAAAAAGGCCGGCTGCATGCTGATTACTTTTGTGATCTATCTGGCCATGGCAGCTGCTGCCTGGCTGGCGGTCCGGGATGTAATCCTGTGCCTGACCGTCAATGCTGCGGCCCTGTTCTGGATCACATATTTTCATATTGATGAGTATCAGCCTGCCAATTATTTCCCGGCAGGCATGGCGCTGATCTTCTTTCAGATTGCCCCGGCGCATACTGCTTCCGCGCTTCTGACCCGGGCGGAGGCTCTGGGGGTATCCTTTCTGATCATCGGACTCTTTGTCCTGATTCCCCTTCTGATCCGTCCCCAGCCGGACCGGCTCAGAGGAATGACCGCCTATGGGCTTGCCCTGTCCGGGCAGCTCGTCCGGGCTGCCGAATCCGGCGACACCGCTTTGCTGGAACAGGTGCGCGGCGAACTGCGGACCGTAAGCCACAAAATCAGCAAAGCCATCTATACGGCCAACCGGGGTCAGGTTCTGCCCCGGGGACGGGTAAACTGGTACTGCCAGTTTCCGGCGTTTTTCCAGTGCACGGACTATTTTCTGCGGCCGGACGCGCTGGCCGGCCCGGATGCTTCCGCTTCTCTTCAGCGGGCCCGAACCCTCCGGGAAAAGGCTTCCCGCATCTTTCAGGATACAAAGCCGGAACCAAACTATAAAAAACTCACCTTCCGCTATAACAGACCGGATCTGCGGAACTTCCGGTTCCGCTTTGCCCTGCGCACCCTGATCGTCATTACTCCCTGTCTGCTGTTTTCTTATGTCAGCGGCCTGGAAAATGTCTACTGGCTGGTGATTTCCGTCTTTTTCATGATGATCCCCTTCTCGGAAGGCACCAGAGACCGGGTACGCCAGCGGGTTACCGGCAGTATCTTCGGCATCCTGATCTGCTTTTTCCTGTTCTCTGTCTTTGGGGATCTTTATAGCCGCATTCTCATTATGACCGTTGCCAATTTTTTTATTTATTCCGCCAGCGGCTATACTTCCATGGTCGCATACATTACCTGTTCTGCCATGGCGGTGCAGACCGTGCACTCTTCTGTCACCGTCGTGCTGCTGGAGCGGCTGGTCTACACCCTGATCGGCGCCGCCATTGCCCTTTTGGCCAACCGGTATATCTTTCCGATCCGCACCCGGCTGCAGATGCTGTACATTCTGGATATCCTCGGCAGGATCCGGAAGCATCTGGCCTCCCTGCCTGACACAGCGGAGGATGCAGACCCGGAGCATACAGCCTATCTCTTTCTGGCCTTCGGATTCCGCCGGCTGCACCGCGGGCCGATCTCCCCTTCCTGCCTGCGGCACCAGAGGGATCAGCTGATCATCAAATCCTATCTTCTGATCCAGCGGCTGTATGCGCTGCAGGCAAGTATTCCGGACGGCCGGGAGCTGCCGAACCTGCAGGAGCAGATCGATCATCACATGGATGAGCTGTCTGCCTGTCTCAGCCGCATGTAATCCCGCAGCCTTACCACCATCTGCCGCAGGACATCTTCCGACACCGCAAAGGCGAACCGCACATAGCATCCGTCCTCCGCGCCGTACGCATCTCCGGGAATCCCTACAATTCCTGCCTGTTCCAGCAGCTCTTCCGCGAATTCACTGCCTGTCTTCTCCACATCAAACCGAACCCAGGCATAAAACGCTCCGTCCGGCACCTGAAAGCGGACACCGGGAATCTGCGCAAAGCCTTCCGCAAGAATGTCTCTGCGCCGTTCATACTGTATCCGCATGCGTTCGGTCTCTTCCGGCAGATCCATGGATTTCAGCGCTGCTTTCTGTATAAATCCGGCCGTGCAGCTCATGGTATGGGAAAACAGCTTCATGGCCGTCCGGCACAGCTCCCGGCTGCATGCCGCGTAGCCGATCCGCCACCCGGTCATGGCCGCGCTTTTGGAGAACCCGTTGATCACGATGGTCCGTTCAAACAGATCCGGATCCGAAGCCATGCTGACGGCTTCTTTTCCGTCAAATATGACTTTTTCATACATTTCATCCGACAGCAGATAAATGTCTTTATGCCGCGTCAGAAACCGGTGCAGGACCTCCCGGTCTTCCGGGGTCAGGATCTTGCCGGTAGGGTTGTTCGGATAATTGATCAGCAGCAGTCTGGTTCGGTCTGTCACTGCGGCTTCCAGCGCTTCCTCCCGGATCCGGTACTGATCTTCATAGCGCAGATGCACTGCCTTCGGCACCCCGCCGGCAGTCTGTACAATGGACGGGTAGGACACCCACCCCGGAGTCAGCCAGATCGCTTCATCCCCCCGGTTTAACAGCGTGCGCACCATCAGATAGATGGCGAATTTCCCGCCGGGTGTCACAATAATGTTCTCTGCCTGAAAAGGCGCGTGGTTCTCTGTATTCAGCTTCTCCGCGATCCGCCGGCGCAGATCCGCGTTTCCCTGTGATTCGGTATAATGGGTATACCCCTTCTGCAGCCAGCGCATGGCCTCCTCACAGATCGGTTCCGGTGTGGGAAAATCCGGATCCCCTGCCGTAAGGTCAAGGATAGAGCTGTCTGTTTTCTGCATTTCTCTCGCTTTTGCCATAAGCATCACGGATTTTGATGGTTCCAGCGCTGCGATTTCCTGATTGAATTCCATTCGGTCGATTCCTTTTCTTCCTGTATTGCTTCTGAATTTTCTGCCGGTTTTGCCCGGACACCGGTCCCGGGATGAGTCCGGCCGGAGCAGCCCCATGCAGTTTCCAATCATTTTAGCACTTTAACTCATTAAATTCAAGGCAGTCGGGTACGCTGGATTTTTCTTATGAGCTTCTGTATAATAAATAAGAAAACGCAGGAGATGATAAAATTATGAAAATAGGATATATGGGACTGCCCGGCAGTTATACAGAAGCTGCTGCCCGGCAGTTGATAAAAAGCCAGGGACTTTCCGATGCGGAACTGGTTCCGTTAATTTCCGCCGCGGCAGTCCGGCGCAGTCTGGATACCAGCGCTGTCTCCAAAGGCGTCATTGCCGTCGCAGACCAGGCCGGCAGGCCGGTTTCTGAAACAGCGCAGGTCTTTCCGAAAGACAGTTACACCCCGGAAGCGGAACTGACGCTTCCGGTTCACTACTGCCTCTTTCGGCGAAGCACTGTTGCTGATTTTGATATCCGGGAAGTGGCTTCCCATCTCTTCGCGCTGAAACAGACCGAGGAATTCATCGCCCTGCACTATCCGTACTGGGCAGATGTGGATACCCCGGACACCGCCCAGGCGGCCCAGATGCTTTCCGACGGCGAACTTTCCATTACGACTGCCGTCATCTGCAGCAAAGCGGCCGGCGAAGCCAACGGTCTGGTATGCATCGCCTCCGATATCGAAGACCAGCCAAACCACGCCGTAACCTTCTGTCTTATCAAGGGCTGATCCGGCTCCGGGTGTTATTTCAGCTTCCGGATCCGGTGGATTATCTGCGCGGACCGTTCCTGTACGGCACTGAGCTTATCCGCCAGGCCGACGATCAGGCTTTCCCGGCAGCGGGGAATATCCCTGGGCGTCAGCGGCCACATATGGGACTTAATGATATTTTTCTCTTTTCCTGTCAAATCATACTCTTTGGAAGCATTCTCCAACGCTCTGCGGGCATGGCCAGTGCCATGCTCCCAAGCGCTGATTTCACTTTCCTTATAACTGTACTGATAGAAATCATGCAGCATGGCGCCCCGGGCCAGTTCTTTTTCATTCACCTTCACATGCAGGAGTTCCGCAATCCTATAGGAATATTTCACCACACTCAAACTGTGATGCAGCACCGTGCTGGATCCATGGACGGAATAGTGCCGCATTTCCCGGATTTTTGGGTTCTTCATGATTTTTTTGACTTCTTTCAGATAGGCTTCTTTATTCACACATGTCATCTTCCTTCAAAATAAACCAGACTGCCTGTTAAAACTGCGGCGCGATCAGACGCAGGACACACTGAATGACCCGTTTTACAATGGAGCGGTGGCCTCGATATTCCTGTGTCACTTCCCGGCTTTCCGCGAACAGTTTCCGGAAATCACTCCGAATATCCATCACCGCATGGGTGCCGTACATGTAGCAGCCGTTTTCAAAATGTTCAAACAGACTGCGGAAATCCAGGTTGATGGTTCCGACGGTGGCCACCATATCATCCGACACACACTGCTTGGCATGCAGGAATCCGGGTGTATACTCAAAAATCCTGACACCGTCGTGCACCAGGCCGGAATAATAGGAACGGGACATGGCATACACGGCCTTTTTATCCGGAATCCCGGGAAGTATCAGCCGCACGTCAACTCCTCTGCGTGCCGCCAGTCTCATGGACCGTGCCAGTTCATCCGTAATCATCAGATACGGTGTCGTAAACCATACATAGTCCTTGGCCCGGTTCAGAATATGCATGCAGACATTTTCACCCACATGCTCTTCAGACAGAGGGGAATCGCCGTAAGGCTGAATAAAGCCGTATTCTCCGGCCGCCGGAAGGGACGCGTCAGCAAGATACGGTTCAAATACCCGCTGGTTGAAGGTTCCCTGGTGAATGGACGTCCACATCTCAAGAAACAGCATGGTCAGCGTCCGGACCGCTTCTCCCTGCAGGCGAATTCCGCTGTCTTTCCACTGGCCGTAGGGATGCACGATGTTAAAATATTCGTCTGCCAGATTGTAACCACCGGTAAAGCCGATCTCCCCGTCAATCACTGTGATTTTCCGGTGGTCTCTGTTGTTCATGAATACGTCCAGCAGAGGCACCAGACGGTTGAATACCCGCACCTGGATGCCATAGGCAGCCATCCGGCGGATAAAATCCGTGCTGATAAAACTGATGGATCCCATATCGTCATAAAAGATACGGACTTCCACGCCTTCTGCCGCTTTCTGTTTCAGGATATGCAGGATGCCGCCGAAGGCCTCCGCTTCCTGGATTGCGTGATATTCCAGGAAAATAAAGCGCTTTGCCTGCCCCATGGCCTCCTTCTGCGCGCGCAGCGCTTCCCGTGTGTCTCCATAATAGGTCACTTCCGTATTTCTGTAAACCGGAAAGCCGCAGGTCTCCTGCAGATACCGGGAAATATTCGCCGCCGAACGGCTGTGCCGTCCCATCTCTTCCAGCACCTGCGGATCCTTCTGAATCATAGGGAACAAAATCCTGTCAATTTCTGAAAAACGTTTCTTTCCGCCGAAAGCGATCTTGTCAATGCCGATCAGGATATAAAGGGCCACGCCCACAAAGGGAAATACCAGAATCAGAATGATCCACGGAATCCGTATCGAGCTGCTGGTATGCCGTCCGAACACATACAGCGCCACTACGACAGAAGCCGCCGTTATCACCGGACTGATCCAGGAAAACCGGTCATTCAGCCGCTGGACCAGCCCCACCAGCCAGTAAATCTGCAGGGTAATCGCCGCCAGAATAAAAATCAGACGGGCGATGCCGTTTTTTACGTTTGTTTTCTGTTCTGTGCGCATCGCTTCCTCCTCCTGTCATCCGGTGCCGGAACACCTTGTAGGGAAAAGAAAAAAAACCCGCTCACAGAGCGGGTTAAAACAATAGCGAGAGGGGGACTCGAACCCTCGACACTGCGGGTATGAACCGCATGCTCTAGCCAGCTGAGCTATCTCGCCATATCAGTATATATCTTGTAAAATGGGACCTACAGGGCTCGAACCTGTGACCCTCTGCTTGTAAGGCAGATGCTCTCCCAGCTGAGCTAAGATCCCAAGTGTTATCTGCTGTCGTAAGCTCTTTCGTATCGCTGACGACTATGCTACTATAACACTCTTACTGATATGTTGTCAATAGCTTTTTTTCATTTTTATCTGTGAGAATTTCAGGTATTTTTTTCCTTCCCGGAGAAACACCTCCGTGCTGTATTCTCCGGCGTAAAGTTTCTTGGTCATACTGCGGAAATCATCCGCCTGGGGATGCTTCAGCAGGGAATACAGGTACGGCGACTCCTTTTTGGCGTAAAACAGCATCTCCCGCAGCTGACGGGTCGGTTTCGCGATCGTTAGCGGCGCCACGATATTTTTGTCGGTAATGTCGATATATCCGCCTTCGGCCACATTGATCCGGTTGACCGCATCCGCGAATTTCAGGCAGGCTTTCGCCGCCTCATTCTTATAATTGCTGTAGGAATTGATACAGAGTCCCGGTTCCAGGGAATAATTAATCGCCAGATTGTACTGGCTGTAGTCCTTATCGTGCCTGCTGCTGCAGGAAGGAAACGGATTCACCGAAAAATTATCCTCTCCCATGTTGTTCTGAAGGTACTGCAGAATCGGGGACTGATTCACCATCAGCAGCGCCTTTCCCTGGCTGAAATTTTCCACCGCTTCCGTATCTCCCATTTCCAGAAAATCCTTCGGAAACGCGCCAGCGGCAATCAGCTGCCGGATCCGGTCACACGCCTGACGGAACGGCGCGCTGTCCAGCCTGATCTTTCCTTTGGCCAGGTTTTCGATGGCATCCGGGTCAATCCGGTTAACAATCGTGCTGTAGAGCAGATCGCCGGCCCAGTTGTCTTTGTCTCCCAGTTCCATCGGTGTGTAATCCGTCCCGTTTACGGCATTGTACTGCCGGACCGCCCGCACGAACTGCATCAGCTCTTCCCAGTTCTTCGGCACGGAAAGTCCCAGTTTTTTCAGTAAGTTATCGTTGGAAAGCAGGACGGTATACGCCTCCGGAAAACAGGGGATGATATAGTTATTGCCGTCAGTATAAGTCTGCAGATAGGATTCTTTAAACAGCGTGTTCGACTCTTTGAGATAATTCTGTACCGGTGTGCAGGCCCTGGCGTCAAAGAGAAACTCCGGGTAACTTCCGCCCCACACGGTAAAAATATCCGGGAGTTCCTTGGTGGCCACGCCGATCTTCAGCTTATCTTTCAGCTGCTGCGTGCTGTAAGTGCGCACAGTGATCCGGTATCCGGTCTCCTTCTCCACATTCTTCCAGTAGGTAATGTAGTAATCCCCCGGCGTGCTCATATCATTAAACATCCAGACCGTAAGCTTTGCGGATGTCCTGCCGCCGGACGGTGCTGCTTCTTTTTCTGCGGATGCTCCGCTCTTTGACTGTGTCCCGCCGCAGCCGGTCAGACAGAGGATCAGCAAAACCGCCGTCAGCAGCAGGGACAGATAATTTGCGCTTTTCTTTTTCATACACAGAATTATAACGCGAAACCGGGACAAAGCATAGAAAAACTTGCCCGGTGTTTTTCCGTATTGTATGATAAACAGGAAACCAATACGCCAAGAGAGGATCTCCCATGAAAAAGAATTTCCAGACCCGGCTGTTTGCCGCTTTTTTTCTGATTGCCATACCGGTTATCGCCGTTGTTATCGTGGGTTTTCTCGCAATCCTGGTCCCGCATGCCAATGATACAATCCTAAAAAATCAGGAAACCGAAGCAAACAATATTGGCACCCAGCTGGATTATGTATTCAAAGACGTGGAAAACCTCTCCCGTGAAATTCTGTACAATTCATCCGTGCAATCCTATCTGAAAAAGTCCCTGAAAGGCGAAACCTACCCTTCCGATACGGATACAGCCTATTACATCAACAATTCCCTCTCCGGACGGGAATATATTCATTCCATTGTCATCACCGGCACGGACCATACCCTGTTTTCCACCGAACTGGCGGACACGGACATTTCTACCTTTCACAACATTGAGCACAAATGGTGGTTCAATCAGATGGTATCCGGTGTGGCACCTTTCGGCTGGTACTGCCATGCCGCGCTGGACCGGGGCAACTACTACCCGGTGCGCAATAACACCTCCCAGAAAGTCAATGACATCGTCCTGGCCCGCCCCATTTACAGTATGGATGATTACCAGACTCGTCTGGGCTATGTGATGATCTACCTGGACAATGATTATCTGAACTCCATCTGGGAATCCTGCGACTGGGGTTCCACTGCCAATATCCTGGTCTATAATCCAAGCGGCGATCTGATGATGTGCAACAGCAAAGGCACAGACTACGAGTCCGCGTTAAAACAGCTGGATTCTGAAAATAAAAACCAGCTCGTCCGTTATGACGGCGAAAACTATCTGGTTTCCCGGAAAACAATCCCCACCACCGACTATCAGCTGTATATGATCACGCCTTACAAAGAAGTAGGGGAAAGCAGCCGGCTGCTCCAGATCGAAATGTGGGTTCTGATCGCGGCGGTTCTGCTGATCATGATTTTTATCGGCCAGTTTTCTTCCCGGAATATGGCACAGCCGATCATCCAGCTGTCCCGTGCCATGGATGCCTCTTATCACGAAACGCCGGAATCCTCCGCCAATTCCGCGGATCCGCAAGGCACCGGCGCGGACGGTTCCTCTCCCACGGACAACCCGGCACCGGAGACTTTTTCTGCCAAAAATATTCTGACAGAAGCGCCGGTTGCCGACCTCGCCGCCCTGTCAGATCTGTACCGGAGCCGTACCGACGAAATCGGCCAGATGTACCGCTCTTACGAAGGCCTGCTGAACCGTCTGAACCTGCTGATCAAGGAGATCTACTTAAAAGACCTGGAAAAGAAAGACGCGGAACTCGCCCTGCTGCAGAGCCAGATCAGCCCCCATTTTCTCTATAACACCCTGGATTCCATTAACTGGATCGCCCTGGAACACGGGGAAGATGAAATCAGTGACATGATCACTGCTCTCTCAGACACCTTCCGGCTGAGCCTTATGAAAAACAACAGCTCCTTTACCGAGTTTTCCCAGGAGCTTCAGTATGTGAAAAGCTATCTGATCCTGCAGAAATTCCGCTATGAAGACCGGCTGAACTATACCTTCGATCTCCCGGCGGATCTGCCGGAGCTGTATATTCCCCGCTTTTTCCTGCAGCCGATTGTGGAAAACGGGATCAAACACGGCATCGACCGCCTGGAAGGGGGCGGCACTATTGCCATCCGTGTCTTTCTGGGCAGGGATCTGCATCTTACCGTCAGCAATGACGGCACCTGCATCGATTTAAAGAAAATGGAGCGGCTGCTGGATTACGACCCAGATGACCCGAATCTTCTGACCTTCGAGCTGGACGGATACGGCATCCAGAACATCAACCGCCGGATCCGGATTCTCTGCGGAAGAGCCTACGGCCTCAGCTACAGCGTTCAGGGCAGCCAGACAGTCTGCCACATCACCCTCCCGGTGAAAACCACGCCGGTCTGACCGAAAGCCTATTTATCTGTCTGCCGGCTCCTTCTGCCCGCCGCCTTTCCGATAGGCCGACAGCGTCATCCCGGTATTTTTTTTGAAAATCTGGGAAAAATAGGCATAATCATGGAACCCTACTGCCTTTGCGATATCATTCAGCTTCATATCCGTATCCAGCAGATATTCTTTCGCCCTATTTAAACGCAGATTGGTCACATAACGCAGAAAGGTGGTGCCCATCTCTTTTTTAAACAGGTTACTCAGATAGTTCTTGCTGATACTGGTTTCCTCCGCAACGGACTGAAGCGTGATATTTTCATGAAAATGTCCGGCGATGTAATCCGTTGCCATCTGAACAGACCGTGAAGCGGAACCGCTCTGCTGGCTGGCGATCACATCCGCCAGTTCCTCTGCAAGCTTCTGCATCTGCGCACGCTGCGCCTCCATCG
The DNA here is from genome assembly GCF_000270305.1 of Clostridium sp. SY8519. NCBI lineage: Bacteria > Bacillati > Bacillota > Clostridia > Eubacteriales > Clostridiaceae > Clostridium > Clostridium sp. SY8519. The sequence goes on along the minus strand of NC_015737.1, from coordinate 2,131,266 downwards.
AAGGATACTGCCGGCGGATATTCCGCGCGCTCAGGATTTCACCGGGAATCACAAACCCCGAGTCCGCATACCGCTTATTGATCAGATACATGCGAATGACAATCAGATAGGAGATGCTGGTGACATAATCCAATGTCAGCTTATTCTGCGCGTCTTCTTCAAAATTGTACAGGCTGTCCAGCGACCGGCGGATTCCCTCCCGGTCAGACACGCCGATGGCCCGAAACAGATGATCCAGTTCCACATACGGCATATTCTGCGTCTTTTCAAAGGCCTGCTGAATATCCTTTGCCTCGGACTGCCGCAGTTCAATGGTAAAAATCTGATTCTGACACTCAGTTGCAGCCTGAAACATCTCCCGGATCCCGCAGTGGATCTCACTGATCCCATACAGAATCCGGCACCCTTTCTCCCGCTGCTGTCCGCAGAATCCGGCCACAGTCTCCCGGATTTCCCTGAAGCTGTCGGGCTCCGGACCAATCAGGATAAAATACATGCTTTCATCGTTGTCGAATTCTTCACAGTTTCCATAGCGTTCCATCTCTTCCTGAAAACTCTGGGCAATCATTCCCACTTCCGATGTGTAGTCTTCCCGGCTCGGAAGCTTCAGAAGATCAAAACGAACCAGAAGAAACGGGGCAGTCTCCGGATCGAACTCCAGAATGCGCTTCAATTCTGTCAGATCCCCGTCCTCCAGGATCCCCTCTTCCGCAGCGCGCAGAAACAGGCGGTTTTTCCATTCGGCCCGGTTGGTATCCATATAGTTCTGCAGTGACTGGAAATAACTGCTTTTTTCTTTTTTCTCCTGTATGCGGGCATACATGCTCTGCATCATCGCGGTGAAATCCGCTTTTTTGATCGGCTTCAGCAAGTAGTCGCTGATTCCGATTTTGACTGCGGTCTGCGCGAACTGAAAATCTCCATATCCCGAAAAAATCACAATTTCCACATCACCGAGAATCTCCTTTGCCCGGACAGAAAACTCCAGGCCGTTCATCTGCGGCATCTTGATATCTGTGATGATCAGGTCCGGCTGCAGCTCTTCCAGCGCGTCAATCGCCTCCAGGGGATTATTGAAGGTCCCCACCAGGTCGAATCCCATGGATTCCAGGTCAAAGACCCGTTGAATCCCCCGGATTACAACTTTCTCATCATCCAGTAACATCAGTCGGTACATTGTCAGCATCCTCTTTTCCATCATTCGGCTTTGTGCCGATCATGATACAATCCATCCATCTCATGTAGTGTAGCAAGTATCTGCATCCATTGCAACCGTGTCCGCCGGCGGTCAAAACACTCATCCGCCGCCGGGCAGGACACTTATCCGCCGCCGGGCGCATCAAAAAAGACTGCTGTACCGGCTGATAACGGCACAGCAGTCTCTTTCTGCTTGGTATCTTTTTTGGAGTTTTGCTGTATTCTGCTGAAATTATAATCCGGTTCTGTCTGACCGGGGCATTTTATTCTTCGCCGTGTACCTCGTCATGGAGATACTCGGTATCGTCAATCTTTAATGCCTCGTGATCATAATCCAGACCTTTTCGCTCATAGTAGTCAATGAGTGCTGCTTTTACTGCTTCTTCCGCCAGTACGGAACAGTGCATTTTTACCGGAGGAAGTCCGTCTAACGCTTCTACTACCGCCTGGTTGGTCAGTTTTAACACATCGTTGATGCTTTTTCCCTTAATCAGCTCAGTCGCCATAGAGCTGGAGGCAATTGCGGAACCGCAGCCGAAAGTATTGAACTTTACGTCTTCTACGATACCGTCATCATTGATCTTCATATACATCTTCATGATGTCGCCGCATTTTGCGTTGCCTACTTCACCGACTGCGTTGGCATCTTCCAGTTTTCCTACATTTCTCGGGTGACGAAAATGATCCATTACTTTCTCACTGTATAACATACTGCTTTTCTCCTTTCTGCAGTTCATCCCAGACAGGTGACATATCCCGTAAATATGCTACGATTTTTGGAAGTTCACGGATAATATGCTGAACCTCCTCCTCAGTGTTGTACTCTGAAAGTGTCAGACGCAGAGAGCCGTGGGCAACCTCATGGGGCAGGCCGATGGCAAGAAGCACGTGGCTCGGATCCAGGGATCCCGATGTACACGCGGATCCGGAAGATGCCTCGATTCCCTTGTCATCCAGCAACAGCAGCATGGACTCTCCTTCGATGCCTTCGAATACCATGTTGACATTGCCGGGCAGACGCTTCTTTAAATCTCCATTAACTTTGGAATGGGGAATGCTCTTCAGGCCTTCGATCAGCTCATCCCGCAGTCCCGATACATAAGCCATATTCTGATCCATATGGGCAACGGCGTCTTTCATGGCTGCCGCCATGCCTACAATCGCGGGCAGGTTTTCTGTGCCGGCGCGCTTGCCGCGCTCCTGGGCGCCGCCTTCAATCAGGTTCCGCAGGCGAATACCGGTTCTGGCATAGAGTACGCCGATTCCCCGCGGACCGTGGAACTTATGTCCGGATAAGGATAAGAGATCAATCCCCTCTTCCGCTACATTCACCGGTACATGGCCGACTGCCTGTACCGCATCGGTGTGGAACAGAATTTTATGCTTGTGGGCAATTTCCGCAATTTCCTTCACCGGCTGAATCGTACCGATTTCGTTGTTGGCATACATAATTGTAATGAGGGCGGTATCCTCACGGATAGCTGCCTCCAGCTCCTCCGGACGAACCAGGCCGTCTTCATGCACCGGCAGGTAAGTCACTTCAAAGCCCTCGCGCTCCAGCTTCTGCAGGGTATGCAGTACGGCATGATGCTCAAACTGTGTGGAAATAATGTGTTTCTTGCCTTTTTCCGCACCGTTTAACGCAACTGTGCGGATCGCCTGATTATCTGCCTCACTTCCGCCGGAAGTAAAATAAATTTCTTTGGGTTTGGCTCCCAGGCATTCCGCTACATCTTCTCTTGCTTTCTGAAGAATCTCCGCAGCCTGCTGGCCAAGGGTATGGAGACTGGAGGGATTGCCGTATACATTTTCCAGGCAGTCCTCCATAGCCTTTAATGCAACCGGACTCATCTTGGTGGTTGCGGCGTTATCTGCATATACTAACATATCGTCACACTTTCTTAATCTGTCAAACTCAGAATATTGCTGTCTATCTGTTCATTGCTGAATTTCTTATATCATATCGGATATATATGATTTATCAGCTGTGTGAATCATAGCACCGTATTCACTCCATGTCAATAGGAATTGAGGAGAATTTTCAGAAATATTTTTCAAAATATAATTTTACTCTTTGTTTCAACAGGTTTCCCCACGAATCCGGCAAAACTCAAAGAATCCGCCGACCTGTGCCATTCCATCACAGAGCATCCATTCTGTGGGCTGACATCCTGCAGCGGCGGATTCTGATTCCTTCTCTTTGATCCGATGGATCGTTTTTCCGGAAAAGGTTACGCGCCCTTCCGTCCGTGGCACTGTTTGTATTTCAGGCCGCTGCCGCAGGGGCAGGGATCATTCGGATAGATTTTCTTTTCTTTTCTTCTTTTCGGCGCCGGTGTGCCGGTTTCCGTATCTTTGTTTGTGCCGGTCACTTTGGCCACTTCTTCCCGTTCTACTTTCTGCTCCACATGGACATGGAACAGCAGACGGACGGTTTCTTCATTAATATTGCGGATCATGTCGTCAAACATCTCAAATCCGGCCATTTTGTATTCTACCAGCGGATCCCGCTGACCGTAAGCCTGGAGGCCGATTCCCTCCCGGAGAATCTCCATATCGTCGATATGGTCCATCCACTTGCGGTCGATGACCTTAAGCAGAATCACCCGTTCCAGTTCCCGGATCATCTCCGGTTCCGGGAATTCCGCTTCTTTGGCTTCGTATAATTTGACGGCTTTTTCCTTAATCTGCTGTTTTAATTCATTTTTGGAAATGCCGTCCACATCCGCCGGGGTAATCGGCGCTATCGGAATCACCGGAAGCAGCAGTTCGTTCAATTCGGTAAGATTCCAGCCCTCTTCGGTCTTTTCATCCGGAACCACCGTATCCACTGTACTTTCCACGCGGTCGGTGATCATCTTGTAGATGGCACTCCGCATGCTCTCGCCGTCCAGTACACGCCGGCGTTCGGAATAGATGATCTCTCGCTGATCGTTCATGACCTGATCGTAATCCAGCAGATTCTTACGGATACCGAAGTTGTTGCCTTCGATCTTCTTCTGTGCGTTTTCGATGGCCTTTGACAGCATCTTGTGTTCAATCTGCTCGCCTTCCGGCACACCCAGCGCATTGAACATATTGATCAGTTTTTCCGATCCGAACAGTCGCATCAGGTCGTCTTCCAGGGAAATGTAAAAACGGGATTCTCCCGGGTCTCCCTGACGGCCGGAACGTCCGCGCAGCTGATTGTCGATACGTCTGGACTCATGACGCTCGGTACCGATGATCTTTAATCCCCCGGCTGCCCGGGCTTCCTCATCCAGCTTGATATCCGTGCCTCGTCCAGCCATGTTGGTGGCAATGGTAACCGCTCCATGCACGCCGGCCTCGGAAACGATCTGGGCCTCCAGTTCGTGGAACTTGGCATTCAGGACATTATGCTTGATTCCCTCTTTCTGCAGCATACGGCTCAGCAGCTCGGAAGTGTCGATGTTGATGGTGCCTACCAGTACCGGCTGGCCGGTGGCATGAGTCTCTACGATTTCCTTCACTACCGCGTTGAATTTCTCTGCTTTTGTCTTATAGACCGCGTCCTGGTGGTCAATTCTGGCAATGGGCTTATTGGTAGGGATCTCAATGACATCCATGCCGTAAATATCCCGGAACTCTTTTTCCTCTGTTAGCGCAGTACCGGTCATTCCGGCTTTTTTCTCATATTTGTTGAAGAAGTTCTGGAAGGTAATTGTCGCAAGGGTCTTGCTCTCCCGTTTGACTTTTACATGTTCTTTAGCTTCAATGGCCTGATGCAGGCCGTCGGAGTATCGCCGGCCCGGCATGATACGTCCGGTGAACTCATCCACAATCAGGATTTCATCATCTTTTACCACATAGTCCTGATCTTTGTGCATCAGACTGTGGGCCCGCAGCGCAAGGATGATGTTGTGCTGGATTTCCAGGTTTTCCGGGTCTGCCAGGTTTTTGATTTTAAAGAAGTTCTCGACTTTTTTCACACCGTCCTGGGTAAGGTTCACGACCTTGTCCTTCTCATTGACGATGTAATCACCGGTCTCCTCCACCTCGATTCCCATAATGGCATCCATTTTGGAGAATTCCTGGCTGGCCTCGCCCCGCTCCATCTGACGGGCAAGGATATCACAGGCTTCGTAAAGTTTGGTGGATTTGCCGCTCTGACCGGAAATAATCAGCGGCGTCCGCGCCTCATCGATCAGCACCGAATCCACCTCATCGATGATGGCAAAGGCCAAATCCCGCTGTACCAGCTGCTCTTTGTAGATCACCATATTGTCCCGCAGGTAATCAAAACCCAGTTCGTTGTTCGTAACGTAGGTAATGTCACACCCATAGGCTTCCCGGCGGGCATCATTGTCCATATCATTAAGGATCACGCCAACGGACAGTCCCAGAAATTCGTGTACTTTGCCCATCCATTCCGCATCTCGTTTCGCCAGGTAGTCATTGACGGTAACGATATGTACGCCTTTTCCGGTCAGGGCATTCAGATAAGCCGGCGCCGTGGATACCAGGGTTTTTCCTTCACCGGTCTTCATCTCCGCGATACGGCCCTGATGCAGAACGATTCCGCCGGTGAGCTGCACCGGAAAATGCTCCATGCCAAGCACCCGGCGGGAGGCTTCCCTTACGGTCGCAAATGCTTCCGGCAGAATATCATCCAGGGATTCTCCATTTTCCAGACGGTTTTTGAATTCCGGTGTCTTTGCCTTCAGCTGCTCATCCGTCAGTTCCACAAACTGCGGCCGCAGCGCCACAATTTTTTTCACAATCGGCGTCACGCGGCGCAGCTCATGCTGGCTGTGGGTGCCGAATATTTTTTCCATCATTCCCATAGGCGTCTATACTCCTGTTCATCCGGAGAACTCCCGCGCGCCGTTTCCTGTCTCTTCTTCCGCCGTCTGCCGGCGGCAATGCGCGCAATCCTCCGCAGTATTCTTATTTTCACTACGACAGTTAAATATTTTATCACTTTTCCGAAAGCATTACAAAGCAATTCAATGAACGATTTGTAAACAATCTGTGAAGGAAAGGAAATTCCACACCGGAAAGCAAATTGCTGAATATCTTGCATTACACGGGTCGGTAGAGTACAATTTGAACCAGAACAGCACATAAGTGTGTAACAGATAAAGGGGAAATACAAACTACATGAAAGACATCATTATCAGCACAGAAAGCGGATCTGATCTTCCGCAGGCACTCATCAGCCGTTACGGCTTCCAGGTCATTCCCATGCATGTGATCCTGAACTCCGAAAGCCACCCGGACGGCCTGCTTCCCGTCGAAAAGATCTACGAATACTACGAAACCACCGGCAAAGTGCCGACCACTTCTGCCGTCAATACTACGGAATATCAGGAATTTTTCACCCGGATCCGGCAGGAACATCCGGGATGCGTCATTTACCATCTCGCCTACTCCTCGACTGCCTCTTCCACTTATTCCAACTGCAGCCACGCCATCCGGAAGTTTGAGGATATCTACCTAATCGATACCAAAAGCGTCTCCGGCGGCTGCACTGCCCATCTGGTCAATACCTGGAAGCTCATCCAGCAGCAGAAAGACACCGTTTCCGATTACGGGGCCCTTGCGGCACAGATCCAGGCCCTGGCCGACCGCACCGTCTGTCACTTTATTCCCGGTACCCTGGAATATCTGAAAGCCGGCGGCCGGGTGTCCAATGCCCAGTATCTGGGAGCGACACTTCTGAACTTAAAGCCGCTCATTGAGATCGATCCGGATGGACGCCTGATCACTACAAAGAAATACCGGGGCTCCATGGCCCGGGTTGCCCGCAGATTTCTCAGTGATTTTACAGAAAAATACAATCTGAAGCGAGACTGCCTCTATCTGATGTTTTCCAAAGGTCTGGATCAGAGTATACTGGATTATATGAAGGAATTCGCATACGCGTCCGGATTTGAATCCTGCGAATATGTGATGACCGGCGGTGTGATCTCATGCCACAGCGGCAGAGGTGCCATCGGCCTGGCCGGCACACTGGCAGACTGACCGTCCCGCGCAGACACGATAGGAGGAACTATGAAACTGGGAGACTATAAACACATTCACCTGAAAATAAAGCACCTCACCGTTACTCTGGATGAGGTGCAGCGCGTACTGCTGAAACAGCAGCATCTGAATCAGATTGACCTGATCGAAGACAGCTCCTGGCCGGAAGGACATCCGGCCAGACTGTCGGCGGACGCTTCCGCCCTGTCCCCGGATCCGCTGCAGGAGACAGCGGCTGCTTCCGATGCCGCTCCGGCTCCCGCCGATCTTTCAGATACCTGTGTGTCTGATCTCGCGGGCACCTATACCAGCGCCCGGATCGCCGGGCGCAGACGGCCTGTCCTCCGCTGCCTTCAGCCGATGGATGACAGCTTCGCCCGGGACTTTTCTTCCTATGATACGCTCCGGGAATGGGAGGAAGCCATCCGGGACGAACTGCAGTCCTACAAAGACGACAAAATCTATGACCAGATCTGCCGCGCGCTGATCCGCATCATCGCCTCCCGTTCGGAGCTCTCCGTAGATCCCGAACTGCGGGATGCCATTGCCGATGAACTGTATCAGGATTTTCTCTATCGGATCCGTTCCTCTCACCTGGAACTCCCGGATTATCTGAAACGCACCGGGCAGACCGAAGAAGGCCTGGAGAAAAAATACAGGGAAAAAGCGGAAGAAAGCATCCGCTCCCAGCTGATTCTCCATGAAGTGGCCCGACTGGAAGGTCTCACCGTCAGCGAAGAGGAAGCGGCCGAATTTCTGGACGAAGATACCGATGACGAAGACGCCGAAGCCATCCGGGACGAACTGTTGATGGATAAGGCCATGGATCTTCTTGTCCGGCTGGCAGAGATCGAATCTGTCTGAATTCCGCTTTCCTGCATGCAGTGACCTTCTTTTCCTTCCCGGCCGGTTTGTTTCCGGCCGGTTTGTTCCTGCTGTACTCCCGGCCGGCTCATCTCCGATTGATTTCTTCCGCTTCGTTTCGGGTCAGCGCCTTCTGCCCTGTTTCCGGCCGGTTCGTCCCTGAATCCTGCGGTCAGTTTAGGATCATACGGTCATTGGCCAGTTCGCTTCCGCTGGCTTCTTCGAATTTTTTCAGAAGTTCGGAAACCTGCAGGCCTTTCTTTTCTTCCCCTTTGACGTCATAGATAATATGACCTTCATTCATCATAATCAGGCGGTTGCCCAGCCGGATGGCATCCCGCATATTGTGGGTCACCATCAGGGAAGTCAGGTTGTTTTCCCCGATGATGCTCTCGGTCAGCCCCAGCACCTTGGAAGCGGTCTTCGGATCCAGCGCTGCGGTATGTTCATCCAGAAGCAGCACCTTCGGCTGCTGCAGCGTAGCCATCAGCAAAGTCACTGCCTGCCGCTGTCCTCCGGACAGAAGGCCCACTTTTGTCGTCATACGGTCCTCCAATCCCAGTCCCAGAGAAGCCAGGTGCTCCCGGTAGATCTTTTTCTCTTTTGCGGAAATTCCCCAGCGAAGTCCCCGTCTGTGGCCTCTCCGGTATGCCATGGCCAGATTTTCCTGCAGTTCCATATCTGCTGCTGTCCCCATCATCGGATCCTGGAACACCCGTCCCAGATATGCCGCCCGCCGGTAATCCGGCTGGCCGGTGATATCCGTGCCGTCAATGAGAATCCTTCCCTCATCCACCGGATAGACACCGGCGATCATATTCAGCATGGTGGATTTGCCGGCTCCGTTTCCGCCGATGACGGTAACAAAATCACCTTTTTCCAGTTCCAGGTTCAGATCTTTCAGAGCTGCTTTTTCGTTTATGGTTCCTTTATTAAATGTCTTGCAGACGTGTTCGATTTTTAACATTTGTTTTTCCCCGCTTTCTTGAATGAGGCTTTCTTCTTGCCGCTCAGATACGGTACCGCAAGGAACACCGCTACAATAATTGCAGAGAACAGCTTCATGTCATTGGACGGCAGACCCAGCCATAACACAACGGTAATTACCAGATAGTAAATCACCGCGCCGATTACCACGAATGCCATCTTTCCGATAAAATTCAGGCGTTTGCCGAAAATCGCCTCGCCTAAGACCAGTCCGATGATGACTGCGGCCAGGCCGATGACAATGGCGCCGCGGCCCATGTTGACGTCCGCGTTGCCCTGGTACTGTGCCAGCAGGCCGCCGGCCAGTCCCACCAAGCCGTTGGACAGCATCAGTCCCACGAGAATGGCCACATTGGTATTCACGCCCTGGGCCCGGGACATGTTTTTATTGCATCCGGTGGAACGCAGCGCGCATCCGAATTCTGTTCCCATAAAGCAGTAAACCAGAATCATGATGACAATGATAAAGAGGATGGATACCACCAGCGCATGCGGAATATGGCGCAGGGAAACCACCAGACGGTACATATCGACACTGACTGCCTGGTTGGATCGGCCCATGATGTTTAAGTTAATGGAATACAGGGCGATCTGTGACAGAATTCCTGCCAGAATATCCGGAATCCCCAGTGTGGTATGAAAGAAACCGGTCAGCAGACCTGCTGCCAGTCCCGAAATAAATGCAATGACCAGCGAAACCGCCGGCGGACATCCGTGCAGAATGCACATAACCGCCACCGCGCCTCCTGTGGCCAGACTCCCGTCAACCGTCAGATCGGGAATATCCAGTACCTTGTAACTGATATATACGCCCAAGCCGACAATCCCCCAGATCAGTCCCTGTGCGAAGGCCCCCGGCAGGGAACTCAGCAAAGACAGCAGACTGAGGTTCTGAAATAATGCTCCAACAATCACGATTCTTTCTCCTATCTACTTTTTAATCCGACTGCCATTGACAGTCTAAACTTTATTATAGATGATTTGTCCTGATTTTTGTATAGAAATCACGAAAAAATACAGGAAAACGGACAGTGGATTTCTCCGCTGCCCGTTTTCCTGCCCCCCTGCAAAGGGGATATCATGTGTCTGCTGTCTTTAAGCTGCTGTGTATCCATCCGGAACCTTGATGCCCAGTTCCTTACAGAGTTCTTTATTATAAGTCTTCTGTGTGGATTTGGCCGTCTGCACTTCCATATCGCCCGGCTTCTTTCCGTTGGCCAGAATCTCATAGGCCATTTCGCCGGTCTGGTATCCCAGTTCGTAATAATCAATGGACACTGCCGCGATGCCTGCATCCACATCTCCCCATCCGGTTACCAGAGGTTTCTTTGCCGGCTTCACTACATTTTTCACTGTCTCAATAGCTGCCGCAAAGGTATTGTCTGTCGGGATATAAAGCGCGTCACACTCCTGGCATGCCTTGGTGGTAACGGACTGGATCTCGTTGGAATCTGCCGCTGTGTATACTTTTACCTGGAATCCGTCTTTTTTGGCATATTTTTCAAAGCTCTTGGCCTGTACGATGGAGTTCGGCTCTGCGGAGCAGTACAGAATCGCGATGTTTTTGGCATCCGGAAGCAGTTCCTTGAAGATGTGCTCCTGCTGGTCGATGGGTGCCAGATCGGAAGTGCCGGATACATTGGTGCCGGTCTTGCCGCTGAAATCATCGATGCCCAGTGCCTCGCCGTAATCGGTAACGGATGTGCCGAGTACCGGAATATCCGCAGTGGCCTGAGATGCTGCCTGCAGCGCCGGTGTGGCGTTGGCCAGAATCAGGTCCACCTTGCTGGATACAAATCCGTTGCAGATGGTGGCGTTGTTAGCCGCTTCATTCTGGGCATTCTGCAGGTCAATGGTAACATTGTCTTTGCCGAATTTCTTGTTGACCGCTGCTTCAAACCCCTTGGTGGCCTTGTCCAGAGACTGGTGCTCCAGGGACTGGTCAATTCCGATGGTGTAATGTTTGCCGGTGGTCTCCGCTTTCGCGGAACCCTCAGCCCCCGCGGATCCGCCTGTGGAAGAACTGCCTGTGCCGCTGCTGCCGCAGGCTGCCAGACCGGCTGCCATAGCCGCTGTTAACGCAATGGTAATGATTCTTTTCTTCATTTCCTGTGTCCTCTCTCCTGTTTTCTTTTTGTGGTAATTTAGTCCTTTACCACATGAAACTGTTATAGCAAAATAATACTAATATTTTTCTCCCGTGTCAAGGAGCAAGGAACAGTGTCGGCAGGGAACGCTCATTGACTTCGCTGATAATGGCATTTCCCACTGCCTGCCGATGGAAAACACCGCCCAGATGCCCGCCGAACACATAGAGGCCTTCCATGTTTACATACTGTTCGAACCTGGGATGTTCCGCGGCAAAATCAATATTGTCCGTCCGCTCATAAGGATACAGCTCCTGAATGATATAGGGTTTTCCGGCGCACTCCTGCAGCAGGCGGTTCCATTCCTCCTGCTCCACATCCGTTCCCAGATAGACCCCGTCACACATATAGCTGTCTTCCGGTTTGATGATCCAGCGGTCTTTATCCGCTTCATACCGGGACCGCTCCGCTTCTGTCAGGCGTGCCGTATAGGGAAAATGTTCCTTCACAAATGCCTGTTCTTCCGGCGTCAGCAGCTCCAGGGTTTCCGGCCGGTGCAGCATCACGCTCAGGCTCTTGTTATGCACCACCTGCGTACAGATGGATCCCATGACACAGACAGCCTGGCTGCGGATGGCCTGAAGGAAGTCCTGCACTTCATCCAGATGGCTGATCAGGTCCGTCGTCACCGCGCGCCGGTACACCAGATCGATCCGCATGCCGTCCGGCGCGTAGAGGGCGCCGTCATGGTAACGGACTTTGGTCACGTCGCAGACCTGGGCCTGATAGCCCATGCTGCGGAAACGCTCCGCAAAAATTTCAAACTCCGCCAGGGAAGAGCCTTCATACAGGAAATCCAGCACCGCGATATTCGGATGGTCGATCTTTTTCTCATAGGTATCATAGAGATCCAGCAGCGCATGGATGCACTGATCAATCGGATCATACATTTCAAACTGGTACTTGTCCGAAAGCTGCCGGTACAGAAGATTTTCCTTTAAGGAATTCTGCAGTTCCAGCTGGCGGTTCATGGCTCCTGCCCCGTCGGCGTTGATTTCACAGAACCCAAAGGATTCATCTGCTTCATGATAAAAAATATCAAATCTGGCCTGGGGCAGATAACTCCTGTACAGATTCGGCACGCAGATCAGCTCTTCGATTTCCCTGGGAAATCCGAACCCTTTCCGGTAGTCTGCATCCTCAATATAATGGAGAATGATTTTTTCAAAAATCCCGTAGGTGGTCTCTACAATCCATTCAAATTTCTTTTTTGTTTTCTGATCAAACAGTTTCGGCAGATAGACTGCCTCCAGTGTCTCCCCGCCCCGGTTAAAAGAGCAGTGGTTTAAATAATAGTTCTGTCGTTCTCCGCTTGCGCGGTGGGCGTCAAAGTCGGCTTCCACCATCTGACGCATCTCTTGTTCCAGCATGGCTGTTCTCCTGTTCTGTTCTGCGGCTGATCAGGCCTCCGGCTTCTGGTCAGTCAGTGTCTCATTCATACTTCCGGTCCGATAACCGTTCAGATCCATTGTGACATAAGTAAAGCCGAAAGATTTCAGCTGTTCGGTCACAAGCCTGCGGGTTTCCTCCTGAATCAGCTTCGGAAATTCCGAAGGATCGATTTCGATCCGGGCAATTGTCCCGTGAATCCGCACCCGGATCTGATGAAATCCCAGATCCAGCAGCAGCTGTTCCGCCCGGTCCACCATGCCCAGCTTCTCCTCGGTAATCGTCTCCCCATATACGAAGCGGGAGGACAGGCAGGCAAAGGACTGTTTGTTCCAGGTGGACAGCTCCAGTTCCTTCGAAAGCGCGCGAATCTCTTCTTTGTATAATTCCGCATGGCGCAGCGGGCTCTTGATTTCCAGTTCCGCCACTGCCTGCAGGCCGGGCCGGTAGTCCCCGTTGTCATCCATATTGGATCCCTCTGCCACATACTGCATTCCCTGTTCCCGGGCGATCTGACGGATCTCCTCAAACAGTTCATGCTTGCACAGATAGCAGCGGTTTGCCGGATTCTGGGCAAATCCTTCGATTTCCAGTTCTTCGGAATCCACGATAAAATGGCGGATCCCCTCCTTCTCACAGAACGCCTCTGCCTCCAGCAGTTCCCGTCTTGGGAACGAGCAGGAACGGGCAGTGACTGCAATCACCTGATCGCCCAGTGTTTCCTTGGCTATTTTCAGCAGATAGGTGGAATCCACCCCGCTGGAAAATGCCACCGCCACACTGCCCAGTTCTTTCAAATATGCCTTCAGTGCTTCCTGTTTCGCGTGAATGTCATTCATATCCTGTCTCCTCATCTTTTGCTACAGGGAAAAATCAAACGCCTGATTTCCAATGGTATCATTTTTGTAGTTCATAACGGCTGTCAGCCCTTCCTGCCAGTGCGCCCGGTTCAGGATCTCTATAACACGGTCCACATTGGCCGCGGTGAAAAAACCCTGCTCCGCCATCTGCTTTAATCCGTCCAGGTCCTTTTTCTCCGCCTGTCTGGCAGCAATCTGCTCCACATGTTCGGAAAGGTTTTCGATATAGGTCTCCCTGACTGTTTCCGGCAGATTTTCCGGATATTTCAGCCGGCAGAGAATCATACGGACTTTTTCCGGGTTCAGGGAAGGATCCTCCAGCACCCGGTCATAGAAGGAAAAATCATATAATTTTCCGTTTGCGCCAAACCCTTTCAGCGCGTTTTTCAGCAGATAGGGGTGAATGCTGGGGAAGAAAATCTCCATTTCCGCCGCCTGAAAAAATACGGTTTCCAGCGGACAGTCCGCAAAAGCTTCCCCGTATATTTTTTCTATGGTGGACGGAATAGTAATCCTGCGGATCCTGGATTTGGCAAAGGCACCCCGTCCGATCACCCGGATTTCCGGCGCCGGTATGACGTCCTGCTGGTCGCCGAAATAACGGATCAGCTCCAGACCGCCCTCCGGCAGATGCCGGTACAGACCGCTTTCTTCCATAAAATAACTGGTGTTGTCCGGGGAAAGGATCAGTTCCGTTATGCCGCTTTCTTCGTTGAAGGGATTCCGGAAATCCACCAGAACCCCTTCTGCCATCTCCCGCATCGTGGAAGGAATGGTCAGACGGCGCAGCGCCGTCTGGCTGTCAAAGGCATGGGCCCTGATCTGTGTCACGCCCTCCGGAATCTCATATTCCTGCCGCTGCGCCCCGTTTCGCACCGCTTCCAGGGCCAGCCCGCCGTCTTCCGTCCGGCGGTACAGGGCATATCCGTCCGTATGGTACCAGGGGTTCTTCGGGGAAATCCGCAGGGCGGTACCCAGCTCATCCGGCGCCTCAATCAGGCGTACCGTAGAGGGAATATACAGCTCCTGCTGCTGGCTCACCACCAGAAAGCCCTGGTGCAGTTCCTCCACACCCTCCGCTAAGCGGAGTTCCCGAAGCCCAAGGCAGAATTCGCAGGCATACGCTTCGATCACTTTCACAGTGCCCGGGACCAGAATCCTGCGGATATCCATCCCGTTTTCAAAAAACGCGTGGCTTCCGAGAATTGTCACCGGTTCGCCGTCTATTTCCGTGGGCAGCGCCACTTCTGCCGCGTTTCCGATATATTTTGTCAGCCGGATGCCGCGGTCCGTCTTCTCATATTCAAACTGGTCATTCATATCAGATCATCAGATCCTCTCCGGATTTCTCCCGTTCTGCCAGCGCATTCAGCTCGTCCATCAGCTCCCGGTTGCGTTCATAGAGCAGAAACTTCTTATTGTATCTGTAATATGCGTCGCAGCCGTGTTCCGCAATAAATTTCGCGCTGCTGTAATTTACCGTCAGTTCTGTCACCAGGATCAGCATCTCGTTGCCGTCTCCGAAGGTCTGCTCCACAAACCGGAACAGTTCGGACAGCTTGGCGGAAATCAGGGCGGATTCCTTCTGCATGGCCTCCACCCGTTTTGCGTACTGTCCGGACAGGATCTGGAACGCTCCTGTCTCTTCCGCAGGGTTTTCCAGACGGATCTGCCGGCTGACGGCTGCGGCGAATGCCATCCGGTACTGATAGCTTCTGCGCTGCTCTTCCGTCAGTCCGCTTCCGGCTTCCCCGGTCTGCATCTCGGCCGCCAGCTCTTCGTTCAGGGCGTCCAGCGCATCCGTCACAAAGCCCCGTTTTGTTCCCTGATCCGCGGCAGACAGTTTTTCTTTCATAGACCGCAGCCGGGGCAGCAGCAGCTTGAGATCTTCTTCTTCCGCAATATTGGCCTTGATCTGCGGAAGCAGGGCTTCCAGGAGCAGTCCCATAATGGAGATCCGTTCATCAAAAGAAGCTTTTTGGGCGCGTTTCTGTACCATGGCGCTGGCAGTCCCGGTGAGAATATCCTGGATCTGATAGTCGGTGCGGTATTTGTTATACAGTTCATAATAGGCGGAAAACTCGCCGGTGATCCGCTTGTTGTGAATATACTGGCTCACCAGGGTCTCATCCACAGGAAAACCGTTTTCCTCGTAGAGAGTGATCGCCTGGGACAGATCCTCCCAGCCCCGGGCCGTCACATAGTTCTTCCCGTCCACCGTATTTTCAATCTCATAGAAGTCTTCCTTCTTAATATCCAGATAGGTGAGAATCGCCTTGTGCAGACTGTTCTGCTGCGCATAGATCTTCCATTCGTCATAATCCGGCTCCACTTCCAGGACTTTCAGACGATCCAGGGTCACTACATCGAATTCGCGCACCGAGCGGTTAAATTCCGGCGGATTCCCGGCAGTTACCACAACCCAGCCCCGGGGTACCGCATGGTTGCCGAAGGTCTTGTACTGCAGGAACTGCAGCATGGAGGGTCCCAGAGTCTCCGAAACACAGTTGATCTCGTCCAGGAAAAGAATCCCCTCTTTTTTCCCGCTCTTTTCCATGCTTTCATAGACAGAAGCTATGATTTCACTCATGGTATACATGGAGACATCAAATTCTTCGCCGCCATAGGATTTGTGTACGATAAACGGCAGACCGATGGCACTCTGTCTCGTATGATGGGTCATGGAATAGGATACCAGGGCAATATCCAGCTTTCTGGCAATCTGTTCCATGATTGCCGTTTTGCCGATGCCCGGCGCGCCGACCAGAAACACCGGCCGCTGTTTTTCCAGCGGAATCCTGTAATTTCCGTACTCATCTTTCGTCAGATAGATCTTTACCGCCTGTTCAATCTGATTTTTCGCTTCTTTTATATTCACTCCTGCAATACTCCTTTTTTCCAGTCATCCTCCTGAAAATCCTCATCCCTGAGCACCAGCTTTATGGCCCAGGCAGGGATCTTCGGTATTTTGTTCCAATCGCTGACAAAGACAAATGCTGTCTGATAGGACGGCATCCGTTCGGGAAACGTTCCCATGCCGTCCGTAAAATAAATCAGCCCCCGCAAGTCGGTAAATTCCCCTTCGCGGATCATCTGATCCACATGCTGAAACACCGGACGGAAATCCGTGCCGCCGAATCCGGAAATCCGGATTTCTTTCATATAAGCTTCAAACTCCTCGTCGCTGGTAAGCTTCACATCGGACTGTACTTTCGCGTCGCACTGAATCACATGGATATTTACCTCATGGAAAAAGCTCCGGGTGCTTTTCAAAATGGAATAGGTCCGGGACAGAAAGTTGCGTACGGTAGATCCCTGGCAGGACCCGGATGTGTCAATGGCAATGACAAAATCGTGCACTTTCTTGGTTTCCCGGTATTCCAGCGGTTCGATCAGCGGCATATTGCCGTACCGCTCCATTCCGTAGGTATAATAAATATAGTCAAATTCCTCATGGTTGATATGAATCTCTTCATTGGTAACCGCGAATTTCCTCAGAAATTCCTCGTAATTGTACCGGTCCCGCACCACTTCCTGCAGATTTTCCGATAAAGATCCCGGGGCCAGTCCCTGGTTTTTTTCAAACACCTGAATGTCCAGCTTGACGCTCTGTCCCAGCTTTTTCCAGTCCTGACTGATTTTGTTTATGCCGGGATGGGGATTCTTCTCATACTTCCGTCTGTGCGCAGCAGTGCTGTCCGGAATCCAGAACTGATGAATGTCCTGACAAAACAGGCTGCTGTCCCGCAGAAGTTCCTCCGCTTCTTCCGGATGTGTATACAGATAATGGTACACATTCTCTGCTGTCATACTGCCTGCGCGCTGCTTCAGCGCCTCGATTTTTCTGCGGCGCAGTTCATCCTCCTGCAGGGTGAATTCCTGGCGGCGCATCTCAAGAATCGTATGTTCCACCGCGGCATCCGCCGCAAAATCCCAGTATTCCTTCCGCATCTGCTCATAGGAAAAGGGATGGCTGTAAATACAGTGCAGCAGCATGTGCAGATAGATTCTGGGCAGCCGCTCCTTCTCCTGCCGGAACAGCTCCAGCGCCCGGTCCTGATGGACGAACGCGGAAACTCCGTCCGTACCCATGCCCGCCGGAAGCTGATTGCCTGCCCCGTCATCCCGGATTCCATAAAATTCCACGGGCATTTTCAGAATCGCCCTGTGAAAAAAGGGCAGGGCCACGATCAGCTGGTCCCGGACATAATCCATGATCTGCGCGGCCAGACGCCGCTTGTACTTATACAGTTCTTCCTGGTTCTGTTTCTGCATACACCTGTTCCGGGCCTTCCGGCCCTGCTCCTTTTCTGTGGAATTCTATGCGCTTTGCAGCCCAAAATATTACTTATTATATCAAGAAACCGCCGAATCCGCCAGTCTTTTCATCTACACAATTACTGGGTTATATTACCCTGCGTTTTCGTAGGTTATCTTTCCCGCAACCGCCGGTTTTCCTTTTTCAAAAAAAGACCGCGTCATGCCTGTATTTTTCCGCATGCGCAGTCTTTTTTCTCCTCCCGGGAGGTATTCGTTCCGTGTTGCAGACCGACCGCCTCATCCAGCCCAAGCATAATATTCATATTCTGAACCGCCGCGCCGGAGGCGCCTTTTCCAAGATTGTCAAACAGCGCGGTAACGGACGTCTGATCCTCATGGCCGCATACGGTCAGGACCAGCCGATTGGTGCCCGCCAGGGCATTGGCATACAGCGTACTGTCACTTTCCCCAAAAGGCATCACCGAAACAAACCGTTCGCCGGCGTAATATTCCGCCAGGCGTTCGCTGATCTCCCGGGCGGAAGGCTTTCCGGGCAGGAGACGGTTCTGAAGCATAATGGTGGTTGCCATCCCTTTGTAATAATCATCCACTACCGGCATGAAAACCGGCGGAAATTTCAGACCTGTCACCTTCTGCATTTCCGGAATATGCTTGTGGCGCAGGGACAGTCCGTAGATTCCGGGGGCATACAGCGCCTCTGCCTTGTCCGCGCTTTCATAGGACGCGATCATCTTTTTCCCGCCGCCGGAATAACCGGTCAGGGAATAACAGGTCAGGGGATAATCCTCCGGCAGGATTCCCATGCGCACCAGCGGCGCCGCAGAAGAAATCAGGCCGGTGGCGTGGCAGCCGGGATTGGCCACTCGTTTGCTGCCGGCGATCGCCTGCCGCTGTTCCGGTGACAGCTCCGGGTAGCCGTAGGTCCACCCTTCCGCCGTGCGGTGTGCGGTGGACGCGTCAATCACCCGCACCTCCGGATTCTCAATCAGCGCCACTGCCTCTCTGGCTCCCGCATCCGGCAGGCAGAGAAATACAATATCCGCTGCATTCAGGTATTTTCTGCGTTCTTCCGTATCATGACGCAGTTCTTCCTTAATGCGGAGCAGCTCCAGATCCTCCCGTGCGCCGATTCTGTCATAGATCTGCAGACCGGTGGTTCCGCTCTGCCCGTCAATATACACTTTTGTTTTCATGATGAAATCTCCCGTATTCTCATGGCGTTTCTGCCGCATCCTCTGCTGACAGACGCCGGATCACTGCTTTGAACTTCTCTATTCTATAGCAATTTTTCCGGCAGCACAAGCGTTCCCGGATCCGGGCATCCATTCCGGGAACGCCGGCACGCGCCGGTCAGTCTTTTTCCCTGTGCTCCCGGATCACTTTGATGCACTGGATCACCGCCGTCGGCAGAAATGCCAGCAGATAAATCATCCCGTACTGGAAGCCGGTCAGCCGGCTGACACTGAACCAGGGCTGCAGAAACGGCACAAACAATACCAGGTTCAGTAAAACCAGACCCAGGCCGAAGGCTCCGAGGGAATAGGGGTTGCTGCGGAACCCGATGCGGAAGATGGAATGCCGGTCACGGCAGTTAAATCCGTGGAACAGCCGCGCAAGGGTCAGGGTGGAAAACGCCATCGTCATGGCGGCGCCATGGTGTCCGACGGGATCGCCCAGATAAAACGCTGTCATGGAAGCCACGGCAATCAGCAGGCCGTGAAATACCATATCCCGGACAAATCTCCTGGTTAAAATACCTTCCTGCGGATCTCTGGGCGGATCGGAAAGCAGGTCTTTCTTCGGCGGTTCCATCCCGATGGCCAGGGCAGGCAGAGAATCCGTCAGCAGATTGATAAACAGCAGATGCACCGCTGCGAAGGGTACCGGCAAAGCGGCAATGGACGCGTATAATACGGCCAGGATTCCCGCCATGTTTCCGGACAGCAGAAATTCGATGGCATTTTTAATATTCCGGAATACATTCCTGCCGTTGGCTACCGCCTTGATGATCGTGGCGAAATTGTCATCCGTCAGAATCATGGCGGCCGCGTCTTTTGATACTTCCGTGCCGGTAATCCCCATGGCTACGCCGATATCCGCCTTTTTCAGCGCGGGGGCGTCATTGACTCCGTCGCCGGTCATCGCTGTAATGTGTCCCCGTTTCTGCCAGGCTTCCACAATCCGGATCTTGTTTTCCGGCGACACCCGGGCATAGACGGATATTTCCTCCACCTTCTGGTCCAGTTCTTCCTCCGACATGGCATCCAGTTCCATACCGGTCACGGCAAGATCGCCCTCTTCAAATATCCCGATCTGCTTCGCGATGGCCGCGGCCGTGACTTTGTGATCTCCGGTGATCATCACCGGACGGATTCCCGCGCGCTTGGCTTCTGCCACTGCCGTCACAGATTCCTCCCGGGGCGGATCCATCATGGATATTAAGCCCAGAAACGTATATCCGTACTCCTCTTCCACGGTCAGTTCTGTCTGCTCCGGCAGTTCTCTGCAGGCAAACGCCAGCACCCGGAGTCCGTTTTCCGAAAAATGCCGGTTGGCCTCCTGGACTGCTTTCCGTTTTTCCGCGTCAAAAGGAACCGTTCCCCGGGCCGTCATGATATGCTCCGTGCGCTCCAGAAGAACATCCAGCGCCCCTTTGGTAAACAGGAGATATCTGCCGTCCATGCAGTATTCCGCTGACATCAGCTTGCGGTCGGAATCAAACGGGAGCTCCGACAGGCGCTCATGGGCGCCGCGGATTTCTTCATGAGATACGCCCATCGCTTCCGCCATCTGCAGGAGACAATATTCAGTGGGATCCCCGATCCCTTCCCCGTCTCGATAGGAAGAATCGTTGGCCAGCACGGCGTCATAGAGCAGTCTGCGGTCCGGTTCTGCCTGAAGGTCAAGCGCATGGAAATCCCGGATGCCTCCATCGGTATATACTTCCTGCACGGTCATACGGTTCTGGGTCAGGGTTCCGGTTTTATCCGAACAGATCACAGAAACGCATCCCAGACTCTCGACGGCCTTCAGTTCTTTGATAATGGCATGCTCCCGTGCCATTTTCTGCGTACCCATGGCCTGGACAATCGTCACAATGGAACCCAGGGCTTCCGGAATGGCCGCCACTGCAAGCGCCACTGCAAAGAGCAAAGAATCCACCAGGGACAGATGGCTGCGGAAAAATCCCAGGACAAATACCACCGCGCAGATCACCATAATCAATACCGCCAGGCGGCTGCTGAACTGATCCAGGCTTTCCTGCAGCGGGGTCTTTTTCTCTTTGGTGGCGTTCATCAGTTCAGCAATTCTGCCGATTTCCGTATCCATTCCTGTCGCCGTTACCACGATGACTGCCCGCCCGTAGGTAACCAGCGCGCTGGAATACACCATGTTTCTGCGGTCTGCCAGCGGCAGATCCCCGGCAAGGATTTCGTCCGTCTTTTCCACATTGGTGGACTCGCCGGTCAGCGAGCTTTCATTGACCTGCAGGGAATGGCTTTCCAGGATGCGGCCGTCCGCCACAATCAGGTCTCCGGCCTCTGCCAGCAGGATATCCCCCGGCACCACCTCCGCGGAATCTATGCTGACCACCTGTCCGTCCCGCAGCACCCTGGCGCTCGGCGACGACAGGGATTTCAGGCTCTCCAGGGACTGCTCCGCCTTCCTGTGCTGCACCGTTCCCAGGACTGCGTTCAGCACCAGTACGGCAAAAATCACCACGGTGCTTTCCACACTGCCTGACAGCATGGAGATCACGGCCGCCACAATCAGGATCACTACCAGGAGGTCTTTGAACTGGGACGCGAAGACCTGCAGCAGGCTCTGCCTTTTCCCCTCCTGCAGGGCATTTCGTCCGTATTGTTTCAGGCGCCGCCCGGCCTCCTCCGGAGACAGTCCGTTCCGTGTGGACGCCAGGTCTTCCAGCACCCGGTCCTGTTCCATCTGTTCGTATCGTTTCATACATTTCTCCTCGCCATTTTGCTTGATTGTACCGATCAGCGGGCAGACCGTTCAAAAAAAATGAGACTCTTCCATACAAAAATCCATCGCATTCGCTTGGAATCCTGTATGAAAAAGTCTCATAACCATAACAAAATCAAAATGGTATATACCGCCAGGCACGCAGGCCGGGATTGTTGACCGTATATTTAAACTACTCCCTCGTTCATCGGTATGCTGTTGTCAGTCCACTTTAGCAGAATACCGGAGAAATGTCAATTATTTATGGATTTCATCCATCGTCACATATCCCATGACCATACAAAACAGCGGTTTCTTTGAAGTGGACAGATACACGGCGCCGGAACCCGGAGTTCCGTCAATGTAATAGGTTTTTCCCTTTACGTTCACCTGCACATTGTAATGCTGGGAAGCAAAGATGACATTGGAAGGATACCTGCTCTTCTTATCTTTGGCTGCGAAGCGTGTTTTCGCCGGATACCCCATAGATTTTACAATTTTTTCCACCATCTTGGCGCCTGCCGCGCAGGTTCCCTTTCCATGGACAAACAAATCTTCCGCCGTGTAGTAATTCCCATAGGAAAAGCTGGAAACTACAAAATCAGAAGCCACCAGCAGCCGGTCCAGATCATTGGGATACTGTTTTTTAATCGCTTTTCCCACTTCTTTCGCAAATATATCTGTGGCCTTTTTCTTGCTTACTACGATGATCTGGGCTTTGTAGGTTTTCCCTTTGTATTTTGCCCAGATGGTCGCCCTGCCATACCGCAGAGCTTTTACTTTTCCTTTTTTGCTGACTGTAGCCACTTTTTTGCTGGAAGAACTCCATTTTACTTTTGCGGCCTTCACACCGGACAGTTTCAGTGTGCATGTCATTTTCGGCACCAGGTACTGCTTTTTCGGTGTCAGGGTTCTTGCTGTTTTCCCGGATGCGGCGCGTGTAACCGCCATCTTCTGTCCTGCGGCCGCTTCCTGCGCATGCACAGTGGATACCGGCACTCCGGCTGCCACCACTACTCCCGCACAGAGGAACACGATTCCTGCCTTTCTGATTTTCCCAAATCTTCTTTCCATTATCGATTTCCTCCCTTTTTATTTTTAATCTCTTAAAATACAGCATCCGGCTATCAGGTTGCGCAGATCCTGTATTTTTCTCCCTAAGCATACACCTCTTTCCGCATGATGTCCATGGCGCGAAATAACGCATCCGCACCGTTTTATCCGATCCCGCTGCGCTCCGTTTTCAGAAAAACGGGGTTTTCTTTCTGCTTCTGCTGTTTCATAATAGAAATGCATTGCCAGACCTCCGTCATCGGATCCGACTGGAATTGCAGCAATACCGCAGGACGGGATACAAACAGAAAGTGAGGATAAACTATGCCAGTGATTGATCCATCCGTAATTCTGAAAGAAGGCAGTATCGTGAAAGGCCGGGTCACCATCGGTGCGGACAGCAGCATCTGGTACAACGCCGTGCTCCGCGCAGAAGACGATACCATTACCATCGGCCGGGGCACCAACATTCAGGACTGCTGTGTGATCCATGTGGACGCAGGCGCGCCGGTGGTGCTTGGGGACCATGTCACAGTAGGACACGGAGCCGTCCTCCATGGCTGCCGGATCGGTGACAACACCCTGGTAGGCATGGGCAGCATCCTGTTAAACGGCGCGGTCATCGGCAAAAACTGTCTGATCGGCGCAGGGGCGCTGGTGACCCAGCATACCGTGATTCCGGACAATTCACTGGTCATGGGTTTCCCGGCAAAAATCATCCGCCCTCTGACCGCCCGGGAAATTCAGGAGAATCAGGAAAGCGCCCTGGAATATATCCGGCTGAGCAGACAGGACTGATCTCCCGCACCTCTGCCCGTTGTATAAAACTCCCCTTTTTGCCATTTTTGATAACTTTTTAACAAAGTTTACAATTTTTTTCAACAGAATTATGTATTTTTTAGTATAATCGCTGAAAAATATGAAAAAGAATGGTATGATACATGCTGGAGATGGGATTTTTTTCTCTAATCAGGTAAAACGTGCCATCCGATGGCACAAATTTAAAGGAGGTTTTTACCAATGGGAACGATTAAAGTAGGCATCAATGGATTTGGCCGGATTGCGCGGGTGATTCTTCGCAGCCTGGAGGAGCGAAGCGATACAGCAGATATTGAGATCTGCGGCATCAACATTCACAACGCAGACTTTAAGAGAATGGCATATCAGGTAGAATACGATTCTGTATTCGGCCGTTTCCAGGGTGACGTAGAAGCTACCGATACCGGTATCCGGATCAACGGAAAAGACATCCGGGTCTTCAGTGAAGATGATCCGGCAGATATCGACTGGGCCGGCTGCGGTGCGGAATACGTCATTGAGTCCACCGGAAAATTCCTTACCAAAGAAGCAGCTTCCAAACATTTCAACGGCGGAGCCAAAAGAGTCATCCTGACAGCCCCCGCCAAAAGTGACGGTATCCCAACGTTCGTCATGGGCGTAAACCACAACGACTACGATCCGGCTACTATGACTATTGTCTCCAACGCAAGCTGCACCACCAACTGTCTTGCACCGCTGACGAAAGTCATCCATGATACCTTCGGCATCGAAAAGGCGCTGATGTCCACCATCCACGCTTCCACATCCAAGCAGAAGCCTGTGGATTCCAACGGCGGCCGTGACTGGAGAACCGGACGTTCCGTATTCAACAACATCATTCCGTCCACCACCGGCGCAGCCAAGGCAGTGGGCAAAGTAATTCCGGAACTGAACGGCAAGATGACCGGCATGAGCTTCCGGGTGCCCAGCAACGATGTCTCTGTCGTGGATCTGACAGCAGAATTAAAGACCCCGGCTACCTACGAAGCCATCTGCGACGCAGTCCGCAAAGCTTCCGAAACCACCATGAAAGGCATCATCGAATATAACAACGATGAAATTGTTTCCGCCGACCTGCGGGGCAATTACAACACCTGTATCTTCGATGAGAAAGCCGGAATCATGCTGGACGATACTTTTGTAAAACTGATCGCATGGTATGATAATGAATGGGGCTATTCCAACAAAGTCATTGATCTTGTGATGCATGTCGCAAGGACAGACGCCAAAGCCTGAATCACGAAATCCGTATCGGCCGCTGACTGGTCGATACGGATTTTTTTGCTGAAAAAAGGCAGCCCGCGGGATGCTGTGGGGGAAATACAACATCCCGGAACTGCCGTCAGAAAAAGGGGCTGCTTACTTTATTCAAACATATCACGGATCCGCCGTTTTGTCTCGGTGTATCGTTTCAGCGGAATCGGCACCAGGCTGTCATCCTGCATAATCACCTGATAGGGGCGAATCTGTGAGATAAAGTTTACATTAATAATATATCCTCTGTGAATCTGCAGAAACGGACGGGACTCGCCCACGCTCTGACGAAACACCGCCAGATTGTCCCTGGCGGAAAGATCGCCGTCCACCGTATGCACAACCGTATGCTTGCGGTCTGCCATAAAATACAGGACCTCATTGGGATGCAGAAAATGCACCACCCCGTCCTTATCGGTAAATACGATCCGCACATCCGAAGACATTCTGCCGGCACGCCGCTCCGCGTATTCTTTGGCAGCTGCGCCCAGCATGGCGTCCCGGTTCTCTCTGTCACAGGACTCCCACTCATCCAGCGGGCTGGAAATGCACAGATGTTTTACTTTCAGCAGATTGTTAATCAGTTCCCAGACCATGACACACCTGCGGGAACCGATGGCGATCTCTTCCTCGTTTTCATCGCTGAGCATCTGATATCTGCCGATGACGGTACATGTTTTGCCGCTGTTCTGCGCAATCAGAAACTCCTGGTTGGTCATGTGGGCCGCCGTAATCTGCCGGGAATATCTTTCCACACTGTCCCGGAAGGCCCGCATTCCTATTTCAAACTGATCCCTGCGCTGATCCCTGCGGGAACCGATCCAGGTAACATCGATCGAACAGTAAGAAAATACAGGGCCGAGATCTTTCTGGTAGAACTTCTGCAGGATTTCCTGGGTTCTGCGGAGCGCCTCTTCTGTCTGCCTTTTGTTCATCTTGCTGCCTCCCGTTTCTGCTCTGTCAGACCAAGGTTTTGCTTCCTATGTAACATAACATTTTTCCTATTTCCGCGCAATATGGTCAAGAACGAACATCATTTTCTCTGACACCAAAAATAGAAAAGCACAACTTTTTGTAGGGAATTGAGTGTTCTTCCGCAGATTATCGGCTGTTTTCGAAGGAGTCTCCGTCAGGGCTTCACTTTCCGGTAGATTTCCCGGGGTACGTATGCCCGGACCCGTATGCCTTCCGGGGTATACTCTTCCGCAAGCAGGTTTCCGTATTTCCGAATCAGCTGAATGCTACCGGCCGATGCATAGGGAAAGCAATGCTCCAGATAGACCGACTCTTCCAGCAGCAGTTCCGTCAGGGCCTGTTTCACAAGTTCTGTGCCCTCCCCCTTTCGCAGGGAAGTCCGAATCGTCTTTACCGCGTGGGGATCCCGGTAATACAGGGGACCCTCCACCAGATCCATTTTGTTCAGCAGGGTAATGATTCTGTGGCGGCCGATCCCCAGCTGCTCCAGGGTCTCATAAACCACCCGGATGTGCTCTTCCATCTGCGGACTGGAGGCATCCACCACATGAATGATGTAATCCGCGTATTTCGCTTCCTCCAGGGTGGAGCGAAACGCCTCGATCAGGTGATGGGGCAGTTTGGAGATAAACCCTACGGTATCGGTCAGAAGGATCTCCTGTCCGCCTTCTAACTGAAGCAGACGGGTGGTGGGATCCAGTGTGGCAAAAAGCCTGTCCTCTTCCAGCACGCCCGCGCCGGTCAGGCAGTTTAAAAGCGTGGATTTGCCCGCATTGGTATATCCCACCACCGCTGCCTGCCGGATGCTGGAGCGCTGCCGGTTCTCTCTGGTCACCTGCCGGTGCTGCTGGATTTCCCGGATTTCTCTTTTCAGCTGGGAGATCCTGCTGCGGATTCGGCGGCGGTCCATCTCCAGCTTCTTCTCTCCCGGTCCCCGGGTGCCGATTCCCCCGCCCAGCCGGGACAGGGAACGTCCCAGTCCGGCCAGGTGGGTCAGGTTATAGCGCTGCTGAGCCAGCTCCACCTGGGCTTTTCCCTCTGCGGAAGATGCCCGCCGGGCGAAGATATCCAGAATCACCAGCGTGCGGTCGATCACTTTTGTATGCAGAAGATCATTCAGATTCGCGATCTGTGCCGGTGAAAGTTCGTCATCACAGAGAATGCCGGTGGCTCCCGTTTGCAGAAGCAGGGAGTGGATTTCCTCGATTTTTCCGGATCCGACATAAGTGGCCGGATCAAAAGCGGAACGATTCTGCAGAACCTGTCCGACTACCGCCGCGCCGGAGGTTTCCGCCAGTTCCTGAAGTTCCTCCAGAGAATCCCACGCCGCCTGTTCCTCTTCCAGCGCCGCTGCCACCAGCACGAATGACTCCTGTTCCTGTCTGATCTGTATCATCTCACTCACACCTGCTGTCCTCCAAATGGAGCAGTGCGTCCCGGATCCGGTCCGGATCTCCGGTCACAGAGCCCTGTACCATCGCAGGTTTTCCGCCTCCTTTGCCCTCCAGCTGCTCTTTCAGGATCTGGCTGCAGACCCGCGCGTCTTCCCTGCTGCTCCCGATAATGTACCGCCAGCTGTCTGTGTCGGTTTCCACGAAGATTCCGCAGTATCCCCCGTGCCCCTCCATCAGACGGTTCACCCCTTCTCTCTGGATCTGGCTGTCCAGATCCCGCAGGAACAAAAACACGTCCTTTTGCTGCTCCGGCACGGTCCGGAGGCTGTCTTCCATCCGTTCCGTCTGCAGCCGGTAAATCCTCTGCTGCTGGGCAGCCTTTTCTTCCAGAAGCTGCCGGACACCATCTGCCGCCTCCTCCTGCTTTCTGGAAGTCAGACGGGAGATTTCTTCCAGCACCCGGGTCTTGCGCTGCAGGTCCGCGAAGGCGCGCTGCCCGCAGAGAATCGTCAGACGCATTCCGTCGGACATTTTCATGGCTGAGAGAATCCGGATGACCCCGATTTCTCCCGTGCGGCTTACGTGGGGCGCGCAGCAGGCACACCGGTCCACCCCTTCAATGGTTACGATGCGCACCGGTCCGTCGATTTCCTTTTTGCTGCGATACTCCATTGCCGCCAGTTCTCCGGAAGACGGATACCGCCCATGTACCGGCACATTTTTCCAGATTACCTGATTGGCCTTCCGCTCAATGGCATCCAGCTGCTCCTGGTCCAGAAACCCGCTGATATCCAGCGTCACCGTGTTCTGACTCAGATGAAATCCGATATTCTCATAGCCGTACTGCCGGTGAATCAGGCCGCTGATGATGTGCTCGCCGGTGTGGTTCTGCATGTTGGAAAACCGCTCCTCCCACGCAATCCTTCCATCTACGGAATCTCCCGGCACGGGTACCTGCGCCGGATCTTCGATCCGGATGATATGGCGGATCACATCCCCCTCGATCTGCACATCCAGCACCGGCCATCCGGCAATGGTGCCCCCATCTGCTGTCTGTCCGCCCTCTTCCGGGAAAAACAGCGTCTGATCCAGGATCAGCTCATACATCCGGTCTTTTTTCTCCGTAATCCGCTTAACTTCAGCGGAAAATTCCACCCCGTAGGGATCTGTATCATATAATTTCACGGTTGGTTCACACATCATCGTTTTTCTCTGTCTCCCTGTTTCTTTTTTAATACTTCGGTGAAACGTGGTTATAACCACATTCATTGCAAAAACTGCCTGCTATACTACAGCTGTAAAGAAAAAAACAACTGTCAGATCTGAAAGGAGGCAGCACAATGAAAAATATAAATTCAAGAAAAGCAGCTATCGTAGGATGCGGTTTCGTCGGATCCGCTTCCGCATTTGCCCTGATGCAGAGCGGACTTTTTTCCGAAATGGTCCTGATTGACGCGAATCCGGACAAGGCGGAAGGAGAGGCGCTGGATATCAGTCACGGCATTCCCTTCACGAAACCGATGCAGATCAGCGCCGGAACCTATGACGATATCATGGATGCCGCAGTCGTCATCGTAACTGCGGGCGCCAGCCAGAAGCCCGGTGAAACCCGGCTGGATCTGGTAAAGAAAAATGTGGGGATCTTTCGGAATATTATGCCGGAATTCAAAAAAAGAAATTACCCCGGCATCCTGCTGATCGTCGCCAATCCGGTGGACATCCTGACCTACACAGCCGTAAAATACAGCGGTCTCCCGGAACAGCGCGTCATCGGTTCCGGTACTGTCCTCGATACTGCCCGTCTGAAATACCTGCTCAGCGAACACCTGTCCGTCGACAGCCGCAGTGTCCACACCTACATCATTGGAGAGCACGGCGACAGCGAGATCGCTGCCTGGAGCAGCACCAATGTCTCCGGAATCCCGCTGGATGACTTCTGCTCCATGCGCGGGCATCACGAACATACGAAAGCCATGGAGCAGCTGGCAGAATCGGTGAAAAACAGCGCCTATGAAATCATCGAAAAGAAGCACGCCACCTATTACGGCATTGCCATGGCAGTCCGCAGAATCTGCGAGGCCATTGTCCGGGATGAAAAGTCCATTCTTCCGATCTCCGCAATGATGCATGGCGAATACGGCCTGAGAGATGTGGCGCTCAGCATGCCTGCCATTGTGGGAAAAGACGGAATCGAAGGCCATGTGCCGATCCGTCTGAGCGAAGCCGAACAGGCACAGCTTACCGCATCTGCAGAGGTCCTGTCCGGTGTCATCCGGGAAGCGGTGAACTAAGCGGTTTACCGGGATTCTTCTGACAGTTCCAGCAGCTTCTTTTTCAGATCATCCTCCAGATGCTGCAGTTCGATCTCTGCGCTGCGGCGTTTTTCCCGCCCCTCCTTCTGGATCTGCAGCACGCTGTCCAGCGTGGAGATCAGTGTCTGGTTGGTTTCCTGCAAAGTCTCCAGGTCTACAATGCCCCGCTCCGATTCCTTGGCGCTGTCCACTGCCGCGGACTGCAGCGCTTTCGCGTTTTTCTTCAGCAGGTCATTGGTCATATCCGTGACTTCCCGCTGCGCGCGGGCCGCCTGGGCGGAATGTTCGATGCCCACGGCAATTACCATCTGATTCTTCCACAGAGGGATGGTATTGACAATGGTTGACTGGATCTTCTCCGCCATCACCGAGTCTGAATTCTGCACCAGCCGCAGCTGCGGCGCGGTCTGAATGGAAATCGTACGGGTCAGCTCCAGATCATAAATCTTCTTTTCCAGGCGGTCGCACATCGCCGCGCAGTCCCTGGCTGCCTGGGCATCTTCCTGCCGTCCGCTGGCTTCCGCCTTCTGCTGCAGCTGCTTCAGCTCTCCGTCCCTGGTCCGGGCCAGCGCTTTTTTCCCTGCCAGGATATACATGGATAATTCCTTAAAATAGGCCAGGTTCAGATCGTACATGCGATCCAGCAGATCCATGTCCTTAAGCAGTGTGACCTGATGATGCTCCAGCACATCCACAATCGCGTTTACATTGGTCTCAACTTTATTGTATTTCGCCCGCAGACTGCTGAGGCGGGCCGCGTTTTTCCGGAAGGGATGAAAGCCCTTCTTCTCCTCTCCGGCGTCAAAATTCTTCAGTTCGGTCATCAGGTCCGTAATCAGCTGTCCTGTTTCCCCCAGATCCTTCGTTCGGATATTTGCCAGGGTTTTTTCGGAAAAATCCGCCATTTTTTTCTGGGTTCCCGATCCGAGCTGCATAATCGCCCGGGTATTGTGAAGGTCAATCTGACCGGCAAACTGCTCGGCCTGGGCCAGTTCTTCCGGACTCAGCACACTGCTGTCCAGCATGTCCTGTTTCTGTTTCTGCTCCTGTTCCGGACGGGTACGGGGCACGTCATCCGCTGCCTCATCAAAACGCAGTTCCGGTGTGATACTGAAATCCTTAAAATCTTCTGACATTTTTCTGTCCTCCTATCTGTGCGTTTCCCCGGTCAGGCCGTCCTGTTCCATCATGGTCTTCATGGCGGACAGATCCGACTGAATGTCCCAGCTCATATCCCGCACCATATCCTGCAGCAGCGCGTCAAATGCCTGACGAATGGTGCCCATGGTTTCACGGATTTCCCGTTTTGTCTCTTCCGCATTGTCTGTATCCAGCCCCCGGGCTTCGATATCCGCGTATACATGAAGCATTTTCACCGTAGTCGGCAGATAATAACCGATCAACCGGCGCAGCCGGGAAATCGATGCCGGGTTCCGGCGCGCCTGTGCCAGAATCTGTTCCACCTGCTGCCCCAGATCATTGGTCTCCTGCTTCATCCGGGGATCCTGCATCCGGTTCGCGAGATCCCGGATTTCTGTCAGCTGCCGGCTGCCTTCTGCCAGCACCTGCCGGGCATCCTCTGTCAGCTGTTCTTCCATTTCTTTCTGTTCTTCCGCCTGCTTCTGCCGGGCGTAAGACATGCGGGAAAACTCCTCATAAGCCTGATCCGTCAGAAACAGCATCGAAACGGTTTCCTCCAGGTGTCCCTGGGGAATCATCCCGCAGCGAAGCATCCCGCGGATTTCCCTCCTGACTTTTGCCAGGGGCAGATTTCTGCCTCTGGACAGTTCCTCCAGTCCCACACTGCCACGGTCTCCCACCAGATTCGCGTAGGGCCTGCAGTTGTTCCAGGCATTCCATTTTTCACGGAACCGGAAGGTCCCATAGGCCAGGCCGCCGGTCAATGCCCCGAACAGAACCGTAAATACGAGAAAAACCGGCCAGCCGCTGTGGACTGCCAGGGCCAGCATTACCAGGAATACCACAAAAGACGCTGTGCCAAACACCGCCGAAAGCACCGTCCCCGCGACAGCTGCCGCCTTATTTACGACAGACCGATGGAAGGCAGCGGGAAGCTCCCTGTGAAAACGGCTGCGGATTTCTTCTCCTGCCCGGTTCACCGCGTCCTGGGCCAGTTCCGACACTTTCCGGGACATACCGCGGAAATCCCCGCTGGCAATGGACGCATTAATCATGGAGGCTATTTTCTCTCCATACGTTCTGTAATCATCATTCATCCTGCTATCCTTTACTCTGTTCAACTGCTTCCACATTTTTTTCAGTATACCATAAACCGGCGGGCAACTGGTATTTCTTTCTGCTCCTTCCTGTCTTCTCTATCGGAAAAACACGCAAAAGATCCATGCCGATCCTGCCAGGAACTGGCAGAACCGGCATGGATCCGGTGTTTTTCGAATGCTTTATTTAATTTTATTTCAGATTGTTGCTGCGGTCGTAACGTTTGCCGCCCCAGTAGATCCGGCTGGCCACTTCCGCCTTTTCCGGCAGTTCCACATCTTTCATAATCCAGGAGACAAACTCTTCGAATCCGGTGCGGTCCACAATATACCCTACATGTTCCTTGCCTTCCAGCGCTTCCGGATCGATGTATTCCTCTACGTAGGCATAGGCATTTTTCACGATTTTCAGGATGCTGTCCTCATCCGCCCATTTGATAAAGTCCTCCGCCAGACGCGGATTCTTCTTGCCGGTTCTGCCCAGCAACACCAGACGGAAATACTTCTCCCTGCTTCTGGTCCAGGCACGGGTAGGACAGTAATTCACGCACACGCCGCAGCCGATGCACAGATTCTCATCCCGGACCACTTTGCCGTTTACCATTTTCAGCGCGCCTACCGAACGGATTTTGCAGTATTTGACACACTGCTCACAGCTGACACAGCGGTCTCTGTTATACTGGGGCTCTGTCATGCCGATAATACCGAAGTCATCCATCCGCACTTTGGCACAGTCATTGGAACAGCCGGTAAAGGCCACTTTCATATGCAGATGGTTGGGAAATATGGCCTGATCCATCTTCTGCGCAAAAGCAGTGGTATCATAGCATCCGAAGGGACACAGACGCGCGCCCGGACAGGCCACGATATTTCTGGTGCCGGATGCCGGATAGCCCTTATCCCGCTCTTCCTGATTGACTTTTGTGTCCTCTATGATTGCCTGCAGCTTCTGATTGACCTCGTCCACGCACTCCATGGGAATCCCCGGAATTTCCACGCCCTGACGGTTCGTGACAAACACCGAACCGTTGCCGTATTCTTCCGCAATCTCTGTAATCCGCGCAAGGCTCTTCGCGCTGATCAGCCCGCCGGGAATCCGCACACGGGAAGCAGTTTCTCCCCGTACTTTGGAGAGACGAAAGGCATTTCTTTTCAGCTGTTTCATATTGATATCAAGACTCATGATACGCTCCTTCCGTTAATCCAGCATTTCCTTGCTTTCCGTGTACCGGAACACCGGTCCGTCCAGACAGACATACTTCTCACCGATGCGGCAGTGGCCGCACTTGCCCAGGCCGCAGCACATCTTCCGTTCCTGGGACACCCAGATATTCTCTTCCTGAAAGCCGATTCCCAGCAGTCCCTGTACGGTAAACCGCATCATCGGCGGCGGTCCCACCACTACTGCCTGGGCGCTGGAAGGATCCCGCAGCGGAAGATCCGGAATGTACTTCGTCACCAGACCGATCCGTCCCTCATAGCCTTTCGGAGCGCCGTCCACCGTCAGCCACAGGTCAAGTTTTTCCTCCCAGTCCTTCAGATCACTGCGAAACAGCATATCATCCGGGCTTTTAAAGCCTACGATCACATGCTTGTCTTTCGGCTCGCTGCTTTCCGCCAGCGCCTGGATCACGCCGCGCACCGGGGAAACGCCGGTGCCGCCGGCCACAACCACCACTTCTCCTTCCGCATACCGCTCCGTGTCAAAGCCGTTGCCAAAGGGGCCGCGCAGCAGCAGGGACTGTCCTTCATACTGTTCGAATACTTCATCGGTCACCCGGCCTACTTTCCGGATCGTCAGGTCCACAAATCCGTCGCCGATTCCACTGACAGAAATGGGGGCTTCCCCGTATTTCGGAACAGATACCTCAAAAAACTGACCCGGTTTCACCGCACCGTGAAACTCCATCCGAAACGTATATTCCTTCGCGGTATGGGGAATCACTTTCAGAATCCGCGACGGAAACGGTACATACACATTCTCTTTGCTTACTGCCATACGATCACTCCTCCTTCCCTGCTTCTGCTCTGACTGCCTGATTCAATTTGTTAATGCAGGCGGAATAGGAGATATACTCCGGACAGACGGTATCGCAGCGTCCGCACCCCACGCACATATCATAGCCAAACCTTCTGCGGAAATCATAGACTTTATGCAGCACCTTGAAGCGCATGCGCTCTCCGTTGCTTCTCCGGTACTGTCCGCCGCCGGCCACATTGGTGTATCCGTCCACCATACAGGAAGCGCTGACTCTGCGGCGTTCTCCCACCTTTCCATTGTCAGTATAAAAGATATCCTGCATGGTAAAGCAGGTGCAGGTCGGACAGACAAAGTTGCAGCGTCCGCAGTTAATACAGCGGACAGAATATTCCTCCCACATCGGGGACTGATAGATGCTGTTGGGCACCTGTTCCGGAACAGTTACATGCACCCGGTTCTCTGTGACCCTTGCCGGCGTCACGTCAGCCGGACGCGCCCCGGCTTCTTCCAGCAGTTCCCGGATGCTGTCGTCTTCTGCGGTTACCCGGAACTCCGTTCCGGCGGCATCCATGGTCATCACATACCCGTCCGCGGCCCGGTTGCTCTTCATATCCACACAGAAGCCGTCGGCGCAGCTTTCGGCACAGCCCATCAGCACAAATTTCACCTTGTCCCGCAGACGCCTGTAAAACCAGTCCTTCTGCTCTCCGTTGCCCAGATAAATCTGATCTAAGCGCTGCAGTCCGCACAAATCACAGTTTCTCAGAAATACCAGCACTTCCCGCGCATCCGTATCCGCTTCTTTCACCTCATTTTCCGTAAAATAAAACAGCGTCTCGGAAAGAGGCGTCAGAATTTCCTTAAAGGAATAATCCGACCGGACATCCCACTCAATTTCATCCGCCTGTGCCACATCCTCATAACGGATCACATCTGTGGCTGTAAATCTGCCTTCCCCTTCTTTTCTGACCGGCGCGTACAGACGGTACCGTCCGCCCAGCAGCTGAAACAGCCGGGCTGTTTCTTCACGGTTTAATACGTATCCCAAGACAGTCTCCTTTCTTTTTTCACGCACGTTTTCTATTGCTTTATTATTATAATCCATTCCGCTGTCTGTATCACGTTGCGCGCGCAACAACTAATGGTTGTACCTTGTTTTTTTTGCTGTACATGCGACTCCCGGATTTCCCGCTGTCTGATCCTGGTGTTTTCCTGCCATACAGATCCCGTATGATTCCATAGAAATACACAATTTTACTGCATGGGCATCTCTCTGCTATCCTGATAACAGATCAATTGAAGAAAAAAGAGGAGGATCTGTTATGGAACTGTCATCGAATACACTGCCGCCCATCGCCGTCCGCAGCCAGCGGACGCAGACCGCTGTCGCCCTCGGCACGCCGGACCGGGTGCCTTTTATCCCCACCATCGGAAATATGTACTGTCTGGAATACGGCGTCACCATCAAAGACGCCATGAAAGATGCGCGCAGCGTGATCCCCGCCATGGATACGCTGTGCCGTGAGATGGATCCGGATGTGCTGTTCGCCCCGACCTTTTTCCCGGAGAAAACCCTGCGCCGCTTAAACGCCGCCTATTTTTCCTGGCCGGGCAAAACACCGGACCTCGGTGATAATGCCCCCTATCAGATGGCAGACGGCTGCTTTCTGGAAGAAGAGGATTATGATGCGTTTCTCCGGGACCCTTCCTCCTATCTGATGACACAGGTTCTTCCAAAAAAATATCCGGCCCTCGCCGGTTTGTCCGGTCTGAATCTGTACAGTCTGTGTTCCACCACCGTCATGGGCTTCGGCGCCCTGGGCATTCCTCCGGTACAGGAGGCACTGCAGGCCTTTCTGGACGCCGGGCAGTCCACCCTGGAGTACCTGCAGGGTATGACAGAGCTGTGCCTCCACGCGGTATCGGAAGGCTACCCCCTCTTCGGCCACGCGGTTGCGTTAAATCCCTTTGATGATTTCGCGGACTGCATCCGCGGTCTGGTCAACACTGTCATGGACCTGGCGGAAGATCCGGCAAAGCTGGCAGAGGCCGTCAGCCGATACGCCGACGTCACCATCCCGGCCGCCATTGATACCGCAAAGATGCAGCACGCGGAATACCTCTTTGTTCCGCTGCACGCAGGCATGGATGAATTCATGTCGCCGGAGGATTACGAGCAGTACTACTGGCCGCCGCTGCGCCGCCTGATCGACGCCTGCATAGAAAACAGCATTACGCCTATGCTGATGTGCGAGGGCAATTATTATTCACGCCTGGAAACGCTGAAGCAGGTTCCGAAAGGCAAAGTGGTTTATTTCTTTGAAAAACAGGACATGAAAGAAGCGAAACGTGTCCTGGGAGATACCGCCTGCATCGCGGGAAACATGAGCACCGAAACCCTGATGCACGGCACGCCGGAACGGGTCGTGGAAGAAACCCGGCGGCTTCTGGACATCTGCGCCCCGGGCGGCGGCTACATCATGTCCAACTCCATGTCCCTGGATGCCTGCTCCCGGGAGAATGTGGCTGCCTGGGCAGAAGCCACCAGGAAATACGGCGCGTACTGACTGCCTCAGTTATTGTATACATCAATAAACTCATTGTCTGTCAGCGTGCTGATATAAAGGGCCAGCGCCGGGTTATAGTTTTCCCGTTTCCACACATACGCCACAGATAAGGGTGCGATCTCCTTCGGCACTTCAAAAAAGCGGTAAAAATCCGTATTCAGGATGGACCGGACGCTGGTATCCAGGAATCCTACGCCCCTGCCGGTACGCACCTGCAGAAGCATGGATTCCTGGTTGCCGGCATAACGGATCCGCTGACAGTCGATCCCCATCCGGCGCAGAATTTTTTTCAGTGTCTCCGTGCGATGGGGGGAGTCTTCCGGATACGGGAGGTAAAAGACTTCCCGCGAGAACCGCTCCGGGTCGATGTGATCCAGTTCCGCCAGCGGATGACTGCGGGAAACCGTCAGTCCCGCCGACACCGGATAGTATTCCCCATATGCCGCGTCCGCAAAATTCGCCAGTTCAAAACTCAGGGTGAAAATCAGATCCAGACTCCCGTTTTCCAGCTTGTCCCGCAGCTCCGCAAAGGATCGGCTTTCCAGCGAAATCTCAATATTCGGATAGTTTTTGCTGAAGAATACAGCAGTGGGCATCACGAAGAAATCCGAGTCCATGGCCTCCAGATAACCGATCTTAAGCGTGCCGCTGATTTCCGCCCCATGTTCCATCACCTGACAGATGCCGTCGTCAATCAGATGCATGGCATCCTGCACCCGCTTCCACATCACAGTCCCTTCCGGCGTCAGACGGACCTCACGGTTCGTGCGGATGAACAGCGGAAACCCCCATTCTTCTTCCAGCAGGCCGATCTGCCGGCTGATGGTGGGCTGGGTCGTATGGCACTCCTCCGCTGTCCGCGTAAAATTCAGATTGCGGGCCGCGCTGATAAAAATTTCCAGCTGCTGTGACGTCATGCTCCGCTCCTCCCTGTTTTCGTCTCCGGTGCTCTGCTCCGGCTTTTTCTTTCTGATATACTGCTGTCTTTTATTTTACTATGCCGGCTTCCGCGGCACAATCCATTGCAACTTTTTTTCCCGCAGGGTACAATAAGCAA
Source organism: Clostridium sp. SY8519 (assembly GCF_000270305.1). Lineage (NCBI taxonomy): Bacteria > Bacillati > Bacillota > Clostridia > Eubacteriales > Clostridiaceae > Clostridium > Clostridium sp. SY8519. The sequence continues at coordinate 2,093,944 of NC_015737.1, read as the reverse complement.
AAAATACACGAGGTTGCTTATATGATGAATGATACCCTGATCTTAGTAGACGCCTGCGACCGTGCCATCGGGACTGCGGGCAAATCCGAAGCGCACCGTGCCCCCCTGCTGCATCGGGCCTTTTCCGTATTTCTGTACGATGACAGCGGCCCGGAGCCGGCATTGATCCTTCAGCAGCGGGCACTGACCAAATACCACTCCGGCGGTCTCTGGTGCAATACCTGCTGCTCCCATCCGCGCCCCGGCGAAACCATCCTGGCCGCCGCGGAACGCCGTCTGGAAGAAGAGCTGGGAATTACCGGCTGCCACGGGCTGCGGGAACTCACATCCTTTGTCTATCTCCACAAATTTCATGAGCAGCTCTATGAATACGAATATGACCACGTGCTGCTCGGAACCTACCGCGGGCCCGTGCAGCCGAATCCGGAAGAAGCCATGGCCATACAGAAGGTTTCTGCCAGCGCACTGGCAGAGGAGCTGCGGCTTTCCCCCGCTTCCTACGCCAGCTGGTTTCTCACCGCCGCGCCGATGGTTCTGCGGGCGCTGAGCTGACAGATCACGCTTTCCATCCTGCAGAAAGCCTGTTCAAAGTGATCCTGCAGGAGAAACAAACAGCAGTTCCGCCGGCTTTTGGATGGAAATCTGTTCCAAACTTTGTTAAAATGAAAGCAGCGAAAGCGCAATCACATTCACGTGGCTACGGCCATCATTTGAACAGGAGGTTCCTATGAAATTCAGTGACCCGATCAAAACACTCCTTTTAGCAGGGATCGGCGCAGCCGCCGTTACAACCGAGAAATCAAAAGAATGCATTGATGCCTTAGTGACAAAAGGCGAAATCACCGTAGAAGAGGGCAAAGCCCTGAATCAGGAATTAAAGCACAAAGCCAGCGCAAAAAAAGCCGACCGTTTTGCGGAGAAAATCGCCGCGCTCAGCAAGGAAGAACGTGACGCCCTCCGGGCAAAACTGGACGAAGCCGATGCTGCGGAAGCAGAAGACGCTGACGCTGACCCCACGGATACGGAATGTGACGCGGATACAGATTCCGCCGAATAATTAATTTCATGAGCAACGAACGACTTGAAAATCATCCGGCCCGGCGTTTCGCCGAAATCATGGGCATTCTGGCCAGACATCATGTGGCGCGGGGCATGACTCCGGTCAAACTGCGGGAAATTCTCGAAGACCTGGGACCTGCCTTCGTCAAATTCGGTCAGATCATGTCCATGCGGCCGGACATGATTCCGCTGGAATACTGCAAAGAACTGGAAAAACTGCGTACCGACGTCATTCCTCTGAGTTTTGACGTAATTCTTCCTGCCATCGAGTCTGAATTAAAGCAGCCGGCAGACCGGGTCTTTTCCTACATCAATCCGGTTCCCCTCGGTTCCGCTTCTGTCGCTCAGGTACATTCCGCCATTTTAACCGACGGCAGGCATGTGGTATTAAAGGTGCAGCGTCCCGGCATCCTGCAGACCATGTATGAAGACATCCGTCTCATCAGCAATAATATCTTCCTGATCCGCAAGATCATGGGGCTCAGTGAAATGCTGGACCTGAAAGAGATCCTGAACGAACTCTGGAAGACTTCCCAGCAGGAGCTGGATTTTCTGAACGAAGCCGCCGCGATCGACCGTTACCGGAAAAACATCGACGGTCTGGTTTATGTGACCTGCCCGAAAGTCTATCGAAAATACACCACCGAGCACCTGCTGACCATGTCCCATATTCACGGCTATCAGATTGACCAGGTTCGCCAGCTGGAAGAAGCCGGCTACGACCTGCACGAAATCGCCCGGAAAACCGCGGAAAATTACTGCAAACAGGTGCTGGATGACGGGTTTTTCCATGCGGACCCCCACCCCGGCAACCTGATCGTCACCGGCGGCCAGATCGCCTGGATTGACTGGGGCATGACCGGCGAGATCAGCAGCCATCTGCGCTCTATTCTGATTTCAGCCATCCGCGCCATCTGGGAAAACGATATCTACGCCCTGGAAAACGCCTTCCTCATGATCGGCGAACCGAAAAAGCCCATTAACCAGGCCCGTCTGATCACCCAGATGAACGCCATCGTCCAGGAATACCGCTCCGCGGATTTCGGTCATTTTGACGTGGGAATTCTTCTGCACAAATTTCTGGACCTGATTACCGAAAACGAGATCGTGATTCCGCCGGATCTGACCATTGTCAGCCGCAGCGTCATCACCATGGAAGGGACCGTCAGCAAAATTGATCCGGACGTCAGCCTGATGGAAATCTTTTCCACCCATCTGCGCACCGAAGCCTGGAACAATTTCGACTTAAGGAAAAGCCTGGAGAAACACTCCTACGGGCTGTACAAATCCATCATGAAAAGCATGGATATTCCGGCAGACACTTCCGATGTTCTGGGACTTGCCAAAAGCGGCAAACTGACTCTGAACATTATCGAAAACACTTCACCGGACACCTTGCGGGCCAACCGCGGCAATATGCGCCGTCTGATCTACGCGGTGATGCTGTTTACCTTTTTTCTGTGCGGCGCCATTCTTGCGCTGAGCGGCATATCTCCCCGGATCCTCGGTCTGCCCTGGCCTTCCGTCATCGGATTTCTCCTGGGCATTGTCATGCTGTGCATCCTGATCGTTTCCATCCTGCGCTGGCGCAAATAACTGACGCCGGCGCCTTTTTTATTCTTCGGACAAATCTCCGGACTGCACAATCTCCGCGCCGATATTCTCCATGTCTCTCAGGTTTGCCTGCTGGATTTCCTCTGTATTGGAGGAACAGCAGTCCGCGACAATTACCACTTCATAATCCAGTGAGAGCCCGTCATAACACGTCGTGCGAATACAGTTCGGCGTCGTAGTTCCCAGCAGATAAACTGTCCTGATCTGCTTTCTGCGCAGCAAAAGATCCAGCTCCGTATGGAAAAAAGCGGAAAACCGGGGCTTTACCAGCATATAATCCTGCGGACCGCCTCCCAGTTCCGGGGGATTTTCCGCGGACAGGGGGCCGCAGGCCAGTTCACTCAACGGGCGTCCGCCCTGTTCCCACCGTTCTTTTCGCACCAGTTCCACATCACTGCCGTCCGCCCGGTATCTTCGGTTCACAAAAAACACCGGCACCTGTTCTCTGTGCGCCTGCCGAATCACCCGGCTGCAAGCCGGCACCGTCTCCTTTGCTCCCTGTATGCACAGGGAGGATTCCCGCTCCAGGAATCCATTCTGCATATCTATGACAACCACTGCGGAATCTGCTCGAAACTGCTTCATTTTCCTTCCTCCCTGTATGTATCCGGCTTCTCACAGGAAAGTTTTGATCCTCTGTAATCTGTCCGGCCTTTTTCTTAATCATAACGGAAGGGGGATCCGGACGCAAGGGATCCGTTTTCCTTCTAAATTCTGTCCTTGTATTGTCAAAAATACATTTTTATGCAACTGAAAGTTGTGTGTATACAACGCTTTTTATGTATACAATGTAAGATCTATGTGGTATCTTTTAGATACCGAAAGAAAAACCTGCGGCCGGCATGCGGGATCTGTACTGCTGCTGCCGCGGATAAAACAATAATGAAGGAGGATTTGTCATGGCTGAATTAATTATTTCCGAAGCCAAAAGATGCTTAAACTGTAAAAATCCGCTGTGCAGAAAAGGCTGCCCGATCAACACGAATATTCCGAAAATGATCCAGCTGCTGCTGGATAACCGGATGATGGATGCGGCACAGATGCTGATTGCCAACAATCCCCTGTCTTTGGTATGTTCTCTGGTCTGCGACCATGAAAAACAATGCGAAGGGCACTGTGTCCGCGGCATTAAAGGCGATGCCGTGCACATTTCCGCCATCGAGCACTATATTTCCGACACCTGTTTTGAGCGCCTGCTCCAGGACAGGGCGCCGGACAACGGAATGAAAGTGGCTGTCATCGGCGCGGGGCCCGCAGGCATCACCATTGCCATCTACCTTGCGCTTCTGGGCTATACCATTACTATTTTTGATGAAAAAGATAAGCTGGGCGGCATCCTGCGCTACGGCATTCCGGAATTCCGCCTGCCCAATTCCATCCTGGACCGCTATTATGAAAAGTTAAAGGAGCTGGGCATCTATTTCCGCCCGAACTTTGCCATGGGCACCTATTTAAGCATCCAGGACCTTCTGGATGACGGATACAAATCTGTCTTTGTCGGCACAGGCGCCTGGCGTCCCCGCCGTCTGCGCATCCCAGGAGAATCCTTCGGCAATGTGCAGTACGCCATCAACTACCTGAACAATCCGGACTCCTACGATCTGGGGGACAATGTGGCTGTGATCGGCGCCGGAAATGCCGCCATGGATGTGGCGCGTACCGCGATCCGCCACGGTTCCCGCAATGTTACCGTCTATGTCCGCCGGGACAAGGTGCGGGCCTCCCAGTCCGAGCTGGATTACGCGCTGTTAGACGGCGTAAAATTCGAATATCAGAAAGCGCCCCTGCGCATTGAGGATCAGGGTCCTGTCATCTGTGATACGGAAATCACCGCGGACGGACAGGTGCATCTGCTGGAAAATACCGCCCGTCTCATCCCGACGGACACGATCATCATCTCCGCTTCCCAGGAGCCCCAGGACCGGCTGGTAAACCGGGACCACAAGCTGAAGCTGAACCGGGACGGAAACCTGAAGGTCAACCATCTGGGTGAAACCACCATGCCCGGTGTATTTGCCTCCGGTGATGTCGTGACCGGCGCCAACACCGTCGTCCATGCCGCTTACTACTCCAAGATGATTGCGGTGGACATGGACCGCTACATGCGTGGACTGCCGCCCCGGACGGAAGAAGAGATCGAGGCCGCCCGCAGAGCCCAGGCGGAAGCAGACGCGAAATGGCGGGAAGACCATCTGGCAGAATGGAAGGCACGCAAGGCAGCTGACCAGGCAGCCGGACAAAACGGGGCAAATTAACAGGAAAATCACAGAAAAATCACTTTTTTACCCCTTTTCCAACACAATTCTTTCTTATACTGGACTCCGAAAACACACAAAAAGGAGGATCAGTTTTGATTGAACTACAGCATCTTGAGAAAAAATACGGACGCAGGACTGCCATCCATGATCTGACGATGACACTTGCGTCCGGAAAAATCTACGGATTTCTCGGTCCCAACGGCGCCGGCAAATCCACCACTATGAATATCATCACTGGATATCTGGGTGCTGACAGCGGAGACGTGATCGTCAACGGCTGCAGCATCCGGAAAAATCCCTCGAAAGTCAAACAGCAGATTGGCTATCTTCCCGAACTCCCTCCTCTTTATATTGAAATGCGCGTCAGAGAATATCTGTCCTTCTCCGCCGAACTGAAGGGAATTAAGAAGAATTTCCGCAGCGAAGCCGTGAAAGAAATCATGGTGCGCACCGGCCTTTTCGAGGTGCAGAATTCTCTGATCCGCAATCTGTCCAAAGGATACCGGCAGCGGGTCGGCCTGGCCCAGGCCATTTTAGGATATCCGGACGTGCTGATTCTGGATGAGCCCACCGTAGGCCTGGATCCGCAGCAGATCCGAGAAATCCGTGCCCTGATCCGTTCTCTGAAAAACCGGCATACCATTATTATCAGTTCCCATATTCTGTCCGAAATCAGCGAAATCTGCGACGAAGTATTCATCATTTCCCACGGCAGGCTGGTGGCAGAAGATACGCCGGAACATCTGGAACGCAGTCTGCGCGGCCGGCAGGAACTCTCTGTCACCGTTCAGGGATCGGAAGAGAATGTCCGTGCCCTGAATGATCTGCCCCATATGGAATCCTGTACCATTTCCCAGGATCCGAATAACGGCCAGTATCTGATCCGCATCCTGGCCGAACCGGATACCGACCTGCGCAAAGAGGTTTCCCTGTTCTGCGTGAACCATGATCTGCTTGTACTCGGCATGCAGGAAGACACCAATTCCCTGGAGGATGTATTTATCCGCCTGACACAGCAGGAGGATCAGGAGCTGTCCCAGTCCGCGGATTCCCTGATTTTCGGCCGCCCTACCCGGGCAGACCGGAGGCAGGCAAGGCGCGCCCGTGCCTCAGCCCGCCGCAGCGCTAAAACCGCTGCCTCCAAAACAGACACGGAAGCTTCCGCCAGCCGGTCCAAACCCGATCCGGGCACTGACGCTGCCGATCATCATGCCAAAGCCAAAAAGGAGGAAAACTAATGGGCGCAGTATGGAAACGCGAGGTACGGTCTTATTTCCAGTCAGTTCTGGGCTGGGTTTTTCTGGCTGTTTTTTTCTTTGTATTTAACCTTTATTTTTATGCCTATAATTTAAGCTACGGATACGCTTATCTGTCCTATTCCATTCAGAGCCTGGAATTCATCCTGCTCATTATCGTCCCGGTGCTGACGATGCGCAGCATGGCAGAAGACCGCAAATTAAAAACCGATCAGCTGCTTTTCACCTCGCCGGTTCCTATCCAGAAGATTATCCTGGGAAAATATCTGGCCATGGTATTCATCTTCAGTATCGGATGCGGCGCCATCTGTCTCTGTCCGATCTTCCTGTCCGCACTCGGAACTGTGCCAATGGGTGAATCTTACACTGCCATTCTGGGCATCTGGCTCTATGGGGTACTGGCTCTTTCCATCGGTCTTTTTATCTCTTCCCTGACCGAAAATCTGGTCATTGCGGCCATCGGCTCCTTTGCCCTGCTGTTTGCCAGCTACATGATGTCCAATATTTCCAGTCTGTTTTCCAGCAGCAGCGCCGTTCTGGAGACCATTACCGGAGCGGTATCCATCACCACCTATTTAAGCGATTTCATGTCCGGCACCATAAGCATTACCGGCATCCTTTACTATCTGACGGTATCCGGTCTTTTCCTTTTCCTGACGTTCCAGATGAACCTGAGGCACCGCTGGCAGAAACCGGGGAAAAAGGGCCGCCGCATCAAGGCCGGCGCCTTCAGCTCTGCTTTTGTGGCACTGGGCATTGCAATTGTCATCGGCATAAACGCCGGCGCTTCCCAGCTGCCAGCCGGGATGAAAAGTATCGACGTAACCTACAACAAACTGTATACCATTTCCTCCGATACCAGAAAAATCCTGAAATCCCTGGATCAGGATGTCACCATCTATGTGCTGAACAAAAAATCCAGTGAAGATGAAGTCATCCGCAAAACGCTGAAAAATTACCAGGGCTCCTCCCGTCATATCAAGGTAAAATACGTGGATACCACTGCCAGCCCGAACTTCTACAAAACCTATACCGATTCCCAGCCGACAGCCGGCAGTCTGATCGTAGTCAGCGGGAAAAAATCCCAGGTCATTGATTACAGCAATCTGTACGAATACGATTACTCCAGTTATTCCAGCTACAGCTCTTCCGGCAGCTCCGGCATTTCCGCCTATGACGGGGAAGGTCAGATCACCAGCGCCATCAACTATGTGATTTCCGATCGTTCCGCTGTGATCTATACCATCAGCGGCCACGGTGAAACTTCGCTGGGTACGAATGCTTCCGCTGTGCTGAGCAAACAGAATTATACCGTCAAGAGCCTGACCCTTCTGAAAGTGAAGAAAATCCCCGCTTCCGCTTCTGCTGTAATCATCAACGGACCGACGAAAGATTTTTCCAAAGAAGACGCGGCCAAAGTGAAAGCCTATCTGAACGCCGGCGGAAAGGTTCTGATCACCACCAGCTATCAGCAGGCGTCAGACATGAGCAATTTTGATTCCATTCTGTCCTCTTACGGCATGAAAATCTGGAACGGCATGATTATCGAAGGATCCTCCAGCAGATATTATCAGTATTCCTGTTATCTGCTGCCGAACTTAGTCAGCGACAGTCTGGGATCCTCTATTGACGGCTATCTGTTCACACCCTATGCCCAGGGTATTACAAGCGCTGTGAAAAAAGGCAGCAAGCTGACTTATCAAAGCATTCTGCAGACCAGCAGAAAAGCCTATCAGAAAAAGGATCTGAGCACCCCTAAGTCAGAGGAAGATCTGGCGAAAGAAAAGGGCGACCGTACCGGCACCTATGACATCGGCGCATCGGTATCCAGCTCTTCCACCGGCGGCGAACTGACCGTGCTTGCCTCTTCCCTGATGCTGGATGACAGCATTGATCAGACTGTAGCCGGCAACAACACCGAACTTCTCTCTGACATCACCGCCACCTATGCAGATACTGATTCCGCTTCCGTATCCATCAAAGCCAGGAACTATACGGTATCCAATCTCACGGTAAATAACGCCTTATCCAATGCTTCCCTGGTGATCCTGGTACTGGCGCTTCCGATTGCGCTCTTACTCGTCGGCATTGTGATCTGGTTTAACCGGAGACGCCGGGTGTAAAAACGATTTTTCTCCCCTGTCTCCGAGCATATCGCTGAACACAGGGATGGCCGGTGCCTTCTCCCAAAAAGGAGAGGACACCGGCCATCGTCTGTTCAGCGATTCCCGCTATTTTCATTTGAACGCACAGCTGTGTAAACCGTTTGCACTGCTTTCTCACAGCGGGGATTTTCCTTCGCTGCTTATTTGACAGAAGCGCCGAAGGCTTCAATCTCTGCCAGGGCTGCTTCTGTCTTATTTTCCTCGCCATGCAGTTCCCGGATTCCGAGATCCTCAGCGCCGAAAAACGCCAGCATATTATGATACTGCTGCTCCAGGCCTCCATAGACATCCGGAGAGCCGGAGCTTAACAGCATGGCATATTTCTTTGCTGCCGGTTTGTGGGGCGCGTAAAATCTGGAAATTGCCGACTGCAGCTGACCGGTAAAGCCAAAATAGTGTACAGCAGATACAAAGACGATAAGATCCGCGGTTTCCAGCAGCGGATAAATCTCCTGCATATCATCTTTCTGGATACAGGTGCCCTCGCCTTTGGTATGACAGTATTCGCAGGCAAGACATCCGTGGATATTCATCGTGCCTACCGGACAGACAGTTACCTTGTGTCCCGCGCGCTCCGCGCCTGTCTGAAATGCTTTCGCCATGGCTGCCGAATTGCCGGTTTTGCGGGGACTGCCGGTTAACATTAATATGTTCATATCACATGCTCCTTTCGCGTTTTCTGAATAAAGAACGCTGTCTCTGTTCCTTCTCGCCGCAGGGTCTTTCTCTGCGTCCTGCGGCTGTCTGTTATTGTACACCTTTTTCCTATGTGATGTAATGCATTTTTTCCGCCGCATACATTTTTTCTGCTGTTTCCCAATATTTTTTGTAAAACCACTTGCATTCTTTGCCCGCACATGGTAATATCTATTTCACGTGGTTCATTGGTCAAGCGGTTAAGACGCCGCCCTCTCACGGCGGAAACAGGGGTTCGATTCCCCTATGAACTACTCTTCATGGGGCTGCTGTACGAAGGGATTCGTACGGCAGCCTCTTTTTTATTGGAACCGAACGGTCTGCTTCCGCTTACCGAAAGGATTTACACAGAAAAACTCCCCCTGCCGGAAGGAACGCAACCGCTTCCCTTTCCAAAGCCAGGGGGAGTTTTTCTGTTATTTTTTCGATTACTCTTCTTCTGTCATCCAGGCACGGTACAGGCTCACAAGTGTCAGTCCATACAGCAGTCCCGCCACAATATCACTGAACCAGTGCACGCCGGAAATCAGCCGGCCGACCACTGTCAGCGCCAGAATCACCAGCGCCGCTGTCTGCAGAATCAGACGCATCCTGCTTTTTTTCAGTATCTTCTGCCAGCCGATCACCGCAGTTCCCATGACAGCTGTCGCCAGCATGGAATGGGAGGACGGGAAAGAGGCCTCCGGCTGCACACTGCCGGGCATGATAACCGGACGGTAGTTAACCACAACCACCTCAAAGAGTCCGTATAAAATCACAACCAGAATATATATCACACAGATTCTGCGGATGGCCGGATCGATTCGATGAAAGCTTTTGCGGGCCATCCACTCCAGGATACCGATCACGACAAAGGACAGGGCCGTCAGAATCGCGAGAATTCCCAGCACCTCGGTGAGTTTATAAAGCCCGGTATGAAATCCGATGGCCTGATGTACCGCCTTGTTGAGGTGTGACAGGCCCACCTTTGTCCCCAGCGGTCCCACCGGCCGCACATCCACCAGGCAGACCAGCGCGGTAATCACCACTGCCAGCACCGCGAAAAGCAAAAACAACTGATATGCACGTTTCTTCTGACTCATAACTTCTGCTCCATTCTTACTGTTTCCGCAAAACCCTTCCGTTCTGCTGTCTGTTCTGTATACAGAAAACGCCATGAGTCAGATCATACCACAAAAAACGCAGGCAAAGGCAATTTCCGGCTAACTTTAAGAATTCTTTAGATCATTGGCTGCCGGATCCGACGCATGTTCAAAGGCCGCCAGTTCCGGATGATTTCTTTTTTCTTCCGTATAATTCTCGTATCCCTTGGGCTTATGGGTTTCTTCTGCCCAGATCCGTTCCGCCACCGGCTTCCATTCCGCGGCATATGCATCGCATTTTGCGCAGAGATGCTCCGCGGACTCTTCCGATTCCGCATTGGTGCTGTGGGCGCCGGTTTCTGCCACAATCTCCCGCAGCAGCTGCGGATTCTCCAGCATCGGGCAGGGACGCAGATGATTGCGGTTAAACGGCTGTCCTTCATGATACTTCCGAAACAGCGGGGACTGCAGAATCTCAAGAATGCTCTTGTCATGAATATTGGAATCCGAATAATGGATAAACACACAGGGCTCCGCGTCGCCGCTGGCATTGATATGGAAGTAGTTTCTTCCGCCGGCAATGCATCCGCCTACAAATTCCCCGTCGTTTTGGAAATCCATCGGGAAAAATTCAATGGGACAGTCTCCCGTGCGCACCCAGCGCAGCTTGTCAATGATTGCCGCCCTCTGTTCCGCCGTCGGCATCAGTTCCGGCACAGCATTGTTTCCCACCGGCATATAGTGGAAATAGAACCCGAATCTGGCGCCCTTTTCCGAAATCATCTGCAGAAAGCTGTCATCGGTCACCGCTTCGATATTATTTCTGGTATAGCAGATGGAGGTGCCGAATACAATGCCGTAAGACTTCAGCAGATCCATAGCTTTCATCGCCTGGGCGTAATGTCCCTCACCCCGGCGCGCGTCATTGGTCTCCGGTGTTCCCTCAATCGAGAGAATCATGGTAATATTGCCCAGACGCAGCAGTTCCCGGCAGAATGCATCATCAATCAGTGTGGAATTGTCAAAAATGCCGAATTCCACGTCGTTGTGCTTCTCTGCCAGACGAAGAATATCTTTCTTTCTGACCAGCGGCTCCCCGCCGGTAAGCATATACAGATAGACCCCCAGCTCCTTCCCCTGGGTAATGATTCTGTCCATATCTTCATAGGACAGGTTGTTCTTGCGTCCGTAAGTGCCGGACCAGCAGCCCTGACAGTGCATATTGCAGGCGTCGGTCGGATCAAAGAGAATCAGCCACGGAATATTGCAGTGGTAGATCTCACGGTTTCTGCGGATCATCCTGGTTCCCTGAAGGAAGGCGTTGTACCCCAGGGTCATAATCATCTTATGGGCGTAATTTTCATCCGTTTCATCAATAATACGGTTGATGAAGCGCACCCAGCGGTTTTCCGGATCCCGGGCAATCTCCCGGACCCGGTCGAAGGATTCTTTGTTCTTTTCATTTCCTACATAGCGTTCCGCCAGATTCAGGATTTTTACATACTGTTCAGAACGGCTGGCTGTATCCTCTGTTTTATTCAAACGCTTCAGCAGCTGCCGCACCAAAATGCTCACCGTCCTGCGCTCCGCGCTCTGTGCCATATATTTCCATTGGTTTGCCATGTGATACACCTCATTTTCTATATCTATCGAAATCCACTATTATGTTGTTTTTTCTACATGTGTGGATTATAATATCAGAAAGCCCCAATCACAATGGTCATTCTGCCTGCAGATGTATCTTATTCCACTGTACTAACGAAAATGAGGATTATTCATGGACCGAAGAATTAAAAAAACCCGTCTGGCCATCCGGCAGGCTTACAAAAGCCTGTTTCTGGAAAAGCCAAACGGGAAAATATCCATCGCCGAACTCGCGCGGCGGGCAAACATCGACCGAAAAACTTTTTATTTACATTACAGCACCACCGATGAAGTTCTGACAGAATTTCTGCGCGAACGCATGGCGGGACTCTCCGAGCTGCTGCAGAATTCCACTGCCATGGACAGCCACCCTTTTTACGCATCGGCTCTTTTCCAGATGCTGGATGACACCATACTGGAGGATCTGGAATTCTTTCAGCAGATTTCCCGCGGACCCAACCGTTCTTTTTTCTGGCAGTGTGTCCACGACATTTTCTATGAAGCGATTCTGCAGGCGGCGAAATCTCATACTTTTAAACCAGAAAATCAGCTTCTGTACTATACCGAATATTTTACCACCGGCATCCTGGCCATGTACCGTCGCTGGCTCACCGATCCGAAGGGCAGCTCCATCGAGGAACTCAGCCGGATGGCCAGCACGATCTCCATGGAAGGAATTTTAGCGGTATTTCCGGAATATACGGATCCCGGCCGCTCTCCCACATAACCCGCGAAGCCGACATTCGCGTATCTACGGCATCCCTGCCTCTGCTTCCCGGAATCAGCATCGGCAATACAGATCACAGCTGTATCGGATCCTGTCTGCCAGCGCGTCATCAAAGACGCCGGGCGCCGCGCGCCAGCACCAGTTTCCGCCGGTGGTGGAAGGAACATTCATCCGTGCCTCCGCCCCCAGTCCCAGCAGATCCTGGGCCTGCACAATCGTGATATCCGCCGCGGTCGCCCAGAGTGCCTGGAGCATTTCCCAGTAATGATCCTGCCGGTTATCGCTTAACCGCAGATAGTCTCTGGCATAGCGGAAATCCTCCGGGGACAGGCTTTCCAGCCATCCCTTCGCCGTCTCGTTATCATGGGTTCCGATATAGGCGATGCAGTGCCGCGGATAACTATGGGGCAGATACTCCGCATTATCCGATGCCTTGCTGTCAAAAGCGAACTCCATCACTTTCATTCCCGGAAATCCGCAGTCCGCCAGGAGCTTCCGTACCGAATCCGTCAAAAACCCCAGATCTTCCGCAATAATGTGCTGGCGTCCGATCTTATCGTTCAGGGTTCGGAACAGGGCAACCCCCGGCCCTTCTTCCCAGTGTCCCCCGCTGGCATCCGGCGCACCGAAAGGAATGGAATAATACGAATCAAATCCACGGAAATGGTCGATCCGCAGCACATGGTATACCCGGCACTGATGCTCAATTCGCCGGATCCACCAGTCATACCCGTCTGCTGCCATTCCTTTCCAGTCAAACAGTGGGTTGCCCCACAGCTGTCCGTCAGCGGAAAACCCGTCCGGCGGGCATCCGGCAACCGCCAGGGGACGCAGTTCTCCATCCAGCTGAAACAGTTCCGGGTGGGACCAGACATCTACACTGTCATAGGACACATAGATCGGCAGATCCCCGATGATCTGAATTTTCTTCTCTTCGGCGTAGTGCCGCAGTTGATTCCACTGCCGGAAAAACAGATACTGTACCGCTTTCCAGAAAACAACTTCCTCCTGCCAGGTCTCCTCTGCCTGCTGCAGGGCCTCTTTATTCCTGGTTTTCCATGGCATATCCCATTCATACCAGGCTTTTCCGCCTTTCTGTGATTTCAAAGTCATAAAAAGCGCGTAATCTTCCAGCCAGTCCGCCTGGGACCGGCAGAACTGCCGGTACTCCTCCGGCGGATGCTCCATCATCCGTTTCACTGCCCGGCGCAGCACCGGATAACGCTTTTGATACAATACGCCATAGTCAGTCCGGGTATTATCATCTCCCCAGCCGCAGTCCTCATATTCACCAGCCAGAAGCCAGCCTTCCTTTTTCAGCTCATCCAGGTCGATCAGATACGGATTGCCCGCGAAGGTGGAAAACGACTGATACGGAGAATCTCCATAGCTGGTGGGACCGATCGGAAGAATCTGCCAGAAGGACTGGCCTGCCCGCGCCAGGAAATCAATAAATTCATACGCTGCCTGTCCCATGGTTCCGATTCCACAGGGAGACGGCAGCGAACTGATATGCATCAATACTCCGCTTGCTCTTTTCAATCCTTCGCTCCCTTACTGACAGATCACATACTCTGTCTCTTTGTCAAATACATGAATCCGCTCCGGATCCAGTGTAAGCTCCACGTCATCATCCGTCTGAATATTCAGGTGGGACGGCACTTTCGCGATCCAGCTGGCACCTGCGTATTCACTGTATACATTAATCTCCGATCCCATCATTTCCGCCAGGCTGACATGCACCTTCATGATGCTCTCCGGATGTGCTGCCAGACTGTCCCGATCGCCCAGCAGATGTTCCGGCCGAATTCCAAGGACCACTGTTTTGCCCACATACGGATCCAGTTCCGCCCGGTTCATATGGGCGCGGCTGCTGCCGTAGACCAGGTCATAGCCTGCCGCCGTCTTCTCGACCTTCGCGTCCACAAAATTCATCTCCGGTGTGCCGATAAATCCGGCCACAAACATATTGCAGGGTTTGTTATACAGATTCTGCGGGGTATCAATCTGATGGATCACTCCTTTTTTCATTACTACGATCCGGTCTCCCATGGTCATGGCTTCCGTCTGGTCATGGGTCACATAGACAAAGGTGGTCTGCAGTCTTTTATGCAGGGCGGAAATCTGGCTGCGCATCTCCGTACGAAGCTTTGCGTCCAGGTTGGATAACGGTTCGTCCAGAAGAAATACCGAAGGGTTTCTGACCATTGCGCGCCCTAATGCCACACGCTGACGCTGGCCGCCGGACAGCGCTTTCGGCTTTCTGTCCAGGAACTCTTCCAGTTCCAGAATCTTTGCCGCTTCCCGTACCTTCCGGTCAATTTCATCTTTCGGGACTTTTGCCAGTTCCAGCGCAAAAGACATATTCTTGTATACTGTCTTATGCGGATACAGCGCGTAACTCTGGAATACCATTGCGATATCCCGGTCTTTCGGTGCCACGTTATTGACTTTTCTGTCACCAATCAGCAGATCTCCGGCAGTCACATCCTCCAGGCCGGCAATCATACGCAGCGTGGTGGATTTTCCGCATCCGGAGGGACCTACCAGAACGATAAATTCCTTGTCTTTGATTTCCAGATTCAGATCTTTGATTACAGTGACTCCATTCTCATAAGTTTTTTCTACATTTTTAAAAGTAATGCCTGCCATTACATGTTCCTCCTACTGCGAATCAGTTACTTCTCATTTGCTGCGATACTTTCGCCCGGTACCAGATGAAACGCCTCAATCTCATGGACTGCCATAGCATTCTGCTCGATGCAGTCCAGCAGGATGTCCACACTGCGTTCTGCCATCCGTTCCTGATGCTGGCGGATGGTTGTAAGCCGCGGCTGCATATAATTACCGATCTCCAACCCGTCAAAACCAATGACGGACACATCTTCCGGGACACGTTTTCCGCTGTCCAGGAGCGCGCGGATCGCCCCGATTGCCAGTGTATCCGACATGGCAAAGACCGCTGTCAGTTCCGGCATCCGGCTTAACAGGTGTTTCATCGCTGTGTAGCCGGACGGAATATTAAAGTATGCTTCTTCATACTGTTTCTGGTCTCCATAATCCAGATGGTGCTTGCGGAACGCGTCTTCACAGCCCAGGAACCGACTGCCGGCCGCATTGGATGAACTGCGTTTTCCGCCCAAGATTCCAATCTGACGATGTCCCTTTTCCACAAGCTGATCAATGGCGTATTCCGCTGCCGTCCGGTCATCCGTGCTTACGCTTGAGACCAGCGGATTGTTCAGGTGCGCGCCGGAATTTGTTACCAGTACACAGGGGATATTGATTCCTTCAAAATCATGTTCGAAGTTTTCCAGATTGCTGCCCAGGAACAGAATGCCCTGGGGCCTGCGTTCCTCCACAATTTCTTTGGCTGCCAGCACTTCGTTCTCATCTTCTTCAAAGTAGTAGACCAGCGCCTCATAGCCCTTGCGTGTGATCATTCCCTGGATTTTTTCCATGATTTCCGCAAACAGCATATTCTGCATTCCTTTGATGACAATCGCGATTCCCGCCTGCTGATGCTGCTGTTTGAGATTTCTGGCATTGCTGTTCAGCCGGAAATGATGCTTGTCCACCACTGCCATGATCGCGCGCCTGGCTTTTTCCGATACGCCCGGCGCATGATTCAGACAGCGGGACACCGTACCGACAGAATATCCGGACTCATTGGCCACATCTTTTATTGTCATACAGCACTCCCCCTCTTCTTTCGCTCCGCCTGTCGGCAGATACGGCCTGTATTTCGCATACAGCGGAATCCTGCTGCCGGATCAGCCTTTGACTGCGCCTGCAGCGACTCCTTTAATAATATGTTTCTGACCAAGCAGGTATACAATGACAATCGGAATCACCGTCATGATGATACTTGCCATCATCGGCCCCATTTCCACTTTTCCATAACTGCCGCGGAAATACTGGATCAGCATCGGGATGGTCTTATATTTCGTAAGATCCAGCACCAGTGTAGGCAGAAGATAGTCGTTCCATACCCACATCGCTTCCAGGATACCAACAGATACCAGGGTCGGCTTCAGGATCGGGAATACCACCAGGAAGAAGGTCTGGATCGGATTGCATCCGTCAATCATGGACGCCTCTTCGATTTCCAGGGGAATGGACTTCATGAATCCGGCAAACATAAAGACCGCCAGGCCTGCGCCGAATCCCAGGTAAATAATGAAAATATTCCAGGGTTTGTTGAGTCCGAGGCTGTCAGCCGTCTGGGAAAGGGTAAACATAACCATCTGAAACGGAACTACCATGGAAAATACGAATAAGTAGTAGCAGGTTTTCGCGAATTTACTTTTTACCCGGGTGATGTACCATGCGCACATGGAGCAGCACACCAGAATCACGATAACCGATGTTACAGTAATCAGAACACTGTATCCAAAACTTTTCAGGAAGCCCTGGGCAGTAATTGCCTGCCAGTAGTTCGCCAGCCGGGCAAAGGTTTCACTGGTGGGAAGCTGAAATACGGTAGCTGTGCCGATGGCGTCCTCCTGCTTCAGGGAGTTCATCAGAATCATAAAGACCGGATAGATGTAAAAGCAGGCAAGAATAATCAGCAGAACCATCCAGATGTAATTTGAAGCTTTTCTTTTGGTTTTCA
Source organism: Clostridium sp. SY8519 (assembly GCF_000270305.1). Classification (NCBI taxonomy): domain Bacteria; kingdom Bacillati; phylum Bacillota; class Clostridia; order Eubacteriales; family Clostridiaceae; genus Clostridium; species Clostridium sp. SY8519. The sequence continues at coordinate 2,076,828 of NC_015737.1, read as the reverse complement.
TTTACTGCTGCACCTCCTTTGAGCGGGTAGTTTTCAGCTGAATGATTGACAGTACGATGACGATCACGCAGAAGATCACTGCCTTCGCCTGTCCGTAGCCCTTCCACTGCATGCCGGCACGGGCATAGAAGGTATTGTAGATATTCAGCGCCAGCATCTCCGTCATATGCTTCGGCTCTCCGGCGGTCAGCGCCAGGTTCTGGTCAAACAGTTTGAAGGAGTTGGTCAGCGTCAGGAATACACAGATCGTAATCGACGGCATAATCATCGGCAGTTTGACTTTCCAGAATGTCTTCATGGAAGATGCGCCGTCAATGGCCGCGGCTTCCACGATATCATCCGGCACATTCTGCAGTCCGGCGATATAGATAATCATCATATATCCGATCTGCTGCCATGCCATCAGAATAATCATGCCCCAGTAGCCTGCGGTGGAATTCAGCGCAAGCAGCGGTTTGCCCACTACGGAAAGCACACCGTTGATCAGGATCTGCCAGATATAACCCAGCACGATGCCGCCGATCAGGTTCGGCATAAAAAAGATGGTACGGAAAATATTGGTTCCCTTCAGCTTGCGTGTCAGAAGCAGTGCCAGTCCCAGTCCGCCGATGTTGATGGTCAGAATAGAGACCACCGCGAACAGTACGGTAAACAGGAATGAATGGGTAAACATCTTGTCTGACAATGCGTAAACGTAGTTCTTCACCCCTACAAACTGAGCATTTCCGACGGTAGTGAACCGGCAGAAGGAGAGATAGAGGCCTTCAATAAACGGTATGATAAATCCGATAACGAAAGCTGCCAGTGTAGGAATAACGAAAATCGGCGAATATTTCTTTAATGCCTTTTCCATAAGTTCCTCCCTTTGAGAAATTCCGGGATCTGTCCAGATGCCCTGCGGTCTTCTGCAGACAGATTCCCTTCCGATTCAGCGGATCGGAAAGTCAAAAATGGACAGGCAGGTCACCTGCCTGTCCATGATGTTGCAAAATATGGATACTGTTACGTTCAATTATTCATTTGAAGAAATTTTGTATTCTTCAGCCCAGTTGTCAACAAATGCGGATTTCACTTCTTTCCAGTTCGCATCGGTCGGTTTTGCTGCATAAGCGGTCAGCGCATTGCCCAGAGTATTCTTCCATTCTTCGGAAGGGATGGTTGAGAACGCCCAGGATACCGGTGTCTTGCCGGAATCTGTCATTTCCTTGTCTTCTTTCAGGAACAGGTTGGTTGCTTTCTGTGCTTTCTTGAACGGAATGTTGAATCCCATGTCATCTGCCATTGCCTTGGTACCTGTCTTGGAGGTTACACACCAGTTCATGAAATCAAGCGTTGCCTGAATGTCCTCTTTGCTTGCCTGGCTGTTTACACACCAGTAGTTCTCGGTACCGCTGCATAAGCCCTGTTTTGCTTCATCGCCGGCGCCGATATAGATGGGGATCATTGCCAGTTCGTCATCTTTCATGCCTGCTTTTTTCAGGTTTGCGTATTCCCAGGAACCGTTCTGGAAGAATACTGCCTTGCCTTTGGTGAATTCGGATTCGGAGTCATCCGCTGTCTTGGAGGACAGTTCGGATCCCTTGCAGGTGCTGTTGTTGATATAGAGATCAAAGATGTTTCTGTAATTGTCCAGATAGGTTCCCTTCAGGGTCTCGGAGGAATCTACGCCTTCATCTTTGTACTCAAAGTAAATCGGCATATTTGCCAGATGGGTCTTGAATCTCCAGTCGGAGGAACCATCCATACCTGCGGATGTGAATGCCGCAAATCCCAGCTTGCTGCTTCTCTTGGTGATGTCTTCCGCAACTTTCTTCAGATCTTTGAAGGACTGGATATCTTTGGTGGTGTAGCCGGCTTTCTTTAACAGCTTCGTATTCACGATCAGGCCGTAGCACTCGGTTACATAAGCGATACCGTCCACTTTGTCGCCGTCCTTCAGTGTGTACGCATCATTGGTCAGCTGTTTGTACACATCGGAGCCGGACAGATCATAGCAGTAATCTTTCCAGTTCTTTAAGCCGTTGACACCATTTACCTGGAATAATGTAGGAGCGCCGCTCTTGCCCATTTCACTGGTCAGAGTCGTCTCATACTCATTGGATGCCGCCGTCACGACCTTAACTTCCGTACCGGTCTCTTTCTGATATTCCTTGGCCAGGCTCTTCCATGCCTTATCTGCCTCCGGTTTGAAATTCAGATAATAAACAGATCCTTTTCCGGAGCTCTTTGTGGTCTCTGCTCCGGCGGAAGAACCGGACGCGCTGCCGGAATTTCCCCCTGAAGAACTGCTTCCGCATCCTGCAAGCATTGTACCGGCCATTGCGCCAACCAGTGCGATGGCAACCCATCTTTTCTTCATAATTTTCTCCTCCTTGATTTGTTTCCCTAAGTGAAAACCTGATTTGGAAACGTTTCCAAAATCTTTTTATTTTCCGTTTCCAAATCAATTACTTTCGAGTTACCTGTATTTTACATGGTTTGTATTTTATTTACAATATCATCCGGTTAATTTTCAATTTTTCGGCAGTTATTCCAATATGAAACGTTTCCATTTGTGTATGTCGTCTGGTTTTTCGTCATTTTTATTATACATATTTCTTATTCTGTATGTTTTATGTTTGGAAACGTTTCCACATTATTTGGAAATCTTCATGGAAACATCTATGGAAATTCATTAGAACCCTTCCGTCTCTCTTCTTTTTCCACCCGGGAATCCCTCCTGTTTCACCGCGTATACACTATGCAAACCTCAAATTTGTATACATATTCCCATTTTATATTTTTTCTGTTATCATAATTATACTTTTATAAAACTACTGAGGTAACTTGTTTATGAAACGCAATGATATTATCCGCAGATCTGTCTATATCATTCGTGAATACTACAAAGGCAATCTGTCTCCCTTTTTCAATTCCATTGATGAAAACATTCTCTGGATCGGACCCAGAGACAATCAGATTCTTACATCCCGGCAGGGAATCCTGGATCTCTGGGAAACCCAGAAAAACCACCCCCTGCTCTTCACCATGAGCAGCATATCCGCCAAAGCCGTCGTTCCGGCTCCCCACGCCTGTGAAGTCATCCTGAAATACCGGGTTTTCACCCATTACCCCGACGGCGTCACCCATGCCCACAATCAGAGGCTCCAGTATACCTGGGCAGAGAAAACCATCACCCATCCGGACGGACAGAAAGAACGGATTCCGCGCATCCTCGTCATCCATATCACAAACACCGTCAAAAATAACGAGCGCAACCCTGTATATGACGTCCATACCGATCATATCCCCCAGGAAGAAACCGAAGTTTTCTTTCCCCGGGACACCGCGCGTTACCTCCTGTTCCGCGGCCGCCAGGGAGAGACCTACAGTTACCTTTCCACCAACATCCGCTGGATTGAAAACTGCGACGAAGGACGCCATTCCCTGGTGCATACCCAGAACGGTTCCCTGCCTTCCATGGAGCGCCTTGCCGAATACATCCGCCAGGCGCCGGACGCATTTCTCCGTCCCCACCACAGTTATCTGGTGAATCCGCTGTATATCCGTTCGATCCGCCGTTTTACCCTGACCCTGGCAGACGGCACCGCCCTGCCGATCCCGGAAAAGAAATACACCGCTTTCCGCAACGAACTGAAAGCCTGGAGCGAACAGTGGAACCGGCATTAAACGGTTTCCATTGTTCCCACCAGGCTTTCAGTCTGCTGTGTCATATTCTTTTCTGAACACTACCCCTGCTCTTCTTTGGGCCGTACCCCCTGCAGCTGTTCCGCGATCCGGTCGTACCAGGGACCCTTTTCCTCAAAAATCTCGATCAGATTTCCGCTGTTGTCATGGATAAAGATTCCGTATGTATCGTCTACTTCTGCCTCAAACACCAGCTCCACGCCGTCTGCCAGAAGCTGCTGTTTCGCGGTCTCTCCATCCGGGACGCCAAAGGACAGATGTTTGTTGCCGTTGACCATCAGATCCGCATTGGGAATCCTTCGTTCCGGCGGCAGTGTACATCCGCCGGGCGGCTGGAAGACCTCCAGAATCAGCCCATGTCCCGTCATATGACATACTTTAATCCCCTCGCCGGGAATCTCTGACCGGTCAAAGACTTCAAATCCAAATACCCGGTGATACCAGGCAATGGTTTCTTCCAGATCCGGCACACTGATGGCAAAATGATTCACTCCGCTGATGGTCACCATAAGGCTCTGCCTCCGTTTGCTGTCCTTCTATCCTTTGATTTTACTGCGATAGTATTCTGCCACAAGGTGGATTTTCTCCCTGAGAATCACGCCATGGCCCACAGCAATCGTCTGAGGCACCAGCGCGAGAATCTCTTCGATCACCTGACGCTCTTCCGGTGATGATGGCCCGAACACCTTGTTGAAATAGCTTTCTGTTCCCTGCAGCAGCACTTCTTCTGACAGTTCGGTATCCAGCGGAGGTTCCGCAGCGGTATACTGACCGAACAGATCATTGGAAAACAGAATGTTTTCTGTTTCCAGCCAGGTTACCATATTATCCGGCCAGTGCAGGCCCGGTGTATGATAAAAGCGGAATTTCAGATCGCCCAGCTGCAGTTCAGACCGATCCTCTACCGCAATAAATTCCGTATCCGGAAAATGCCCGGCCAGGTTCTTTTTGCAGGCTTCCGTGCAGTATACCGGCACACCCGGAAGCTTCGGCAAAATCTTCTTCAGTGCCCCGCTGTGATCGCCTTCAGAATGATTCTGGATCACTGCGTCAATCTCCCCCAGATCAATCTGTGACTCCAGTTCCTCCAGGTAGGCTTCCGCCTTTTTCTCCGGTGCGGTGTCAATGAGAATATTTTTCTCCCCGCGCACCAGATAGCCCAGAAAAGTAATGCTGATACTCGGCTTCTGCACGGCGCTGCCAAGCACGGTTACCCGCTCGGAAATTTTGTATATCATAATTGGTCCTCCTTGACTTTTGTCTGCTTTCCATACGTTCTGTAAAAATACTATCGGCTTTTCCCAGTCAACGCTGTTGCGTCCGCAACATTTCAGACAGTTTCTCGGAAGACATGTTTTCGATGACAGATCTCAGATGACAGGCCTTACCTGAAATCCACGGGCCGCATCCACTCTTCTGTGATCCGCAAAGATCTCCCTGGCTTCCCCGAGGGCCTCCATGGGAAGCACCTGCACGCCCGCCTGTCCGTAATTGGCCTGATGCATCAGAAACACGTCCGGATCACTCCTGTCCCGGTACAGGCAGGCCCGGGCCAGCTGGGTCCCGCTGTCATCATACGTGGCATACCCTTCCAGCAGTTCCCCGGCATGCTGTTCCACATACCAGTCGGTCTGCGGGCGGGTGAAGTGCTCCGGATCTCCGCTCCTGCTGAAAGCTCTCTCACTCCAGACCCGAAACAGTTCTTCCCTGTCCAAAGCATCCGGTTCTGCGTCTGCCTCCCCGCAGGCCGTCCGATCAGCGGCCATGCATAAAAACGAGGATTTTTCCCGAAAATCGGATTCCTCGCAGGAAAGCTCCGTCAGGCTGTCCGGGCGAACCCGGCAGCCGCAGTCTGCCAGCGCCTGCAGCATCCCGTAAAATTCCGTATCCATATGGTTCCTCTCCATGCAGATCAGAGTTCCTCCCGGCGCGGTCCGTTCACTCAAAGTACGGCAATAAGGCAGATAGATCTGCCGATAGATCTCTGCCTGTTCTGAAAATCCGCGGAACCGGTATTCCGTCCGGCGGATGCCGATATTCTCATGGAAGGTGCGGGCAGACAGCACCGTGGAAAAGGTCCTGCCCTGCAGTTCCTCTGCCGTCATCCGGCAAAACTCCACATTTTCCGCCTGCATGATCTCCTGTATTTTCCGAGCGGTCCGGATACAGTTTTCCGAACGGTCCACCGCGAAAATCCTGGCCTCCGGAAGAACCAATGCCAGAAAGCAGGTGAGGATGCCGGTCCCGCATCCCACATCCAATATCGTGCCGCCGAACAGCTCCCGGTGCTCGTAAATCCACAACGCAAACTGCCGGATAATCGCGGCGTCTGTATAGCACGCCACCAGCATACTCAGGGCAAAATCACTGTTCAGATATTCGTAAAGCGCATTCTGCGCGCCTGCTCCTTCCGCTGTTCCGGGGAGCGCCGAAAGGCGCTCCCACTCGTTCATGATTTCTTCCGCTTTCGCTTCGCCAAACTGCTCCTTCAGCCCGGCGGCAATATCGTTAATTTTATTCAGTCCGATTCTCTGCAGCGGAGCCAGAATGCGCTTCTTTCTTGCTGCCTGTCCCACAGGTGTTTCCTTTCTGTCTGCTTATTTTTCTTTCGACGGAGACGGTGTCGGCGCAATTACTGATGTATAGTGTGCCTTTCTTGCCTTGAATTCCGGATCTTTGCCCAGATTCATCAGACGGCCTTCATTTTCAAAAATATCATCTCCGTGGGCTTTCTTTCCTGACATAGTATCATGGGCATGCCACTCGGTGGAAGGGTCAAAATCAAAGGTAAAGGCATCGTCCACGATCTTCAGCGTGCCTTCCAGTCCACAGAGCTCACAGACTACATGTGTTGTTCCGGGGAAAATATAGAAGGCATTGCCCTGGCAATGCGGGCAGGTACCCGGAGTACCTTTCCAGTAGGACTTTTCTGTCAGTTCCGCGATCGGGAATGCATGGCACTTTGCGTTGTCTTCCGCAATCTCTTTCGCAGCTTCCACCAGATTGCGTCCGATCTCCTGCATCCGGGCGATCTTGTCATCCTGCATGATAACATCTTTGCTCCAGGAGAAAAATTCGTTGTTGATTACCTTCCATCCCGGGCTCATGGCCAGCATCGCGTGATCCGTCTCCACGCGAACCGCCCAGTCAGAACCGCCGATTCCTACAAAAGAAATAGCTTTCTGTTTGAAATATTTCGCATCCAGACCTTCCTTGCCAGCCGCTTTCATCTGTTCATTGGCGCCAAACATCAGTCCGGTATCGTGTCCGGGGCCCATACGGTCGGTAATGACATGGAACAGGCCGGATCCGCCGGATTCGTAAATCGGATCTACAAACAGCACACCGTCAGCTTCCACCATCTTTTCATACAGTGCCTTGAAGTCATCTTTCTGGGTGCAGATCATGCCTTTTCCCATCACCAGACCTCTGGAACATGCCACACAGCCGCTGCAGTACTTGATATCCCAGTCAAACAGGTGGATAAATTCGATCTCTGCCCCTGCTTCCTGCGCAGCCTCCAGCGCAACCCGACACATGGTGTCATTGTTTCCGTTTCTGGTTCCCAGTGATACGCCTAAAATCTTCATCTTTTCACTCGCTTTCCGCCATACTGGCTGTCTGTCTCTGTATTTCTCTTTTATTTTATCATATACGTTCTTTCCGTCTCAAATCTCCGTCAATGCAATAATCCGATTATTTCCAATGCCTTTCCGGCCCGGTTCCGCCGGCTGCTGTCCGGCCCGAATCACCGGAGCCCGTTGAAAACAGCGGGTTTCCCTCATTTGTTCCCGCCAGGAGGGACCCCGGGGAAAAGACCTGATCCGCTGTTCTGTGTAATCGTTTTTCCGGATAAACACCTGCCGGTTTCCTCAGAGATATTCCTTTCGGTTTGCCCGTCTGCCGGTTTCCTACGAAAAAATTCCTTTCGGTCCGGACGCCCTCTGTTTTTCTCAGAGAAACACTTTCAGTTCCGCCCGCCGCCGGTAATCCGTTTCCAGTTTTTGCTTATGGGACAGGAACGCCGGATCATCAAAATATTTTGCCTTCTGTGGGCACCCTTTGACACATGCTTGGCATTTGATGCAGATTCCGCTGACCTGCGCAGGGTTTTCAAAAGAAATGGAACCCATCGGACAGCCTTCTGCGCAGATTCCGCATTGGCTGCACTTTCTGCTGTCTGTCTTTGGCTTTGCTTTCAGAAACACAGCCGGCTGACCATCCATCCCCATAGGAACATAGTATGGCCCCACCTTACCGTAATCCCCCAGGGAGACCGCCTCCGGAAGCCTGTCGTCTTCCGGCCGGATTCCTTCGCAGGCACGGATCTTCGCCACCACATCCGCCGCGAACTGTTTCAGAATTTTCCGGTCTTCCCGGTCCGGCCTGCCGCCGCCGATATTCGCGAAACTGTGGGGGCAGACCACGGCCGCTGCCGCGATGACATGAAACCCGTTCCCTGTCAGCTCTTCGGTAAGTTCCGCCAGCGAACTGTCAAAGCTGCGGTTGCCGAAGGTTACCAGGGCCACCGCCTGGGTCCTGTCCCCATGAAAAAGCTGCCGGATGCAGGGAAGCATCTTATTGGGCACCCGCCCCGCATATGTGGGCACGCCGAAAATCACCAGATCTTCCGGTCCGTAAGCCCTTTCCCGGCTGTGATCCCGGAGACGGGTAAAGTCATCCGTCTGCACCCGGAGGCCGAACCGGTTCCCGATAGAGGCGGCTGTTTTCATCACCGTACCTGCCGTATTGCCCCCGGCGCTGAAATATACTGCGTGTATTCGTCTGATCATTCCATTCCTCCCTGCCCGCATACCGGGGATCCGGGCGCTGTTCCTGCCCTGGTTCTTTCCGTTTCTTCTTCTCCCATTTATTTTATCACAAGAACCTCCTTCCGAGAAGTCAGCGAAATACGGATGTCCTGGTTTTCAGCCTTCAGAAATTTTCCTGTTTTTATTGACAGCTCATCCACAGAATGGTAATCTAAACTCCGTAGTCTGACAAAGGCGTCAGGAACCGCTCGTTCCTGACGCCTTTTTTTATTTGCGCGAAAGGCATCCGCTGTCCGGGGCGCTCCCTGCATCCGGTTGTTCCATACACCAGGGCACGCTTTTTCCGGCAAAGGGCAAAACCTGCAGCGCAGCCTTTTCATTACTTTACTATTTCGGGGGGCTAACATGAATCACGGAGATACGGCATTTATCATCATCTCAACCGCCCTTGTCATGCTCATGACACCGGGGCTCGCATTCTTTTACGGAGGCATGGAACGGCGCAAGAATGTCCTGAACACCATGATGTCTTCCTTCTTTATCATGGGAGTGGCGTCGGTAATGTGGATTCTTGTGGGATACAGCCTCTCGTTCAGCGGCGATCATTTCGGCATCATCGGTTCTTTGAAGAATTTCTGCTTCATGAATCTGGAAAACAGCTCCAGCGCCTACGCGCCGACGATTCCTTCCTTTACCTATGCTGCCTTCCAGATGATGTTCGCGCTGATCACGCCGGCGCTGATCACCGGCTCCGTGGCCGGACGGATCCGGTTCAAAGCGCTGTTTTTCTTCATTATTTTCTGGTCCCTTCTGGTATACTATCCGCTGGCTCACATGGTATGGGGAAAAAGCGGATTTCTGGGTGAAATCCTCGGATCAGTGGATTTTGCCGGAGGCAATGTGGTACACATCAGTTCCGGTGTCAGCGGACTGATTCTGTCCATTATGCTGGGCAGACGCCTGGGATATAATAAAGTCTCTTACCGGACACACAATATTCCGTTTATTCTGCTGGGGGCCTCCCTCCTCTGGTTCGGCTGGTTCGGCTTCAATGCCGGAAGCGCGCTGAGCGCAGGCGTACTCGCGTCCCACGCCTTTATTACCACCAACACCTCCTGTGCCGCCGCCATGGTGACCTGGATGATCATGGATGTCATCGTGCAGGGCAAACCCACTGTGGTAGGCGCTTCCACCGGCGCTGTACTGGGACTTGTGGCCATCACGCCGGGCGCCGGCTTCCTGCCGGTATGGGCTTCCCTGATTACCGGCATTGTGGTCAGCCCCCTGTGTTATCTGATGATTTCCAGAGTCAAGCAGTTTTTCGGATATGACGATGCGCTGGACGCCTTCGGCTGCCATGGAATCGGCGGAATCTGGGGCGGCATTGCCACCGGTCTGTTTACCCGGCGTTCCATCAATCCTGTGGCACGCTGGAACGGTCTGGTCTTCGGTGACTGGCACCTGTTCCGGGCACAGCTGATCTCCATTGTCATTACCATTGCCATTGCCGTCATCGGCACCTGGATCTGCGCGAAACTCGTCTCCTTATTCACCCCTCTGCGGGTAACACCGGAAGAAGAGCGCCGTGGTCTGGATCTTACACAGCACGGCGAGAACGCATATCCGTCCTTCAACGGTCTGGATTAGGAAAGGAATCTGCATTATGATGATAAAAATTGACGCCATTGTGCGGGAAGAATTATATGAGGATATCAAAGACGCCCTGAACGCCATCGACGTACACGGCATTACCGTGACCCAGGTGATGGGCTGCGGTACCCAGAAAGGGTACACGCAGATTGTCCGAGGCAGCAAAGTCGCCATCAACATGCTGCCGAAAATCAAATTTGAAATCGTAGTCTCTGATGAAAAGTGGGCGGAAAAAGTGGTGGATACCATTGCGGCCATTGCCCGCACCGGAAATCCGGGAGACGGCAAGATCTTTATCTATGAATTAAGAGACGCGGTCCGGATCCGCACCGGCGAACACGGACCAAGCGCTATTTACTGACACAGTCTGATGGCTGCGGTAGTTACCGGCACAGGCTGCTGGTTCCCCGTTTGAGATACTGTCCTGCTCCGCGGGCACCCAGGAACTGATCCTCCCGGACGATCACCTGCCCGCGCTGCATCACCAGCGCAATGGCGCCGGACAGTTTCCAGCCTTCGTAGCAGGTATAATCCGCGGCGCCATGGATTCCGCGGGCGGATAACACCGTTTCTTTCCGTGGATCCAGCAGCACCAGATCCCCATCCGCGCCCTGCCGCAGTACGCCTTTTTTCGGATACAGGCCTGCGATCCGGGCCGGATTGGTGCAGCAGTATTCTGCCAGCTGCTGCAGGGTGATCCGGTCTTTTCTTACCCCTTCGGAATACATCAGGCGCAGGCGTTCTTCCACGCCGGGCGCTCCGCTGGGGCATGCAGTAAAGTCTTTCGCTCCCTGCTGCTTCTGATTTGCGAAGGTAAACGGGCAGTGATCCGTTGCCACGGTATCAATTTCTCCCTCGCGCAGCGCCTGCCACAGAGCCTCCTGATCCTTCTCTTTTCTTAACGGCGGGGACATAATCGCTTTCAGCCCCTCCTGGGGATCTTCATAGGCCGCGTCCGTCAGCAGAAGGTACTGGGGGCAGGTCTCCACGCCGAAATGTTTCTGCCCCCGCAGTCTGGCGCGCATCACTTCTTCCAGTCCTTTTTCCGAAGACAGATGGACCACATAGACCGGGGCCTCCCCGGCCACCTGTGCCAGATACAGCAGGCGGTTCACGGCTTCCGCCTCCGCTTCTGCCGGACGGCTCAAGGGATGGAAGCGGGCTTCTGTGTGCTGTTCCCGCACAAATTTTTTTCGCAGATGTGTGACAATTCCGTCATTCTCACAGTGGAAGGCAATCATGATATTCTTTGCTTTCGCCTGCTCCAGCACCTGCAGAATTTCTTCATCCTGCAGCATGTCATTGTAGGTCATATAGACTTTAAAGCTGGTGATCCCTTCCTGCTGCGCAAGATCTGCCATATCACGCAGCACGTCTTCATTCACATGCTGCAGAACCCCATGAAACCCATAGTCAATCACTGCGTTGCCGTCTGCCAGACGGTAGTATTCCCGGATGGGTTCCCAGGGACTGCACCCCTTCGGGCCGAAGGCTAGATGATCCACGATTGTGGTGGTCCCGCCGCAGGCCGCGGCCACTGTTCCAGTGTAAAAATCATCCACCGCCCGGGCAATGCCTACATCCAGGTCCATATGGGTATGAATATCCACTGCCCCCGGAAGGACATAGGTCCCGGAAGCGTCGATCACCTCTGCCTCCGGCGCTTCCAGGGATTCCGCAATTGCTGCTATCTTCCCGTCTTCAATCAGAAGATCTCCGGGAAATACTCCTGTTTCTGTTACCAAGGTTCCGTTTTTTACCAGTGTTTTCATTTCCATCACCTTTCCTGCTGCCGGGCAGGCCTTCTGTTTCATTGAAAAGCTCGGCAATCGCATTACTTTTTTTCAGCCGGAATAAATAATTGTCTTGAATTTTTCATGTGTTGCTGTTACACTTGAAGAAATACTTCACAACTTACAGTAGTGAAGTTTTTATTCAAGGAGGCCTGTCATGAAAAAATCCCTTATTGATCTATACACCAGTATTGCCCATGGAATCGCCTGTCAGTTCGGTTCCAACTGTGAAGTCGTGGTTCACGACCTGCAGGCCTTCGATCCGGAACATTCCATCATTGCCATTGAGAACGGTCACGTAACCGGCCGGAAAGTCGGTGACGGCCCCTCCCACATCGTTCTGGAATCACTGCTCCACCGGGAAACCATCCGGGAAGACCGGCTGGCGTATCTTACCAGAACCAGAGACGGCAAGATTCTCAAATCCAGCACCATCTACATCCGGGATGACAGTGGAAATATCATCGGCATCTTTGGCATCAATTATGATATCTCACTGATGCTTGCCACGGAGAATCTTCTCCATTCCATTACCGGCACCAGTCCGGACACCGAAAAAAATGAAACCATTGCCCTGAATGTCAGTGACCTCTTGCAGGAACTGCTGGAGCAGAGTGTCAGCAATATCGGCAAACCCGTGGCATTAATGAGCCGGGAAGACAAAGTCCAGGTCATCCGTCAGCTGAACGATGCCGGCGCGTTTCTGATCACAAAATCCGGCCCGAAAGTCTGCCAGTTTCTGGGAATTTCCAAATATACGCTGTACAGTTATCTGGACGAGATCAAATCGATCTGAATCGACTCCCACTTATGGTGTATACTTTTATTTAGCGCAAAAAACTTTTTGTCAGCTTTTATTATACGCATACTTTCCGCCCTGCGCAAGATGATTCCTTATTTTTGTCCTTGGGATTTCTGCGCTCCAGGTAAAAACGCCCGGACCCTCTTTCGGCCCAGGCGTTTTTATTATAAAACCTTTTTCAATCCCTGCATTTATGCTTTTCTGTAATAGGTATCTTTCAGCGGCAGGCTGTTTCGGAATTTCCCGTCCAGACGGTAATATGCATGCGCGCATGCCGGCGCTGTCGGTATCATGCAAAGCTCGCCGCAGCCTTTTGCCCCCAGGGAATACGGCAGTTTGTCTTCCTCTGCCGGCTGGCAGAGTATGACCTCCAGTTCCGGTGCCTCCATAGCGCGCATAAAGCCAATCGTACCGAAGCGGCTCTTCGGACGGCCGTCCACGCATTCGAATTTCTCTGTAACTCCATAACCGATTCCCATCAGCATCCCGCCTTCAATCTGACCTTCCACAGACTGGATATTCACTGGCGTACCCACATCAAAGGCCGATACAGCCTTTTCGATTTTCCCTTCTTCATTCAGGATCACCACCTGCGCGCCATAAGAGTAAGACACATGACTGATTGGATTCTCTTTGATTGCTCCCAGAGGATCGGATTTCACGGAATATTCTCCGAAGAACTCTTTGCCTTCCAGTTCCTCTATTGTTTTTCCGCTGTCCAATGCAGTCTTCAGTTTTTCTCCGACACGCCGGGCAGCTTCCCCGGTCACCACCGTCTGTCTGGAGGCGGTAGAAGTCCCGGAATCCGGCGTCCGAACGGTATCCGCTGTTTCAAACACAAACAGTGCGGGATCCAGATCTGTCACGTGGCAGATTTCTGTCAGAACCATCTGGCCAATTCCCTGCCCCATGCAGGAAGCCGATGTGCGGATATGAATTTTTCCATTTTCTATGGATAAAAGCACTCTTCCGATATCTTTCTTCCCCATACCGGTTCCGGCATTTTTGAATCCGCAGGCAATACCGGCATAAGGATGGGCATAATATGTCTCTTTAATGGCATCCAGGCAGGCCTCCATATTCGTATTTGGATCAGCCAGCTGTCCGTTTGGCAGTACATCTCCCGGTTTGATCGCATTTCTCCGACGGAATTCCCAGGGATCAATACCCACCATTTCTGCCAGAAGATTGATATTCATTTCTGTCGCGAAACAGCTCTGGGTCACGCCAAAGCCGCGGAAGGCGCCGGACACGCAGTTATTTGTATATACTGACATCCCGAAAATATCAATGTTCTGATAATTGTAAGGACCAGCCGCGTGTGTACAGGCACGATGCAGAACCGGGCCGCCCAGCGACGCATAGGCACCTGTATCCGCAATAATGATTCCCTTCATGGCCGTCAGTCTGCCATTTTCATCACAGGCTGTAGTAAATTCCATCTCCATCGGATGCCTTTTTACATGATAATCCAGGGATTCCTGTCGGGAATATTTCACTTTGACCGGCTTTTTCGTGATCCATGCCATGAGAACCGCATACGGCTGCACCGTCATATCTTCTTTCCCGCCAAAGCCACCGCCTACCAGGCTGGCTCGCGCGTGTACACGCTCCGGCTCCACACCAAGCATCGTGGAACATTCTCTCTGTACATCATATACAGACTGGCTTGTAGTGTATACGAGAATCCCGTTTTCTCCCTCCGGAAGCGCAACTGCGCATTCCGGTTCCATAAAACCATGTTCCTGCCAGGAAGTCTTATATTTTCTTGTAACGACATATTTCGAGTTTTTGATGGCTTCATCCGCATCTCCGCGAACCAGATTTGCCCGGCTCATAATATTTCCATCCGGATGAATCAGAGGCGCATCTCCTTTGAGCGCGTCAAAGGGATCGGTTACAGGATCCAGCTCGGTATATTCCACTTCTACCAGATCGGCAATCTCTTCCAGCTTATCTTTGTCCGGAGTGGCCACTACCGCCAGTACATTTCCCACATATCTGGTAATGTCTCCTTCTCCCATCATTACATCCCAATCCTGCTTAATATGACCGATTTTGTTGCAGGGTACGTCTTTCTTTGTCAGCACTTTGACGCAGTCCGGATGCTGTTCCGCTTTGCTGATATCAATTCGTTCGATTCTTGCGCGCGGATATTTTGAAAATACCGGCTTTGCGTACAGCATCCCTTCTATTTCAATATCATCCGCATAGATTCCGCTGCCATTTACTTTTTCTGCCGCGTCAATCCGTTTGAACCGTTCATTCATATGCAGAGTGGTGGGATTCTTTGGAATCTTACGCTTTTCCCGGAAGAAATCCGCCGCCAGAAGGATTGCTTCTTCAATCTTTTTATAGCCGGTACATCTGCACAAATTCCCCTGGATTGCTTTTTTCACATCTGCCCGGGTCGGATTGCAGTTGACATCCAGCAGGCTCTTTGCGGAAATCACCATACCCGGAATGCAGAAACCGCATTGTACCGCACCGGCTTCCGCAAAGCAATGCTCGTAGACTTTCATTTCCTCCGGATCAATCCCCTCCACGGTCAGAACTTCTTTTCCTTCCAGTCTGCTTAAAGACACTACGCAGGCCTTTGTCTTCTTTCCATCCACCAACACCGTACAGGTCCCGCAGGCGCCTTCACTGCACCCGTCTTTCGTCGCCGTAAGATGAAGATCATCCCTCAGAAACCGGAGCAGCTTTTTGTCCTGTTCCGAATGATATACGGTTCCGTTGATTTTTACCTGGTACATTCTGTTCCTCCTCCTATGATGCATACATCGCATAATCATTTCCTGTATCGAGATCGATCCCTACTCCCGTATCACTGACGGGAACGGTTCGAATCACAGACTGATAACTGTCCCACAGCCCACGCAGCCCTTCTGTTCCGCAGTAACTCTGAATCTGCGGAATCAGTGATGCGTCAATCAGCGGCGGATGCTTGCGGCGTCCGTCCAGTTCCGGAAAAACAAGCGGGCTCCCGGTAGCAAGCCGAGCCTGGATCAGTGCCTGCAGCGTCTCTCTGCTGACAAAAGGCATATCACCCGGCAAAAGAAAAAACGCCGCGCATGGCGCCATCTGTGTCAGTCCGACACAAACAGAAGCAAGCATATCGCTGTCCCTGTACTGCTGATTCCGTATCATACGCACGTTACTTCCATAATGTGCTGACAGATAGGCCTCCAGTTCCTCCCCCCGGTATCCAGTTACTACTGTGACTTCGCTGACACCTGCAGCCAGAAGGCTGTCTACTGTACATCCGAGGACTGTTTTTCCACGCAGCGGAAGCAGTGGTTTGAAGGCTCCCATCCGGCTGGAAAGACCAGCAGACAAAACCAGACCGTTCCATATCTGTTTTTCCTTAAGCAACTGTCTCACTCCCTTTTATTAGCCACAGCACCTCATCAATATATTACTTCATAATTTTATTTTTTTATAAAAACTTTTTGTTAGTTATATTATACGAAAGCAGTTTATTTTCTGCAAGTCTCTTATTACTTTTTGTTAGTTTTTTATTATTTTTTACCTGCCATTTGTCTATTTTTCCTATATTCAAACACTTTTTGTTTGCTTTTTACTTTTTGTACACAACAGCAGCGGCCGGATAAGAATCCCTCTTATCCGGCCGCTGCTGCATGTTCCGCACAGTCCGTGCTGCCTGTCTATTTTTTTGTTATTTCACTTCCAGCGTTATGTATGCAGATACGCCGTTGGCCGCAAATACATACACTTTCACTTTTCCTTTGGACATTCCCTTTACTGTGCCGTTCTTATAGACTTTCACGGCATTCGAAACCGTGCCGGCATACTCTGTGCTCAGGACAAGATATCGGTATTCCGATGTATGTCCCTTCCACAGAAGCCGTCTGCCGGATTTCACGCCTTTTGCCGTCACGTTCAGGCGAAGCGTCTGCCCTGCCCGGATTTTCTTTTTGGGTGCGGTCACACGTACCGACTTCGCATTGGTCAGTCTTCCCGCGGAATTTCCCACAATACTGTGCACCACCATGGATTTTGCGATCCGTTTCCCGGAAGAATCCAGGGCAATGACATAATATTTGTACTGGGTTCCCTTTTTCAGGTTCTTCACAGTCAGGGATGTTTTTTTCGTTTCCGCTATTTTCTTATATTTGCTTCCTGAGCAGAGTACCTGGTATACCTCGTACTTCCGGGCGCCTGCCTTGCTCCAGGTCAGCTTCTGCGCCGTATTACCGGAAGCGGTCAGTTTCGCGGTCATGGCCGGTCGTTTCCAGGAAGCCTGGTAGATCCGGTTTCCGGTGCTTCCCCGTTTCACCGTTACTGTCTTTGCACTGCCCATTAACCCGGTTCCGGTCCAGCCGGTGAAAACATAGCCTTCCCGCTTCGGGTTACGCAGGGTAAAGCCGGCGGTCTCAACCGTATAAGAAGCAGGGTTTACGCCTTTGATTGTTCCGCCTTTCAGCTTATAGCTGATTTTGTAGGTAACCGGCTTCCAGTGTGCCTGGTAGCTGCGATTACCGTGACTGTTTTTCGGCACGGTAACCTCCATGTTGTCTTCCCCCGTCAGATCCGTACCGCTCCAGCCGGTGAATGTGTACCCTTTTCGGATCGGTATATTCAGCGAAAACGCCTCATCATCAAAGGTATAGCTTGTCTTGTTCACCCCTTTGCCGCCGCCCAGATCATAGGAAATCCTGTATGCCGCCGGCTCAGCGCTGATCGTTACATCCTTTGCTGCATTACGCAGCGTATAACTGCCGTCTTCGTTCTTCACGATGCTGCAGCCGTCTGCTTTTACCGTAAAGGCTTCCTCCAGCGCGTCACTGGTGAGTGTTACCCGAATGATACCGATTCCTTTTTTCTCTTCCAGCCAGCCCGCATTCTTAAATTCCGTGAATCCCTTTTCATAGGTGACTTTTTCTACTCTGGAACCCGGAAGAACTTTGTAGAATTCTGTCGTCTCCGCGTCTTTGCTGCCCTGCTTAATCGTGCCGCCGAAATTGCGTACTTTGCCGTAATTTCTGTTAACAGTTCCGGCGTTGAACTGAATTTCTCCGTGGTTGGCATCCACACCGCCGGTCTCATCATTCACCCTAAGAACACCGTAATTATAATCAACGGTACCTTTATTGTTTGTCACATCTGCGCGATTGTTATGGAGTTTTCCTCTGTTTTCTTTCAGCGAGCCTTCATTGTAATCCACTTCTCCGCTGTTTTCCGTCAGCAGGTTGTAGTTGTAATTCAGACTTCCTTTGTTCTTCTCGATCAGACCATAGTTATTGGAGATGGATCCTCCCTTGTAAATGGCAATCGATCCGTAGTTGTTCCCTACCGTTCCGCCTTCTGTCACCAGGCCGATTTCACCATAGTTGTCGGAAACGTTTCCTCTGTTCTCATCAGCGGCATCATAGAATCCGTCAAAACCAGAAGTCCCGTTGATAAAAGAAGTGGTATTGTCCGCAGTCTTTTTCGTCCAGCGGGCATAGTAAGTAGTGTTCTGTGCCGGGAAGCCGTCACGGGCACTCAGCACGCTGCCCCAGTTTCCTTTTTTATCTTTGGTCCACCAGCCGTTAAAAATGTAACCGCTGCGGGTGCTCATCGGAATCACACCGATTGTCTCTTTGTACTTTCCTGTGAAGCTGCCGCCGTCTGTGCCGCCATTTCCATCCAGCTGAATGGTCACGGTGCGGATCTTCCAGTGGGCATAGAAGGTGGTGTCCCCGGATGGCCGCGCCGTAGTGCTGTCAATCTTCTCGCCGCCTTTCGCCTCGGTATGCCAGCCGGCAAAGTCATACCCGGTTCTGTCGACATAGCTGTCCAGCTTTGCATCCTTCAGCAGGCTTCCAAATGCACTTCCTGCCTGGCTCTTATCATATTTCTTTACGATTCCCCTGGAATCTTCATCATATTTGAATGTAATGGTGATCAGGTCCGGATTTGGCTTCCATGTGGCTTTGTAGCTCCGGTCTCCCGTGCTGCCGGCCGGAATGGTAACTTCTTTCGAGGGTGCGTCCAGTCCCGTTCCGGTCCAGCCGTCAAACAGGTATTCCGTATATTCACTGTTCTTTTTATCCTGCGGATTCTTCAGCGTGACGGTATCCTTCGACGTGTAGACCGCCGGATTCGAATCGCCGTCTGCCAGTGTGCCTCCATCCAGGTCGTAACTGATGGAATAGCTGGGCACATCACTGACAGCCGTATCTTTTTTCACATTAGAAACAGTATATGTTCCATCGTTATTCTTCGTCAGATCGCCGCCGGTCATGTACAGCTGATCCACACCCTCTGCAGGCGTCAGTGTTCCTGTCCCGCCTTCCGGCAGGAATACACTGCCGTCCTTTGCCTGGATAAAATCACCGTCATAGCTCTTCACCAGTCCGTTGCCAAGATCCACCTTGTAACAGGAAAGCGTTTTGTCGTATCGTCCCGGTTTGCCGGATGTTTTTCCACCCAGATCATAGATCGTGGCACCACCGCTGCTGCTGTTATATGCAAAGGTTCCGCCCGCGAAATTATATACTTTCGGACTGCCGCTGGCCCAGTACTGTGTTACCGTGCCGCTGTAATTGTATATCGTGCCGTTTCTCGCTTCCGAAATGGTCCCGCCTTCATTATAGGTGACAGACCCCTCTTCCGTCTCTTTCACGGTACCGGTGTTGTTCTTTACGGTTCCGTCGTTTGAAGAAACGGTTCCGCTGCTGCTTTCGATGATGCCGTAGTTGTCTTTTACATTTCCGCTGTTGTTTTTAATTACTCCGTAGTTATTGCTCAGTCCCCAGGAGCCCTTCGCAGAACCATAATTCTCAATGGTTCCGTAGTTATACGTGCCGCTGTCAGCGGCCGCGGGTACTGTGCCGATGGTTCCGTAATTATATGTAAACCCCTTGTTCACGGTACCGATCTCACCGTAATTGTAAGTCACGCTTCCGCTGCTGTCGTCTGCCGCCTTTCCGTAAAAATAAGTATTGGTTTTCGCTGTTGTATCGCTGATTTCTGTCCAGCGGGCAAAATAGGTGGTGCTGGAACTCGGTTCTCGGTCTCCCGGTTTCAGAATGCTGCCCCATTTTTCACCGTTTTTCGTCCACCAGCCGTTAAACACGTATCCGTTCTGCTGTGCGGCGGGCAGGGGCGCAGCCACCTTTTTTTCTTCTGTTATCGTTACTTTGCCTCCGCCTGTGCCTCCATTGGTATCCAGTACAATAACGGCCGAGTTCGATAATGCGTACGCCGGAACGGCATACAGCATCGTAAAGCATAAAATTACCGCAAGAACAATCCCCATGCTGCGGATCCATGTCCTGCTTCGTCTTCCTGTCTGCCAGGCAGAATGGAACCACTTACTCATCATTGATTACCTCTCCTTCAATTTCTCAAGTCATAACAGTCCTGCAAATCATTGTTTCACCCCGAAATATTCGGGCTTATTTCTTCTATTTTTCCCCCTTTCTGTGCGTTTCATGTAAAACTGTTGATTTATTATACTGTTTTTTGACAATCAAAGAAGAAGTAGATTCGTTTTTCACTTATTTCATTCCGAAAACAACCGCATTCAGCACCCGCTGCCGTCCAGACGGCAGGCCTTGCCTTCCGCCGGTTTTGGCTGCAGACCCACGGCTTCCGGTGATAAGGTAACCGTACCGTCCGCAAGTACAAAACAGGGGATTCCCGCATAACCGTTTTCCTTTGCGTCATCAAATACAGGACTCTTGTCCCGGACACGCAGAAAGGCTTTCAGGTTCTTTACATGGGCGCCCACATCCACAAACTGAAAGGACGGATGATCCGCAATCTGCGCGTCCACATAAGCGCAATCCGGACAGGTGGGCATGCCATACACCGTAATCACCGAATGGTCCTCCTGCTCCCCATAGGCCGGATTCTTCTGAAACAGCTTTGCGGCATAGGAACAAAAGGGTTTTACTTTTACGCCGGCTTTCTTTGCTTCCTGCATGACGCCGTCTACCAGCGCGCCGGCAATGCCCTGCCCGCCGTATGCCGGATCCACCTTGGTATGGGTAATGATCCAGATGCTGCCGGGCGCTGTATATTCACAGGTGCCTACACATTTGCTGCCGTCATAAGCGGCCACCCGGTTCTGCTCTTTTTCATAGTTGTATTTAATTTCTGCCATGATTTTTCTCCTTTCGGCTGCGGCTCCCGCCGCGTGTTATTCTGTGGAATTTCACCTGTGCCGGCATCCCCACTGCATGAGCCCAGCCGGAAAATGAAATCCCCTGTTATCTGAACTTAGTATAGCATCCTGTTTTGTGTATCTCAATCGTCCAGATTAAAATTTCATTCGTCATGCATTTCATAAAAACGGCCTGTCCGCGGGAACTCTCCCGTGAACAGGCCAGCTGCCAGCTTTCTATTTTACTGTCACGCTTACTTTTGTCCGAACGCCGTTTACTCCCAGGACATAAATCGTGGTTTTTCCCGGCTTTCTTGCTTTGACAATCCCCTTCGCGTAATCCACAGAGGCGATTTTGCTGTCTCTGGACAGAAAACGAACCGCACCGCAATGGGTCTTATCCAGGATGGGACGTCTGCTGTGATGCTTGTGAATGATCGCCCCGATCCGATAGCTCTTTCCCTTTTTCAGTGTGACCGAAGTCTTGTTTACTCTTACCTTCTTCACATTTGTATAACGCGCGTTGGTATTGCCGCAGACAGAATGAACGGTTACACTGTTTTTTACAATTTTCTTTTTACCGTTTACAATCCGGTAGGCAGCCACATAATACTTGTAATGATGATAAGTTTTCAGATTCGTCACTGTGTATACGCGTTTTCTGGATGCCTTATAGTCCGCCACTTTTCTGAATGGATGCGGCTTTTTTGCCTCATCGCAGTGGTTGGTATAGACATAGTAGCCGTCCACATTGGTAAGGCCTGTCCAGGTCAGCACCTGTTTGTGCCGGCCGTAGGCAATTACTTTCGGCAGAAGCACGCCGGACACCTTCTTGACCGGTTTCGCCGGTGCAGATGTTTTCTTCCATTTTGCGTACAGGTCCAGATTGCCTGTCACCGGTGCGGAGAAATTATACGCTTTCTTCAGCCCGCTGTCTGCATACCAGCCGGCAAACTGATAGCCTTTTCTTGCCGGATTTTCCGGTTTCACTGCTTTCCCGCCGTTCGGTGCGGTCTGTGTAAACACCGCTTCCCCGTTGTTGGGATGGAAGGTAATGGTATGTTCTTCAACCGGTGTCTGCTGTTTCTTCCACTGCGCGTACAGGGTGACCGCTTCCGTGTCCATAGGAACTTCCGCGCCGCTTGCCACTGTGGTTCCGGATCCGTCACTCTTTGTATTCCATCCGCTGAACGTATAACCGGCACGGGTGAACTGATTGTCCGCCGCCTTTACCGATTCGCCCAGCAGGCCTTCCGTCGAATCCATGGTTCCCGTTCCTCCGTTGGCCTGATAGGTCAGAGCGGCCTTTCGAACCGCTGTCAGGGAGATTCCGTCTGCCTGCAGCGCATCCTGTCCGCCCTCCAGCTGGGTAGCGTACCAGTTGCTGCGGAAGGACAAGCCGCTGGAATAGGTCAGATTGGCGCTCATATAGCAGTTAGACTGACTGGTATTGTCTCCCATACTGCCCCGGATTGTCATTTTTCCAAGTTTTTTGCTGCTGTCTGCCTGCAGTCCAGGCAGTTCCAGGGTATAGGTATCCGGCATCGCTTCCACGACAGCATACAGGCAGGCAAAATTAAACTGGCTGACCTCGTCATAAGATTTGCCGTTATAATTTTTCGGTGTCTGCAGCTCCATGACAATATGCACCTTTCTGGCACTCTCATCATATGCTGCGCTGGTCACCGCGAATTTGTATCCGGACAGGTCATAATCCTTCACATCCGTATTGTCCACATGGACTTTCGCATTGCTGGTGTACGGGCCGAAATTATCTCCCAGCTGCAGCTGACTTAACGCCTGCTGGAATTCTTCTCCGGATACGTCCAGCCCTTCCGGAATCGTCACGTCAGCCTCCAGTTTACTGGTCAGATTTCTGACACCTACCACATCCAGTCCGCCATTGCCCATGTAACCGAAATAATCCTTGACCGCAGCATTATTGCTGACGGCATCTTTAATATCATTCAGGTCTTTTTTGATTCCCGTTACATCCAGCTTCAGTCCCAGGGTATAGGATTTGCCCTCTTTCACCGGATAGCCGGCGTCACTCTCGGTGCTGTATGCGGAATCTCCCGTCTCTTTGATCAGGATATCTCCCTTGATGGAATCTCTTGACGCCGCGTACTTCTGAAATTCCGATGAAATCGCACTGTATGCTGCAAGTTTCTTCAGCCACTCATCCCATGAGCTTCTTGCCGCCGGCGCCTGTTTCGCCGCAGCCTCAGTCTGTGTATTGGCGGCAGTATCGGTCGAAGCCCCATACGCCAGTCCCGGAGTCCCTGCAAGCAACGTAACTGCTGCCAGAGAAATGCAGGCAGCTGGCCGCACAAACTTTCTTTTTCGTTTTCCCATGACAAAACTATCCCCTTTCGTATCTGACATATCTGGCAGCAAATTCGTGCCTTTTTATGTTATTATGATTAAGCTTATCATATGGGCGTATTTTTTACAATGTCTATCAACAATTATGATATCAATATTTTGTTATGCATTAATATTTATACGAATATGTAAAATACTTTTTCTCTAGCCTTTCTCTGCCGTTCCCGTAAATGCCTTCCAGAAAAAAATTCCACTGCCCTATGGGCAATGGAATTTGTGTCTGCCGTGTAAAATTTACTTTTTCAGCTGTCTTCTGTTTTTATTTTTCTCTGTTTTTTTTTCATCCATCTGCTGTGCGCAATCAGATAACGGATACCTTTTCTTTCTGCAGCATGGCGACTTCCTTCCTGTGACGCGCCGTGTATCTGATGTATTTTTTTATCCGGTTCTTTTGCTCTGTGTTCCAGGGCAAGATTCATCTGCTCCGCCTGGCTGTCATAGGGCGCGCCGCTTATTTTTTCATAGGTGCCGTCACTGCGCAGCCGTCTGGCTTTCCGTGTGTCTTTCCAGAACATTTCAATGATGCCGTGAATCTTGTTCCGGCAGTCTTTGCTGCGCACCGGTACGGCCACCTCCACCCGGCGTTCCGTGTTTCTGGTCATAAAATCTGCTGACGCGATATACATCCGTTCTGTCTCCTGCGTGCCAAACAGATAGATTCTGGAGTGTTCCAGATATCTCCCTACAATGCTGCGCACCTCAATGCCTTCCGTTGTCTCCGGAATCCCCGGCACCAGACAGCAGATGCCCCGGATCAGCATGCGGATCTGCACGCCGGCACAGGAGGCTTCTTTCAGTTTCTGGATGATTTCCCGGTCAGTCAGGGCATTCATCTTAAAAAACATACGGCCGTCTCTTCCGCGGGCGATCTCCCGGTCCATTTCCTCCAGCACCGTCTTTTTCAATGATACCGGCGCCACCAGCAGGTCATGGTACTGTCCGCAGATATTGCCGATCCGCATGTTCTGGAAGAAAATCCGCGCATCCCGTCCGATCTGCTGGTCAGCCATCATCAGGGACAAATCGGTATACATTTTTGCCGTCTTTTCGTTATAATTCCCGGTTCCGATCTGGGTAAGATAAAAGATCCCTTTTCCCTCTCTGCGGGTAATCAGGCACACTTTGGAATGCACCTTGTAATTCTGGATCCCGTAAATCAAAGTACAGCCCGCTTTTTCCAGATGTCTGGACCAGTTAATATTGCTCTGTTCATCAAAACGGGCCCGCAGCTCAATCAGGGCAGTGACTTCTTTGCCGTTTTCCGCCGCCCGCACCAGACTCTCCGCCAGCCGGCTGGTTCCCGCCAGGCGGTAAATCGTGATCTGTATGGAAAGCACGTCCGGATCGTCTGCCGCCTCATCCACCATGCGCAGAAAAGGCTCCATCGATTCATAAGGATATGACAGCAGGAGATCCCGGCGGCTGATCTGTTCCAGCATCGTCTGGTCACTGCGCACCGTTTCCGGCATCTGCGGCGCAAACGGCGGATACAGCAGCACTTTTTTCTGCGCTTCACTCAGACGGTCTCCCAGCGGGTAGGCATAGTTCAGCCGGATCGGCGCCTTTGTAAAGAAGATCTGCCCCTCTTCCAGCCCCAGCTTTTTCTGCAGAAACTTCATAAACTTCGTTCCGATGGCGTGGGACAGTTCCAGGCGCACCGGTTCCAGGTGCTTTCGGTCCCGCAGCATCTTTTTCATCACCTGGCGGAAATCATTTTCCACCTCAAGATCCTCATCCTCCGCATGGATATCCGCATTACGCGTAATACACATCTGCACCTTTTCTTCCACGGCATAGGTGGGAAAAGCCACATCCGCGTATTCCAAAAGCACATCTTCCAGCGCGATATAGCGAATTTCCCTGCCCGGCAGCCAGATCACTTCCGGCAACACCTGAGGCACCGGCAGAAAACCGAAAATCCGCTTCTCGTTCTCTGTCCGCAGCGTCATGGCAATGTAAATCATTTTATTGGGCAGGTAAGGAAAGGGATGGTGGGTATCAATCACCAGCGGCGCCAGCGCCGGCAGAATGGATTCATGAAAATACGTTTCCAGATACTGCTGTTCATCCGCGTTCAGTTCCGCGTAACTCAAGCGGGATACCCCGTAACTGCGCAGAATATACTCCAGTTCGTAGTACAGACGGTCTCTTTTTTCATAAAGCGGGCGCAGTTCCCGGAAAATCGCTTCCAGCTGTTCTCTCGCCGTCATGCCCGACTTATTATCCCGATGCGTCGGATCCGCACGCCACTGATCAATCAGACTTCCGGCTCGTACCATAATAAACTCATCCAGGTTCGTCGTAAAAATCGTCACAAACCGCAGCCGTTCCAGGGGCGGAACGGTCTCATCCTGGGCTTCGCTGAGTACCCTGTCATTGAATTTCAGCCAGGACAGTTCCCGGTTCTGCATGTAACACGGCGTGCTTTTCTCCTTTTTTTCCAACGTCTGTTCCTTATCTGACATCCTCTGCCTCCTATCCGATGCTGTTCTCTGAAAGTATTCCGTCTCTCTGAAGCTGCGCCAGCAGATACCCTTCCCTTACGCCGCCGGAAACAGTAATCATACGTTTGCAGCCATACTGCACGGCAATATTTTTCAAAATCAGCATACCCGGCAGAATGGTATGCACACGATCCGGGACAGTCTTTAAAATCAGGTGCATATGCTCTTTTTTCTCTTTTCGGAAATCATTCAGGAATTTCTTCAGATATTTCGGGTCATAGGTGTCCCCGGTTACCGCGTCTTTGTAACGCGCCCGGATCAGTTTGCAGGCGGCTCTGGCAGAACCTCCCTCACAGCAGATCAGCGCTCCTGACACCTGTTCCGGGAGTTTCATGCCTGACAGCCGCTGACAGACCTCCCGTTCGATCTGTTCTGTTTCCGCACGATCCGGAAAGATTTTCCCGACGTATTTCATATACAGGTTCAGGGATCCCATCGGCAGGGAGCGGGAACTGAGAATGCGGTGATCCGCAAATGCGGTCAGTTCCGTGCTCCCGCCGCCTACGTCCACCACCAGTCCGCTGCCGGTATTCTGCTCCTGCAGCAAACCGTAATAGCCGTACCGCGCTTCATCCTCACCGCTTAAGATCTGCACATCAAATCCGGTTCTCCGGCGGATTTCCTCCACCGCGTCTTCACTGTGTATCACATTCCGCAGGGACGCTGTCGCGAATACATACAGCTTTTTCAGCCGGATGCTTTCCAGCAAAAGTTTCAGCTCCAGCAGCGCGTCCACCGCCTGGTCCAGCCCTTCCCCGGTCAGATTATTATCCGCATCCACATATCCGGCCAGTCCCACCACATATTTCTTATTCATCATACGTTTCAGCCTGCCGTCAGCCCGCAGACGATATACGACCAGACGGATCGTATTGGAACCGATGTCAATTACACCGTACATTTCTGATTGATCCTCCTATCTTCTCTTCCAGATTCTCCGGTCCGGCAGATAGGTTTTCCCTGCCGCCGGCCTGCTCTAATGGTAGGAAAAATACAACATTCTTTCTTACATGTTTCTGTAAAAAAATGTAAAATACAGGTAAAAAACCACGGAATTATTTTTTTGACCGTCAAACAAAGTCGTACTGTGCTAAAATTTATCAGGATTGAATCACAAAAGAAAAGGAAACACAAACCATGAAAACAAACCACCGTTCTGCCCCCAGGTCCGAAAACAGGAAAAACATTCTGGCGCACCGCTGGTATCTGTATCTGACCGAATTTTTCGCGGGAATGTCTGTCATGGCTGTCGAGTTGGGCGCCAGCAGACTTCTGGCACCTTTTTTCAGTTCCTCGCAGATTGTATGGACGATTATTATAGGAACGATCATGATCGCCATGGCCCTGGGCAATGTCATGGGAGGCCGGTGGGCCGACCGGGACCGAAATCCCTCCAGACTCTTTTTTCGTATTCTCATTGCCGCTGTCTGGATCGGACTGATCCCTCTGGCCGGAAAATACCTGATCGCCGCGGTGACCGGTATTCTGGTGATTGCCGTCAATACCAATCTCCTGATCTGGGCGGCTTTTCTCACCTGCATGGTTCTTTTTGTCTTCCCGCTGTTTCTCCTGGGAACGGTCACCCCATCCCTGATCCGCTTTGGAGTATCCGACCTGGATGAAAGCGGACGGGTAGCCGGCCGGCTGGGCGCGTGCAATACCATCGGCAGTATCATCGGTACGTTTCTGCCCACTTTTGTCACAATCCCGGCAGTCGGGACAGCCGTCACGTTCCTGATTTTTTCCGGCATTCTCCTGGCGCTTTCCGCTGTGTATTTTTTCGTCAACGGCGGCGGAAAACGATGCCTGAGTATCTGCTGCGCGCTTTTTATTGTCTCCGGAATCTTCGGACACACTTCCAATTTTGCCTTCTGGGAAAATCACCTGACCTACGAAGGGGAGTCCATCTACAATTATCTGCAGGTGAAGGATCTTCCGGACCGCCGGATTCTGTCCACCAATGTGCTGTTCGGTGTGCAGTCCGTTGCCATGAAACAGCCCGGTCTGACCGGCCTTTATTACGATTATGCCCTGGCGGCCCCCGTCATGGCCGGCAGAAAAGATCCGGACATCTTAGTCCTCGGCATGGGCACCGGCACCTTTGCCGCCTCCTGCCGCCGGTATTTCCCGCAGGCATCCATCTCCGGCGTGGAAATCGATCAGAAAATCACGCACCTGGCCCGCCGCTATTTTCATCTGCCGTCCTCCATCCCGGTGACTGCCTATGACGGGCGGGCCTATCTGAACGCCGATTCCGGAACCTATGATGTGATCATGGTGGATGCCTATCAGGATATTACGATCCCCTTTCAGATGAGCAGCAGAGAGTTTTTCACATCAGTCCGGAACCATTTGAAGAAAAACGGTGTAATGATCGTCAATATGAATATGCATGGAACTGACGCCGGCAAAAAAAGCGATGACATCACCGCCTATTTAACCGATACCATTGCCTCCGTCTTCCCTGACTGTGTCACGGTGGATGTGGCAGATACCACCAACCGGGAACTGTTTGCCGGCACCGGATCCCCGGGAACGCTGAGCCGCAGCCTTCGACAAAATATCTCTTCCCTGACCGCAGATACGGACCTGACGGAACTGCTCCGGAAAGAAGCTCCCCGGCTCACTGCCGTACAGGCCGGAGACAGAATCCTGACGGATGACCGGGCTCCGGTGGAACTGATCGGCATGCGGACCATAGACACGCTGATCCAGGAGGAACTTCGGACCTATAAAAAGATATACCGGGAAAAGGGGCTGCGGGGTCTGCTGGCCGACCTGTAGCCTGCCGCAGATTTCCGTCCCCTTACAGTTTATCGCTGAAATCTCCGGCATAAATCTGGGGACGAATCCGATCCATGATTCTCATCGTCTGGCGCGTGAGACGAAGATAGGCTTTCATCGCCTCTGAATCCCCTTCCCGGATGATCCGCGCGAAATCCAGAAACTCCTGTACCATCCGGTTTTTTTGCGGTTTCGGGAAAAAGGAATTGGCTTCCCCCTTCTCTCCCCGCAGCTGCCAGCGCAGCCCCGGCATCTGGTTGGGTTTTCCCTCCATCCGCATCCAGCCCGCTTCTCCCTGCACCAGAGCATAGGAAGGGCTGTCGGAATCCTTGGCGCCGAGCAGCACCGCCGAAAATTCCTGTCCCGGCTTCTGATACCCAAGCATCAGAGCCCCGGAAGTATCCACGCCGTTAAAGCCGTGATTTGCCTGATATACTGCAGTTTTCGGCAGTTCTGTCTCTTCCCCGTCCGGTGTCAGGCCTTCGGTCAGCCCCACCGTCAGGGCCAGGTTGTAGATATTGATATCATTCATCGCCCCGCCGGTACGGTTCGGATCAAAGGCCGGTGTCACCTCTCCCTGCAGATAGCGGTCATAGCGGCTGGAATACTGGGAAAAATTGCAGCTGATCAGCTTCAGGGATCCCAGCTGCGGCAGAAGCTCCCGCATCTTCCAGAACACCTGGCTGTGCCATACCGTCATTGCTTCAAATAAAAACAGTCCCTGTTTTTCCGCCAGAGCAATCAGATCCTCTGTTTCATCGGCGGATCCCGTGAAGGGTTTTTCCAGAATCACGTGTTTTCCATGAAGCAGCGCTGTTTTCGCGTATTCATAGTGGACGCTGTTGATCAGCCCGATATAAACGGTATCCGCGCCGCTTTCCTGAAGCAGCTGTTCGTAATCTGTGTACACCTGTCCAATTCCATAGGTATGCTGAAGCGCCTCCGCCTTTTCCCGACTGTGGGGTCTGGCAAAAATGGCTCTTTTTTCTATTTCCGGCACTTCTCCTGCCGCTTCCAGTGCATCCGTGATAATTGCCCCTGATCCGATGATGCCAAGTTTCATAAATAAAATCCTTTCTCTTCTGACAAATGATACTTCAGCGCCTTCCGATCATGGACGCTGACATTTTCCGCTTCCGGTGACTTTTTCTGTGCTTGATGTTATAATAACATTTACATGAAGAAAAATCTTGGAGGTACTCTTGATGAAACGTAAATTTCCCCACTTGACAAAACCCATAACCATTGGCAGAACCACCTTCCGCAACCGCATGTTTTCCGCGCCAATGGGCGGCACAGATATCACAAATGACGGATGCATCGGCCCAAAATCCACCGCATTTTACGAACTGCGCGCCAAAGGAGGCGCCGCTGCCGTAACAGTCAGCGAATGCATGGTGCATCCAGCTACCGATGGCTCTCATGCCTACCATCTGGATGAATCCATTCTGAATTCTCTGGCCTGCGCCGCCTACACAGCAGATGCTATCCGCCGCCACGGCGCAGTTCCCAGTCTGGAACTTTCCCATTCCGGCATGTTTGCAGGCACCTACATGACAGATAAAAACCGGCAGCAGTCCCTGCATCAGTGGGGGCCGTCCGATACCATACGCGCAGACGGCGTCCCGGTGAAAGCCCTGCAGGAAAAACAGATCGCGTCCATCATCGCCGCATACGGTCACACCGCAGCCCTGGCAAAACTGGCCGGTTTTGAAATGGTTATGATCCACGGCGGACACGGCTGGCTGATCAACCAGTTTCTCTCCCCCCTCTTCAACCACCGGCAGGATGGCTACGGCGGTTCCCTGGAACACCGCTGCCGTTTTGCCGTAGAAGTACTGCAGGCCGTCCGCCGGGCAGTCGGTCCTTATTTTCCCATTGAATTCCGGATGAGCGGTGCGGAGTTCACCCCGGGCGGCTACGATCTGGACGAAGGGATACGCATTGCCCAGGCCATTGAACCGTACACGGATATTATCCACGTATCTGCCGGTACCTACCAGAAAACCTTTGGCATTACACACCCCTCCATGTTTGAACCTCATGGACGCAATGTGGATCTGGCTGCGGAAATCAAAAAGCATGTCGCAAAGCCGGTTGCCGCTATCGGCGGTCTTAACGATCCGGAACAGATGGAGGAAATCCTTGCTTCCGGCAAAGCAGATATGATCTCCATGGCCCGCGCCCTTCTTGCCGATCCTTTCCTGCCGCGCAAAATATCTGAAAACCGGGAAGAGGAAATCGTCAAATGTCTGCGCTGTTTTACCTGCATGGCAGAACGGGCCGTGACTTCCACCCGCCGCTGTACCGTCAATCCCCTGATCGGCCGTGAACTGGAAGGAGATGAAATCCGTCCGGCAGCCGTCCCGAAGAAAGTCCTGGTAGCCGGCGGCGGCCCCGGCGGTCTGTATGCCGCATATACAGCCGCGCGCCGCGGCCATACGGTTATCCTCTGTGAAAAAGAGGCGCAGACGGGCGGGATTCTGAAAAGCGAACAGGCGCTCCCTTTTAAGTATGAGATGTATCAGCTTGCCCATACCTACCGACTGCTTGCAGAGCGCGCCGGCGTCACTGTACGCACAAATACAGAAGTCACACCCTCCTATGCAGAGACAGAAGCGCCGGATGCCCTGATTATCGCCGTGGGATCCGAACCCTTCATTCCACCGATTCCCGGGATTGACAGCGCGCATGTGATCTCCGTCAACCGCTTTTATCTGGAACAGGATAAAATCACTGACCACGTCATCGTATTCGGCGGCGGGCTGGCCGGCTGTGAATGCGCGGTTCATCTCGGTCAGCAGGGAAAACAGGTCGAACTGGTGGAAATGCAGGATCAGCTGGCACCGGATGCCAATATCCGCCACCGTCCGCTGCTTCTGCAGCAAATTGAAAAATATGTAACGGTTCATACCGGCTGCCGCGGCCTGGAGGTGCGAAAAGACGGCCTCCTGTGTGAAACCGGCGAAGGCCGTCAGGTGCTGATCCCCGGCACTTCTGTGATCTGTGCTCTGGGGCAGCGTTCCCGCTCTGAACTGGCAGAATCTCTGCTTGACACCGCTCCTTTTGTGAGAGTCATCGGCGACGCTTCCCGGGTATCAACAATCACCAATGCCGTTTACCAGGGATATCATGCAGCACTTGATATCTGAGTTTTCAGCTGCCACGGAATCCGTTTCGCCGGATTCCACGCTCTGCCGCGGCTTTTCCTGTTTCGTAACGTCCTAGTTCTGCCACCGAATCTGTTCTCCTGTAATCAGCGGATAACGCGCCAGGGTCTTTCCCTCCAGGTTTTCGCGGTGCATATCCACCGCAGAAATCTGGTGATTGTCATAGGTCGTATAGTAATAGATTCCTTTGCTGGCATTGCAGCAGGACGTATAGATCGTGATTTCGTAAGCGCCCTCCGAGACCTTGCAGCACCCTCTCTGCTGATCCACCGATCCTAAAATATGGAAAAACTGGCTGACGCTTCCCGCTTCCGAATCATCCGAGCAGGCATGCATTTTCGTAAATGCCACCTTTGCGAACCGAGACGCGGAAGACAGATCCCCAGGCAGTCCCAAGGCGCCCATCCCCCTGCTGTAAGCCTGCAGGGGCAGTTCTTTGGAGAAGCGGTTCTCCGGCTGGCTGGAAGACAGCCCCATATACTGGTTCAGCAGAAACATCTGTTTATCAAAGGGCGGGTTGTTGGTCAGCACCCCCACCGGATTCTCGTAAATATGCAGTCCGTCTGCCATGGATTCCACCGTAACAGCCCCTGTCTGATCCGCCAGGATCCAGTGCAGCTGCGCGGCCGGAAGCTGCGGGCTGAAAGGTGTTCCCGTCAGGCAGAGCCGCTGCAGCAGTTCCTTGGCTTCCTGCAAAGAGGCGCACTGGCTCAGAATCCACAAAACGAACTCAAACTGCGCCACATTGTCCTTTCCTTCCTGTGGTTCGGCGTATACGGCATTTCCCACGAAATTCAGTCCTGCCATCCCCAGGCCCTTTTCATTGATCCCGTCATAAAAAAGGGGAAATCCGTCTGCCACATGGGCCATTCCGATTATGGCATAGTGCTGTTCCTTCCGCCCCATATGACGGAAATCCAGCGGATAATTCCGCGGCATCACCACAATCTCCTCTCCGTAACTGAATTCATAATCCAGGGTTCTTCCAAAATAAAAATCTTTTGTCTGATAAGTCACAGCTGTACACATAGCAATTGCCTCCATCTTCTTCCGGCAGCCGGCTGCTGATCCGGGCGGCTTCTTCTTCCGTCAGTGCGGTTTCTGCTCCGCTTTTCTGCCGTCAGTGTCGGTTTCTGTTCCGTCTTTTCTGCCGTCGGCGCCGGTTTTTGATCCGCTTTTTTCTGCATCAGATTCATTATAGCAACGGAAACCCTTTCATGCACAGTATTCCAAAGTTTTTTACGTAAAAAAATACCGG
This sequence comes from Clostridium sp. SY8519, assembly GCF_000270305.1. Taxonomy (NCBI): domain Bacteria; kingdom Bacillati; phylum Bacillota; class Clostridia; order Eubacteriales; family Clostridiaceae; genus Clostridium; species Clostridium sp. SY8519. The sequence continues at coordinate 2,043,907 of NC_015737.1, read as the reverse complement.
TCCTTTCCGGCAGAAGCAAATTCTGCCCGGAAAGAACCGGTGGCAGCGGTCAGGCGGTTTCGGTCTCATCTTTGGTCTGCAGATAGAGATACTCGCCGGAATCCTCAGCAGACGGCATCCGGGACGCTTCTTCTGTCCCGAGGAATCGACTCACCGGTCCCCGCAGCCGCGCGGTATAAAATTTTACGATATGTCCCACCAGCAGTGCAGAAACAATCGTACCTTCCCGCACTCCATTCAGTTTGTGGAAGGATACCAGGGAAATCACAATGGCGATGCCGGTAACCACCGAATCATTCACTACTTCCACATTTCCAAAAGGCTTATCCAGCTTCTGCGCAACCGCGCGGACAAATGCCTCTCCCGGAAGCATAATTACATCTGCCAGCACTTCCAGAGCGACGCCCAGCGCCAGTGTAAAGCATCCGATCATCAGGAAAATCACCGAATTCAGATAGGGTCCGCCGTACTGACTGGGAATTACCCGCAGGGCAAGATCAATACAGACGCTGAACCCCAGTGTAATCGGCAGCTGAATGGCCTGACGCACCGTAAACTTTTTCCGGACAACTGCTTCAAGAATCAGAAAAACCGCATTGACGATAAATGTATATACCCCCATGGACGGTGCCGTCACCAGACTCAGTACAAACGGCACACCCGACATGGGTGAAGTGCCGATCCCCGCCCGGCTTAAGAATGCAATTCCAATTGCGGAGACAACGACTCCCAGCATAAATACAAAATATCTGCGTCCTTTTTTCCCCTTGTGTTCCATGATATCTTCCTTTCCTTGTTTCCTGCGCTCTAGTAATAAATATTTTTATTTATTACTAAATAATTTTCATCTTGTTATTATCATATCACAAGGAACACATGGGGATAAATAATAAATACTTCTAAAAATATCTGTTAAATTTTGTGACTATTTACGTCTTTTCCTGTTTTCTGTTTCCTATCGTTCGCTGAAAAATTCGATGCACTCTCCCAGCGGTCCCCGGCAGAAAGCCACCCGCAGAGGATACTGTGCGCCCTCTTCCGGCTGCTTCAGCAGGATGTCGATATTCTCCGGTTCCGCGGTTACTTCATAACCTGCTGCCCGGATCTTCGCGATGCAGCCATCCGGATCATCGGTATAAAACGCGAAATGATGGATACTTCCGTTGCACACCTGCTCCTGTCCTTCGGCAAACAGCTCCAGAATATCCTCTCCGTTCAGCGTCAGCATTGCGCCGGCATCCGCGCCTTCTCCCCAGCTGCGTTTCACCTGCATGCCGATCACATCGGTATAAAAAGACACGGTCTTCTGAAAACTCTCCGTTCCGCTGCATTTCAATGCCACATGATGAATTTTTGTAATCATTCCTTATTCCTCCTTTTTCTAACGGGTTTATTTTATCACAAAGCCCGGGCAGAACCTATACGCAGCCGAAAAGCTCCTGTTATAAAACAAGCGGCCGGAGCCTTACACTCCGACCGCCGCAGCGTCTTCTTCCGCTGTCTCTCATTTCTGCAGTTATGATGCGCTGACTTCCGGATCTTTGTCCCTGCCGGCAAGAAGCAGATAGCAGAGCGCTGCCGCAAGTCCGCCCAGCAGAGGCGCCACGAGGAAAATCCACAGGGTGTGAAGGGGCGCCGGGTTTCCATTTGCCGCTGCCACCAGAGCCGGGCCTATGGAACGGGCCGGATTCACGGATGTACCGGTCAGGCCGATGCCTAAAATATGTACAAAGGTAAGGGTCAGGCCGATAATCAGTCCGCCGAAGGATCCATGCCCCGCTTTCTCTGAAGTAACACCGAGAACGGTGAGCACAAACACAAACGTCAGTACCACTTCCACTAAAATCCCTGCTCCCGCTGATCCGTGCACACCTGCCAGACCGTTGGCGCCAAAAGCTCCTGTCTGATCCTGCACACCGCCCAGTGTAAAGATTCCTGCCAGCAGCAGACTGCCGCAGATTGCTCCGAGGATCTGCGCGATTACATATCCCGCGAAATCTTTTCCTGTCATGCGGCCGCTGACCAGTACACCCAGGGAAACTGCCGGATTTACATGGCAGCCGGAAATATTGCCGATACAATACGCCTCAGCCACAATGGAAAGGCCGAATGCCAGCGCCGTAAGCAGATACCCTGTACCGGATTCTGCGCTGCATCCCACGAGCATGGCGGTCCCACAGCCGAAAATCACGAGAACTGCTGTGCCGATAAATTCTGCTGCATACTTTTTCATAATATCTCCTCCTTTGATTTTTGTATACAGTTCATTGTATCGAGTCTGGAAGGGACCGTCAATGTGCAGATTTCTGTATCTGTTTGGTTATGGCATGAGCCTCCCGTTTTCCGGAAGGAAAAACGCCCGGTCTTTCTTTTTCTACAGCAGTCTTCTGTTTCTGGCCTCTGCCACTGCGGCTGATTTGTTGTTTACGCCGAGTTTACGATAGGTTTCCTGATTGTAATACTTTACGCCTGATTTCGATATATGCAGCTGCCGGGCAATCTCCTCCACCGTCAGCCCTTCTGCCTGCATCCGCAGAATGATCAGCGCCTTGTCCCCCAGCACCACATTCTCCTCTCCCTTCCGTTTCAGATAGGAGGGATACAAATGCGCCATTTGTCCGCATTCTTCCAGAACCTGTGTCCGATAGGACGGATCCTTCCACACAAGGTCCCCGGACTTCAGCAGCTCATACACAGCAGTCCCTTCAAAAGAAAGGATCCGCACAAAATGGTAGCTTTCTGCCTGCGTCACCGCCTCCTGCAGATGTTTCTTCCAGTCTTCCCGGCCCATGCGCTGCAGCGCAATCGCCTTCAGCAGGCTGACTTCTGCCGAAATATAGGTACGATGCATCTGCACCGCGTAATATTCCATCAAATCCAGCAGCAGGAGCGCGCGATCTTCCCGTCCTGCCGCCAGATAGCCCCGCACCTTCGTCAGATAGCGGAATCGTTCCATTCCGTTAAATTCCGCGTCTTCATCCGGTGCCTCCTGTTCCATCCAGCGATGGGCCTCGCTGTTTCTGCCGGCCAGCAGTTCCATCCGCGTATGAAGGGCATCAATATTCGGCAGCAGCCGCGGCGCCTCCCGCTCGGCTGTCTGACGGAAACTCAGCAGCATGTCTGTGGCATCTGTCATCCGGTTGTTCAGAATAAACAGACGGGTCAGAATTCCGATGGACACAAATACCAGTTCGTTTTTTCCGCCGCCTTCTGCCTGCATTCTGCCCACATCTGCCAGGGACAGGACTTCATAATTGTCCCCGCCTTTCTCAAACTGGCTTTCTGCCAATGCAAGGTTTACCAGCCCTTTGCCATATCTGCCCAGGACCAGTGCGACGACCTTTCCAAGACTTTTGGCTAATTCCCTGTCTTTCCTGCTCCATTCGCAGAAATCCTTTCCGCCGTTCATCAGAGAAGGCAGATTGCTGGTAACGGAAAACTCCGGCAATGCCGTTTTCCTTTCCCGGATCAGCGTGCCGGCATGTCTGAGTATCGACTTCAGTTCCATGCTGCCTCTGTGCGGCAGCGCGATATCCAGATACAGCAGGCCGCTCTCCGCTTTCCGCCGCAGTCTGCCGGTCTGTCGGCCAGCGTATTGTTTCAGCTCTTCATACCATCGTTCACTCTCCTCTGCATTCATCAGGATCGACTGCATAAGACTCATCCCCGCCATCAGCTCCACACTGGAACGGATCGTGTCTTCTTCCAGGCGCAAATAATAATTCCGCAGGGCAAAATACTCTCCATCGGCAGGATTCTTTCGGATATTCGCGATCAAAACCCGGGATATTCCATCCTGGTCACCGCTGATGTCATACATCTGCAGGGCGGACTGTATCTTGCCCTCCAGCTCATACCTGCTGCCGGCGCTGGAGTACAGCGCCTGTATCCGATGTCTGGAATACTCTGCCCGCAGTCTTCTCCGCAGCATATATTTCATGGGTCGGCGCAGTTCAAAAAACGTATGGTCACCTTCCTGATGTTCCACCAGAAAGCTGCCGATTTCCAGCGACTGACGGATCAGTCTGCCGGCCTCCGGATGGCGGGTGATATGCTGCGCAAGCGCCAGGTCAAACTGCTCCACTACAGATACTTCCATCAGAAATTCCTGCAGTTCCACATCCCACTGCTCGCGCTCTGCCATTTCAAAGTAATCCCACATATCCCTGCGTGCCACGTCTATCGCCTGCATCTGCGCCGCCTGACGGTCTGCCGCGTCCTCGGGAATTTCCAGAAAACGCAGGGCAGACATCTTCAGGAAAAGAGGATGTCCGTGTCCCAGGTCCCACAGTCGGTCAAGTACGGCACTGGTCAGGGCCAGGCCCCGCTTATCCATGTACTGATCCTGTTCCTCCCGGCTGAAAAACAGGCTCTCTTCCCCGATAACAGAAAACACATGCCGCGCATGCGCCAGCTTCAGCCAGCCGGGGATCCGCGCCCGGGAGATGAGAATCAGCCAGATATCTTTTCTGGCACTCATTTCCTCGATCAGATGCGCCCAGGCCTTTCTCTGCTCTTCCCCTTCCACAAACTGCAGGTCATCCAGCACAACGATGGTCACGGCATTCTCTTTCTGTTTCTTTTCGGCAGCCTTTGTCTTCATCTGCAGCAGCTGTTCCAGTTCTCCGGCTTCCATTTCGCCTCCGGAGCAGCAGATATGCTTTTTTCTGGTCAGATAATCCGCCGCGAGCGAAGTCTTCCCGCTCCCGGTCACGCCGCAGATATACACGGTCTGCCTCGGCCCCCTGGCTGCCTGAAGCTGCCGATAGGCTGTCTGCGGCCGATGATAATATTCATCAGCAGTCATTTTCATCCGTTCCGGCATAGCACTCCCCCTCCTGTTCTGAATCCGCAGGATTCCACCTGTCCTCTTTTATCTGTTCTTCTGTCTGTGTTTTTGATTCCTCTGCTGTACCTTTTGTTCTTCTGTCTGTTATTTTACCGGTACAAAAGCCAGACGTAAACTGGCCAAACGGCCAGTATTCCCGCTGTTTTCCCGCCGGTTCCCTCCTTTCGGAGCAAACCGGAGCTGCTTCCGGCACAGATTCCGGGTCGCTTCCGGCGCAGATTCCGGGCTGCTTCCGCCACAATTTCGGGACTGCTTCCGGCGCAGATTCCGGTACGATTTCGGGTCTTTCTAGTCAAAAAGCGGCCTGCAGGTTTCCCTGCAGACCGCCGTCTACGCTTCTGTCCGAATCCGATGCTATTTCAGTTCTTTGAACTGATCATACCCGAGATCCTTCAGCTGGCTGCTCTCTTTGCCGCGGCCGCTGTGATTCTGTTTTCTCCGGGACTGCATCCTGTCTTCCCAGTCCTGCTGCTGGGCCACTTTGTGGGCTTTTTTCCTGCTTTCCCGCTCAGCCTGCGCCCAGGCACGGTTGCGGATTTTGTGGATGATATACATGATCACCACCAGGAATAGCTGCCCCAGGAAAAGATTCCATACCACACCATTCTGCACAATCAGATACCCGCTTTTAAAACCGACCAGCGCAATCAGGCCTGTCCCGGACAGTGCCATAGCCAGCAGGGGCAGATTCTTCACTGCCATGGTCAGCGTCTTCCGTATGCCGCCAATGGTTGTATCAAATCCCACAAAACGACCGATGATCAGCAAAATAAAATACTGAATGATCGAATCATAGTTGTTATTCTGATAGACAAACTTAATATACGCAAAAATTACAAGCATATACAGGATGGCGATCAGATGCATGATCTCCCGCTCGCCCGGCCGGAGCACTTCCAGCGGAATCAGCTTTTTATCAAACCAGGCATTAAAAATCACTGCCATGACGATCAGTCCCAGAAGGATAAAACTGCTGTATTTGTCCCACAGTTCGCCCGCAACGCCAAAATAGGTGATCATAAAATACGCAGAAGTAAACAGTAGAAAAATCGTCCCCGAAACCATCAGTTCAAAATACCGTTCCACCAGGCTCCGCACGCTGTACCGCCGCAGATCCGACTTCATCTGGGCCGGAAGCTTTTCATCCGGAACCGAACTTTTCAGCCCGAAGGCCGTTAAAATACAGACACAGATAAATACTGCCACAAACGCGGTTGCAAACATAATGACAATCCCGCGCAGCTGCAGATAATGCGGCAGATATTCTGCCAGATCCGCCATGATTTTTACTGAATGCATAAAACTCTCCCCTTAAAATTTTTATTCTGAACAAACACTTTAGCATGATTTTATTAAAAATCTGTGTCTTTTTTATTATTTTTCAGATCAGACAGGAGCATTCCTACAAGCCATACCGGAACAGACGCGGAAAACCCGGGATCCGTTTCCGGCATCCCGGGCTTTCCGCCGGAACTCACCGACAGGCGGCCTCATTTCCCTACCAGCGCAACCTCCTCTGTATTGGTTCCCGGATTTTTCTGGACCGCTGTAAAAAATATCGTTTGATATACCACTTCATCCGTACCGTAAGTTTTTTCATAACTGAACCGCGGCACCTGATGAAACTGTGTCACCGTAACATAGTCTGACAGGGTAAAGAATCCGAAAAGCAGCGCAATGCATCCGGCAATACATAAAATATGGATGTTTTTCCTCCTGATCACCGGTTTCAGCAAGAGGGCGATTCCTGTCACCAGAACAATCCCGCCAAGGATCGAATAGATGCTTCCCCAGCTGCTGTCATTCGGAAAGACCGCCAGTGCCGATCCGATTACAAACAAACCAAATATGGTCAGCAGAACACTGAGGATCTTTCGTTTTTCTGCATGCACCTCATGTTTGCTGTATTCCGCAAGTTTTACTGCCGTTTCTTTTGTTTCCTGATTCATATCCTCGCTTTTCCTTTCTCCGTCTATAATTTCCGGGATACTGACCTGATAAAATTCCGCCAGTTCCACAAGCAGGCTGATATCCGGCATATTTGTCCCGGTTTCCCAGCGGGAAACTGTTCTCCCGGATACCCCAAGCTTCTCTGCCAGGCCTTCCTGGGTCAGCTGTTTTTCTTTTCGCAGTGTTTTTAAAAACTGGCCTGTCTTTTTCTGATCCACGTGTTTTCCTCCTTTCAGCCATCAGTATATGTGCTCCACTGTTCCGATCACACGACAGAAAGCGAGAAACTGCCGTATTTTCCTGACTAGACACATCTGTCTATTCCCCCGTCAGCTTCCGGTATTCCGCACTGCCCGGGTCTGACCATGCGGTTTTGCCGCTGGATACTGCTTTTCCGGTCCGATACTCGTACGCGTAAATATCTTTCAGGGCCGCGTCTGTCAGAGAGTAGCTTCCATCTGCGTTTCTGCGGACCTGACCGTATACATACAGCCCGCATCGGTTATTGGAAGAATCCCGGGCATACATCAGATACCGGATTTCCTGTTCAGATGATTTCAGCACATAGTAGGAATTTCCTTTTGCGTCATAATTTTTTTCAAAGGTTTTTGATTTCGGGTACCATTTTTTTCTGACTGCCCGGTAACCGGCCTCCGTCTGCCGCATCCTCTTTTCCTGCTCTGCATGACTGTCACGGTAAGAAGGGTCGGATTTCTCCTGTTTTGCGTCTCTCTCACGGCAGGAGGCGTCAGGTTTTTCCTGTGCCGGTCTGTCCGCCGTGCCTGTAGTTGTCTCTGTTTCCGAAGATTTTCGCTCTGTTTTTTTCTGCTCGTCCTGTCGTTTCTTTGCTTCCGCTGCCCGGGCATCTCTCCATTCTTTTTCCGTAATGGAAGCGTCTGTATCTTCAGGTCCCGACATTGGTCTGAGATAACGCAGATAAAACGGTCCGCCGTCCTCATACAGGGAATCCCTTTCTAAATAAAAGCCGAAGCCCCCGCTGTACGTTCCGTTTGCGTTTTTCTTTATTTCGGTTCCCAGCGGTTTGCTCAGCCACCCAATCCCCCAGAAAATCATCAGCGCCAGAATCAAAAAAATACAGAACAGCACGGACAAAACCCGGAGAAGGATTCGTTTTCCCCTTTTTAATATCCCGGCAATTCCATACGCGTTCCACAGACAGACGCGGAAAATAACGAGAAGCTGCCAGAAAAGAACCATTCCGGTGAAATATACAAACAGCCAGGGGCGCAGAATGCCCTGATCCGGCCGCCTGAAAAACACGGCTCCGAAAAATACTGTCCCTGCCGCTGCCGACAGACAGAGAATCAGCAGCAGTTTCTCCCATCGATTCTTTCTGGGTTCTTTCCCTTTTTTGTCTGACATGGTTTTGCTTATATCCTTTGACATCCTTTGGTCTGTCCCTTCTGTCTCATTCTGTATCCCCGGAGCTTACGGGGCATCTTTTCCACCGTCTGTCCCTCCGGAATCTCCCGGCAGCATTCCCGGAACTTACAGAGGAATCTTACAATACGAACTGTGAAACGGCAAGAAATCTCCCCGCACAGCGCTCCTGCAGCATAAAATGCCGAAACCCGAATTATCTTCTTGCTTTTTCACACGCTGCCCTCTATGATAATACGGACCGGCCTGAGGGACAAGCGGGCTGCATGCCCGGTTCCGCGCAAAACACAGGCAGGAATAAAAGGGAGTGATTGATTCGTATGAAAAAACTAACCAGACAGGAAAAACATGCCCAGTGCATCCGCGAGATCCGGGCAACGCTTATTGTGGTGGCCATCTGCTGCGCCTGGCACATTACAACTGCTTTCGCCCTCAATGGCAGCGGACTCTATTTTCTCGGTATGCCGGCATGGCTCAGCGTCTCCGTGTTCGGTACCATTATACTGGCGTTGGCAGGTGTATGGATCCTGTTAAAATTTGTATTCATTAATTTCGAATATGAAGATGAAGAAAATGACGGGGAGGAACAGTGATATGACCGGAAATCAGAAAATCATTCTCCTTATCTTCATTGGCTATCTGCTGGCCAATGCTGTTTTCGGCATCGTCGGCGGACGGAAACAGAGCGCCTCCACCGGTATGTCGGAAGAGAAAAAATTTTTCATCGGCGGCCGCAGCATGAACGGCCTTGTGCTCGCGATGACAACCATGGCCACTTACACCTCGGTCAGTTCTTTTATCTCCGGTCCCGGCGCTGCCGGGCTGACCTACGGCTATGCCCAGGTATGGATCGCCGCCGTACAGGTTCCCGTCACTTTTCTGGTCCTCGGCGTGCTGGGCAATAAGCTTGCCCTGGTATCCCGGAGAACCGGCGCGGTCACTGTGGTCGGCTATCTGAAAGCCCGGTACAAAAGCAGTGTCCTGGTCATTGTCACCAGCATCCTGATGGTGGCCTTCTGCATCGCCCAGATGATCGGGCAGTTTACCGGCGGCGCCACACTGATCGCGTCCATCACCGGACTGGATCACAAAATATCCCTGTTTATCTTCGGTGCCGTTGTCATCGCCTATACTGCCTTCGGCGGTTTTTCCGCGGTTGCCCTGACGGACACGCTGCAGGGCATCATTATGTGTGTGGGAACCTTCCTGTTCCTGTTCTTTGTTCTGCGGGCCGGCGGCGGCCTTGCCGGCATTGATGCCGGGCTCCGGAACAACCTTCCGGGCGTCTATGACAATCTGTTTGCCAAATATCCCCCCGGCAGCCTGATCAGTTTCTGGGTTCTGGTGGGCTTCGGTACCCTCGGACTCCCGCAGACCGCTGTCCGTTCCATGGGCTTCCGAAATACAAAGAGCCTGCATTCCGCCATGTGGATCGGCTGCATTACCTGCAGTTTTATCATGGTCGGCATGCATCTGGCCGGCTGCTGGGCCGGCGCGCTGGTGGATACTGACACCCTTCCGACTTCCGATTATTTTGTGCCTTATATCGTGCAGAAAATCATGCCGGTAGGCATTGCAGGCATCTTCCTGGCGGCTCCGATGGCAGCTGTCATGTCTACCGCGGATTCTCTTCTGATTCTGGCCGCTGCTGCCATTGTCAGGGATCTGTGGAAAAACTATGTGGTCAAAGACGATCCGGTACGCCTGAAACGCTACGGCAGACATATGCATCTGGCCAGCATCCTGATCACCATTGCCCTTGGCCTGTTCACCATTCTGCTGACACTGGATCCGCCGGACATCATCTTTTTCCTGAATCTGTTTGCCTTCGGCGGACTGGAATGCACCTTCCTCTGGCCGCTGATCGGCGGTCTCTTCTGGAAAAAGGGCACGAAGCAGGCAGCTATCGCCAGCGCCATCGGCGCAGTCGCGGCGTATATCTTCTGCTATTTCTTTGTCCATGTCGCGGGCATCAACGCGGTCATCTGGGGGCTGCTGGCCGGAGGCATTCTCTATTTTGTCATCGGCCTGATTACCAGCCGGAACCATCCGCTGGATCCGGATATTATGGACAACTGTTTCTGAGATTTCTGAAAAACCAGGGCGCCCGCGGAGTTTCTTCCGGGGCGCCCTGGTTTTAATATATGGTTATGAAAGAAAGGACCTGTTATTCCCGCTTAAACGGCATATGAGGAACAATGCCGTCTACGAACGCGGAGATCGGCATAGTCTGCAGCCATACTTTGCCGGGTCCAGTAATGATGGTGTTAAAGAGCCCTTCGCCCCCCAGCATCACATTTCCGATTCCCTTGATTCGTTCAATTCGCATGGAGCAGCTCTGGTCCATGGCTGCCAGATACCCGCTGTCAACCACGATTTCCTCTCCTGCTTCCAACTGTTTCTCGACAAATCCGCCGTCAATTTCCAGGAATACATACCCTCGGCCGCTGAACTGCTCCATAATGAAACCTTCTCCGCCAAAGAAACCGGCACCGATTTTTTCCTGGAGATAAATATTCATTTCCACACCGGCTTCCGAAGCCAGAAAGGCGGATTTCTGTGCCACAATCGGCATCGTACCTACATCTACCGGAATAATCTTACCCGGGAAGGTGGTAGAAAACGCAATCTGACCATCCGCTTCTGCCATATAATTATTCCAGAACGCGGATTCACCGGCGATCGCTTTTTTAAACATCTTGCCGATTCCGCCGGCCTTTGTCTGCATCGTGATCCCTCGGGTCATCCAGGCCATTGCGCCTTTCTGACATTTCATAGATTCGCCCGCGCTCAGGCTGCACTCCAGTACGGAAAACGGAGCTTCTCTGATTTCATATTTCATATTACCTCTCCTCCTTCTGTATTCGCTTGCATCAGCTATTTATAACGTTCCTGTACTCCCTACTGAAACCCGGTCACCTTGTATACCAGCGCTTCGTCTGTTTTCTTGTCCGCCCGGCTCTGTGTCATAATCACCAGAAGGCTTCCATCCGGCATGAGCTGCCCGTCGCTGAGCCATGGATAGCTGGTTCCGAACAGCTCATTGCTCCTGGCCTGTCCGATCCATTTTCCTGACTTATCCCACAGATCAAAGGCCCGCATGTTGCCATCCAGGGCAATAAAGCCTTTTTGGGTCTGCATCTGCCAGGTCGGGCTTCCGAGTCCGCTGCCGTCGCTGTCTTTGAGCTTTTTCACCAGTTTACCCTTATGATTGTAAATAAATACGTATACATCGCCCTTGCCCTTCGCGGTTCCCGACGCGTAAATATAGTTATCATCGATCTGTATTTCGCGGACCAGTTCCATTTCTTTCAGCGGAAAGCCGGATTTTTTTACAGAGTCTCCCTGGAACGTCACTTTATTCACCTTCGCCGCATTGGTAAAAAAGCTGAGTCCCCACTTTCCGGAGGGATGTACCGTCACATTGTCCAGATCATCATAAGAGAATATCTGTTTTTCGTTTTTCAGACCGATATAGGGTTTCATAAAACTGCTGAGACGAAGGGTTCCGTCCTTTGTCATTTCCATTTTTCTGTAATCATTTTCCAGCTTGATGTCTTTCCGGAAACTCAGTTTTCCGTCGGCATACGTATACTCTTTTACCTTTCCGTCTGAAAGAATATAAGCTTTGTCCCCTTTTACCGCCAGTTTTACGTCGAAAATAGAAGATACCGTCAATGCCGGTTCGATCATGATCTGCTCTGATTTCACAGTTATCGTTCCGATCATCTTCTCATGCTTCCCGGTCCGAATCGGGACATTCTTTTCCGATTCTGTACTTTCCGTGCTTTCTGCGCTTGTCTGCTGCTCTGCTGCCTGCTCCGACACTTTTTCCGAAGCCGGCTTATTGTCTCCGCCGCATGCCGTCATCCCCCCAAGGGCTGTCAGTGTCAAACCAAGCATCAGAAGTTTTTTGCCTCTTATTCCCATAATCCGCTCCTCCTTCCTGATCATTTCCTTTTTTATTCATATACAGAATACCATCCACCCGATTTTTCTGTATAGTACCCATATGGGTACTAAATGGAAACCACCCGGAGAAATTGGGGGGCGTCATCCGCCATTAAGCTTCCCGCGCTGAAAAAAACTGCTGCCTGACTCTCACAAAGTCTCTGGCAGCAGTCTGTATCCATGGAAAGATTTCTTCCCGGTTTTTATTCTTTTTTCCCGTTTAAATATGCGATATATTCCTCTCCCCACTCCTCGATGGCAGTCAGTACCTTTTTGAATTTTTTTCCAATCGGCGTCAGCTCATACTCCACTTTCAGCGCGCCCTCGGTCTGGACATTGCGCCGGATGATTCCTTCCTGTTCCAGATATTTCAGCTGTTTGGACAATGTTCCCTGGGCAATTTCAATCCGGCGCAGCAATTCATTGAACCGCACCGGTCCGTCTGCCAGCTGGTACAGATTTACTGTCTGGGCGCCGCCAACGGTGACCATGCGGAAGCCTTCAATACGATCTGCCATCTGGGATCCATGGCAATGACCGGATTTTATTTCAGCAACGACTGATTTATGCCGTCCATTCGAAAAAAGCCTCCCGGCGGATGTAAGCATTTCTTACATCCGCCGGGAGGTTTTCCCATGCTGCGGAACCGATCCGCAGCCTTTCGATTTCCAATCTTTAGAGCGATATTCTTTACCTGGGCTTCCGCTTCGTCATACACACAATACCCGCAGCGGCCGCCGCAATCAGGCAGATCCAGGGGACCGGATTGCCCTTGTCACCTGTTTTGACCCGCGTGATCCTGCTGACCGTATGGGTCGGTTTTTTCTGTATCGGAGGCGGCACCGGTGTCGGTTTGTCCGCCTTTTCTTTCATATTCTGTGATTTCGGCACCGCGATTCCCTGATATTTCCAGTGAATCACCGATCCGTCACTATCCAGAACTGCTTCCGGTACCGCGATCAGGTACGGATCAAAATAATAGGTTTTGCCATTATAATCCATACGATGTCCGAGGAACACCTCATACATCCCGCTTTTCAGCCCTGTAAACCGCGCTTTTCCATTCGTATCCGTTTTCGCGGAGTCCGTATGGATTTTCCGGGACTGCACCAGTCTGTACACTTTGTTTGCTGTTTCGATGGATCTGTCCGTTGACATATCCGCATAGTTTATGTGCAGAGACGCAAACTCCGCGGCAGACCGATAGACACCTTTCCCGTCACTGACCGAAAAATCTGCCACCTTTACCAGCTGAATCTCCGCGTTTGGAACCGCAGTGCCGTCATCCGAAACAAAAGTAACGGTAAGGGACCCGGTTTCCGAAGACAGCGGCGGCAGGGAATCGTTTGGCGCGGCAGACACGCGGAAGGCAAACAGCATTCCCAGCAAAACAGCCGGCAGGAGCACTGCCGCAATAAATATGAACTTATAACTTCTGCTTCCCGACATACTGACCTCTTTCATGAATCCCTGTATCCTTCTTCCTGACGCATATGTCCCGTCAGTTCTGTGTTCGTTTTCTCTTTCTCCTTCTGTAACCTGCAAGGAAAAGGAGGATGACCGCAGCTGCGATTCCTGCCCAGATCAGATACTTCCAGTTCATTCCTGACGCATTCCGCGGCGCCGCTGTGTCAGGCTTTGCCGGAAAAGCGGTCCGATGGCCCCGGACAAGCAGCCGGTGCGTATTCACTCCATAGGGTGTGCAGGTAACCAGTGTGACGTAATCCTGCTCCGGGTCAATCGCCATATCCTCCACCCTGTCCGGCGTAACGACCTTGATCTGGTCGACCTCATAGGCCATTGCGTGATCCAGAATGTAAATATAAAACAAATCACCCTTTTTCACTTGATCCAGGTCTGTAAACAATTTCGCAGAGGGCAGTCCGCGATGCGCGGACAGTACGGCATGGGTGCCTTTTCCGCCCACAGGCAGGGACGTTCCCGGGAGATGCCCCACATACTGGCGCAGTACCTTCGCGCTTGTCCCGTGATAAATCGAAAGTGTCATGTCTATCGCCGGGATTTCAAGATATCCCATCATGCCCTCACCGTTGACATTCAGTACCTTCTCATACTCCGAATCAGCATTTGACTTCTTCTCACCGGAAAATGCGTCATACAGCGTATTGACCGGATGTTTCCGGTTATACACCTTTGCCGCTTTCCACAGTTCGTTTTTCCTTTTTTCATCCGTCTGTTTCACGATCCTGTCATAATTTCCGATCGTTCCCCGGTTCAGATATCGGTTCCAGGCTTCACTGATATATGGATACAGCAGACCCAAAACGCCCACCGTGAAGCACAGAATAATGAGAAGTATCTTTAATTTATGAAATATCTTCCTGCGTGCCTGTTTCTTTTTCCCCATAATGATTTCTGCACATCTGCCGCAATTTCCGCCATACCGGAACGCCTCAGATGCCTGACAAAGCAGGCGTGGTTCCGTATTTCAGGAACCACGTCCCCGGCGATGCCGGCACCTGCTGTGCCTTATGCCGCACATCAGTCCCTATACTGTGTGCCTGCTCCCTTTTATCGGATATTACCTTTTTTTCTGCGGTTCGTCACAACCAATACGGATGCCAGTGCAATTGCGGAAATGCTGAAGATGGTGAGCATCCTGGTTCCCCATCCGCCGGTAGACGGAAGCTGGCCCAGTTTGTAATCGACAAAATCCGCCTGCTTGCCTGTCTGGTCCACACTTTTTACTTCTGTTCCTTCATAATTAGCAGTATAAGTTGTTGTCAGCTGGTTATTGATTGTTACCGAATAATCTTTAAGAGTTCCGTCATCATTCAGATTTGCCGCAATTTTAACCGGAATCTCACGGCTGTCCTTGGCGTAACCGGCCGGAGCTGTTTTCTCTACGAGTGTGTACTCCCCTGCCTGCAGCTGGGTAAATTTCATCAGACCTTTCGCGTCTGTCGCAGCTTCAGCGATCACTGTATCACCTTTCTTAAGCTGGAACACGGCATTCGCCAAAGGCGAATTTGAGGAATTTTCTTTTCTCTCAATGATGGTCTCACCACTTACCGCATCAACACCCACTTTGCGGATTTCTTCCCCTTTCATAGTGCCAAATACATTTCCGTCAATGTCAAAGGTATAATGATAGGTTTTATCTTCCTTTGTCTTTGTGTCGGTACCCGGCTTATTGGAATACCTTAATGTTGCCTTGTTCGTGTTGGCATCAAAACCGCTGGTGGCTTTTTCGTTCAGTTTGGATTTATAAGTAACTGTTACTTTCTGATCCGGATTTGCTTTGATGTATGCACTGGCAAAGGAAACCTTAAAAGATTTCCCGTTCTGTGTAAGCGTATATTTATCGGCAGAAGCCGCTACTTCCGTTCCTCCGACACTTACCTTGATGTCTTCCGGCGCGTCGAGGCCTTCACTCACGGTATCGCTGACATCGAAGGTAACAGTTGTATAAGCGTCAGAATAGTACGGAACCGTGGTATCGATCTGAAAATTTGCTTCCGTCACCGCTGCACCGCTTTCGTGGCTCGCATCTGTCGTTCCGGTACCGGTCAGGGTACTTCCCTTTTCATTGTCCTGATCCGAATTTGTTACCTTTTTCGTAATATCAACCGGGGATTTTTTGGCAAATGCTGTCGTACCGTCCGTGGTAATAAAGTTTCCTGCTGCATCTACGCTTCCCGCCTGCGCGTTTCCCTTATCATCATTGATACTTACGATCATCGGGTTATAGATATTTTTCACTCCGTCATTTTGTTCTACCAGGACCAGATAGGTACCAAAATCCAGATCCCCTTTCGAATAAGTCTTGTGATCCATGGTCGTCAGCTCGATCCCGGTTCCTAATTGATCAGTCTTGCCAGCCAGCGCAGTAATTTCGGCTGCCGTCGGCTTTGTAACATCCGCAATGCTTCCCGCAATCACCGGACTCCAGTTTCCATTCGCGTCCTTTCCTACAATCTTGTAGGCCTTTAATGCTGCGTTATCCGCCGCGTCGATATTCGTAACGGTAATCGCTGCTTTCGTCCCAGCCGCCGTATCCGCCCTGGCTGTCGTCGCTCCTGCTGTGACGAAAGAAACCATCATCATTCCGGCAAGCGCAAGCGCCGCAATTTTATGGCGATTCTGTCGTCTGCTCGTTCGTCCTCTCTGTAACAACATAATTTTCCCTCCCATTAAAAAGTAGTAAAGTGATTTATTTGCCCGGCAGGAACCGTTCAAATTCAGTCAGTCTGAAAGCCCGTCAGTTCCGGCACTTTCTTTTATTTGTCAGCAGTAGAAAAACTGCTGTACCCAACCCGCATACTCCGATGAGGATACTGAGAAAAATTCCCTTTCCGCCGGTTGCCGGCAGTTTTGACACCGGATAGTTTTTAATCTTAAGGCTCTGGGTATCCCTGTTAAAATCCACATAAGTATTTCCGGATACGATTGTTTCTTTTCCTTCTTTATCCACACTTACTTCGGACGCAGAAGAAATGTTACCTGTCTGATCCAGCGTAATTTTTATCAGCGTGCCAATCCTTGTATAACCGCCTGGCGCCCTGGTTTCTTTCATGTAATAATTTCCAGCAGTAAGTCCGTAAATATGAACCATTCCATCCGATCCGGACACAAACGCTGTCGTCACATCCCCTGTCATCGCTTCATTCGTGTAGGCAGACACCGCCTGCGCTGCCTGATGGTCCCGGAACAGGGAAAACTCCGCGTTTTTCAGCTCCCTTCCGCCGGTCGCGTCAACTTTCTGAAACGCAAGGGATACCATGCGGGTATTGGTAATGGTAAATCCGGCGGCCGGCGAACCGGTCACCGATGCCGTATATCCCTTTTTCTCTGTTTCCTGCACCGTATAAGTGATGGCCTTGCCATCGCTGCCGATCTCAGGCAGTCCGGCAAAGGCAGCTTTCCATCCGTTCGATTGATTCAGCACCAGTGTTTTGCCCGTATCATTTCCATCTGCCAGCAAATGGACTTCCACACTGTCCACGGTATGCTGATCGCTGCCGTCAGACCATACCTTTGCCACCGGAATGTCCACTTCCCTGCGGACATTCTTTATGGTCACGGTGCCGTCTGTAGCTGCATTTCCGGAATAGGATGCGGTAAAGCCCGGAAGCTCCGTTTCCTCCGAAACGTAATAATAGTAATGCTTTCCTGCCTGATCCTGTGTCGGAAGGTTCTTCCATCCATCCCAATTCTCGCCCCATCCATTGGCCGGAGACAGGACAAAATCTTCTACCGTGCTTCCGTCGCTGTATTTCGCCCGTTCTGCATCCTTCGGCTTTTCCGCCGGAATCACAGTCTGCTGGGAGCCGGATCCCTGTCCGCTGCCCGAACTGCCGGATCCGCTTCCCTCCGAAACCTTCGAACTGATATCCAGGGTCTGTTTCACAGATCCGGTATTTCCGGTCTGCGTGTAATTCAGATATCCGATCAGCGTAATGACAACCGTTGTATCTTTCGTCACCGGGCCAATAGTATATGTTCCGTTCTGGGGCGGGTAGGATCCCCAGTTTCCGGCAATCTGCATATTGCGGCTAGTGTATTTCGTCGCACTTCCCGCATCCGCGGAAATGGTGTTTCCGTTTGCAGTCACCGCATAAATGGCGGTTCCAAAATCGCTGTCAGGATGCGCGTTCAGTGTCAGTTTGACCTGACCGCCGTTTTTCACCTTTATGCTTTCTGTCAGATCTCCTGTTTGAATCGGGGCATTGTCTGTGTTTGACCCATGCGTATCCGATCCAAAATACTGGGTGAGAACCTTCACCGTATATTCGGTTTCATCTCCCGGATCGTCCGGCTCCACTGCTCCTGCGTCATAAGCCTTGCGGTAAAGCCGGACGGTCACTCCTTTCGGAAGGTCTTCCGTTAATGCGCCTCCGTCTTTTTTTCGCCATTTTTTCACGGCTTTGATACTGGTTCCTTTCGGCTTCTTATTGCTGATATTCAGCAGAATCCGTCGGTCAGTTCCCCCGCCGTCCTCCAGTTCTGCCAGACCGTCTCCATCATTGGTCAGCGTCACTTTTCCGTCTTTATCCAGATCCAATACAAATGTTTTATCCGCGACAGAGGGATAGCCTGCCGGTGCACCCGTCTCCTTGATGTAATAGATAACGCCCGGTCTGAGGCCATAGCAGGAAAGGATTCCGTTTTCATCAGATGTAAACGTATTAGAAGCTGCATCCGCCTGACTGTTCTTCTCACTCTTCCAGAGTCTGGCTGGAATGGTACAGTTTTTGTCGATGTAAAAAGAAAACTGTGCGTCCCGGAGTTTCGCTTGCGTATCTTTGTCTTTTTTCGCTATCGTCAGCCCATAGCGCGGTGCGATATTGAAATAGATCGATGCATTTGACCAGGAGGATCCCCGTTCAAGATAGTAAAAATGTAATTTGTGGTCCCCCGCCTGAATCGCAGGCATCTGCGTCATCGAGCCATCATCACCGCTCACTGTTACTTTCCCGGTTGAAAAATTGATCGATCCCTTTCTGGTTCCGTGAATGCCGCCCAGATCCAGCACCAGCTGATCATCCACAAAGACCCAGACATCATCGTCCCCGCTAAACTCAAACTGCATGTCATGATTTCCCAATGCCTTATTGCCGCCGGATCCGGAATCATCCGGAAGATAGAAATCAATGGTGCTGTGCATTCCAAACCAGAAGTTTGTCTGTCCCGTTCCCTTCTTAATATCACCGGTTCCTGCTTCAAAAGGCATAAAAGATGTATGCGACTGGCCATCATCCAGGCCGTTATCGCCTACAATCTTCTGGGAGTTCTGATAAACATAAAAACGTCCTTTCTCCCGATTGTAATCCGCTGCATTGTTGTCGCTGTTGTAATAGTAGTAGCCATAGTGCTCTGAGTTTTTATTATTATCATACTGGTACAGCCAGTTTCCTTCTCCCAGGGACACTTTTCCGGGCGCATCGGATGTGCCAAACAGATCTGTCATCAGCGCGTCGGAACGCTTATTAACAATCCCTTTCGTTAGGGAATCCCCTGCATAAGTATTCCTATAATGCTTTGCATCCTGGGGAAATCCAAGCCACTGCGGCGGATAAGCCTTATGGTAGAACCAGTTGGTAAACAGGAAATCCGAACCCTTTGACAGGTCCCCCGAGTCCTTCCATGTTTCACTAATCCATCGCCGTGGCCATCCGCTGCTCTGATGCATGCGGTTTCCATTTGGAAATAGCGAACCGTCAAGCACTGCGCCATGCTTGATATTGAAAATCTCGTTATAGTCAAATACGTCTGTTTTGACAAAGCTGCTGATATCCGGCTGATTGGCTACGACAGCTGCCGAAGGTCCGAGATTATAGTTTTTCAGGACCCACTCCGCGTAAAACACCGTATTGTCGTTAATTCTTACCGTCGCTCCCGGCTGGTAGTATTTTCCGTTGACAATATCATACCAGCCCTTCAAGGTATACTTGCTATTGGAACCTGCAGTAGTGGGAAGTGTTATCGTGCTTCCCTGCGCAACATTCCTTCTTACATTTGTTGCACCTGTATAAAGACTTTGCCTGGTATCCTGGCCATCCTCGCCGGTGCCCATTCCATCCGTACCATCAAACCATACCTGCACCCAGCCGTTGGCCTGCAGTTTTCTGGGAAGTGCGGAAACACTGTTTTTCTCTATACTTTTATCCTCTGCTTCCATCTGGCTGTCAGACTTCATATCGCTTCCGGACTGTTTTTCCCCGGAAGGAAGCGTCTCTGTTCCCTGCTTCTGTTCCGTCTCTTTCGCAGACTCAGATTTCTCCTGTTTTTCCTCTGAAGATGCGGACTCGGAACTCTGCTGATTGCCCGCTGAAGATGCGGCCCCAGAATTCTCCTGTTTTTCCGCCGTGGAGGCAGATGCAGACTCCTGCTGTTTTTCCGATGCGGACACACGTTCCGACGCTTTTTCCCCATCCGTAGCGTCTGTTTTCTCTGTCCTGTCTTTCGACTGTGCAGTCTCGTACCCAGTTCCCTGCACATATTCTGCTTCTGTCTTCGGAGCAGCTCCCGATACCGGCACAAATCCCACCAGCATGCAGACTATGATGACCAGTGCGCCGATCGTACGCAAGATTCTGACTCCTGACCGTTGACCACGTTTTTTTTCTGTTTTATGATTGGATTTTTTCTTCTCATGCTTAGAACGTTTCATAGCTGCAACCTCTTTCGTAGAGAACATCAAAAAAAGTAGATATTAAAAACCAGGAATGTTAAAATACAATTAATAATACAATTTTCGAAAATACGCACTATTTTCTAAACAAATCTCCTGTGAATTAATGTCTACCTTTTGTAACGTTTCCATTGTATTTTTTCCGACCCTAAAAATCTTATGCTCTATTCCAGGCTTTTCATTCTCTTCTGCGGTCCGATTCTTTTTCTGCTGCTGTCACCGGTCAGCCTGCTGCCTTTATAGAAATAAACTGTTTTTATTCCTTTCATTTTTTGCTGTTCACGGTAACGGCGCCATTCGCGGATCATAGATCCGCAAATGGCGCCGCTTCAGACATCACTTTTTCTGATTTTTGCTGCAAGAAGGCGGTGAATGATCCAGAAGGCCGTTCCATAGACCACGCTCACCGCCGCGATGATTCCTATCCATATCCCTGATTCTTTCTGAAATCCGCCATTGCACAGAACAAATAAAACTGCGACAACAACCCCGGCTGCAAGAAACAAAAGTTCATTCAAAAGAAATGTTCTCCTCGTTATCAGGTTTTTGCAAAGCCAGCGCAGATAAAGATTCTGCACAAAATCCAGCAGGATGACGAGAATCACCAGCCGGTAAAATCCCCTTGGCGGGGGAAAATCTGCTCCTGCCAGAAGGATGGATATCCAGCCGGCAGAAAACAGGATACTTTCTATTATCCGAATTTTTTTCCAGTTTCTACTTTCCATTCTCACTCGGCTCTTCCATTTCCGCTGCCGGTTTTTTCTTCTGTATGATCAACTGATGTCCACTGTAAATCGCCAGGACCATACAGATGCAGGAGCTGATTGCCCAGAAATGATGTCCATTCTTCTCTTTCTTTCTGCGATATCCGGAAAGCATCGCCATCATCATACAGGCAAATGCTCCCAATGACCAGTATTTGTGTGATCTCATCCTTTACCTCCGTTAATGGTTCTCGACCCTGTTTTGTTAACTGATCCCTCTGTTCTGCATAAAAGAAAAGATTAGTTCTTCCCGCAGCATTTCTTATATTTCTTTCCGGACCCGCATGGACACGGATCATTCGGATAAATTTTTTTCTCTTTCCATAACGGACCATAAGTGGTTCCATGCCGCAGAAAACCTTCGGCCAGATTCCCTCGAATTGCAGTTGGCATCCATGTCCACCGCATCAAATTCTTTCTCTATTCTCTTCGCTTCCAGTTCAGTAATCATAGGTTATCTCCTCCGAAATAATTTCCAATCGTTATCTTTTCCCTCAGGCAAAACTCTCCCAGTCCGTCTCAGAAAAAGCGCGGTTATAAGCCGCCAGGGTTCTCGGATCAAAGAGAACAAACCTTATGATTTCAAGTTTGCCCGGGTTCTGTACGCAGAAGTCCTTTACTGTTCTCACAGCAATCGCTGCTGCCTGATCCAATGGATAACTGTACACACCGGTCGAAACAGACGGAAACGCAATTGTCCTGATTCCATGGTCTGCAGCGCACTGCAGAGAATTCCGATACGCGCTGGTCAGAAGTTCCGGCTCACCATCGTTCCCGCCATGCCAAATTGGCCCAACGGTATGGATCACATATTTGCACGGAAGCTTATATGCTCCCGTGATCTTTGCCTCGCCTGTCTGACAGCCATGCAGTGTCCGGCATTCAGCGAGCAGTTCCGGTCCGGCAGCCCGATGGATGGCGCCGTCTACACCGCCGCCTCCAAGGAGGCTGTTGTTCGCCGCGTTCACGATTGCCTCCAGATCATCCACTTTTGTGATGTCACCTTGAACGATTTGTATCCTGACGCTCATAATGTATACTTGTTCTCCTCTCCCCAAAAAAATGCAGATTATACAGTCAGTATCTCAACGTACATCAGCTCCTCCAAAGGGGCTTCAATCGTATTCCCGCTGTTTACATAGTTTAGATAATCCTGTAATTCCATCTTTTATGATTCCTTTGCTGTTCAAAAAGCCCTGTCAAGCCGCAGTACCAGATGTAAAAATGCGAACTTTCCGGATGTTCTCTTTCCGCAGTTCCCAGAATGTTGCCTGTATCGTAGCACCTCTCCGTGTCCAATCATTGTCCAAAGGCGTGAGATCAAATACTCGTTCCCAGTTTTTATCAACGAACGCTTTCTTGTTCTTTTCCGGTAATCCGTTGTATTCATTCTCTAATCGCTCATACTCTTCCTCTGAATCAGACAAAAGTCCATGAAGCAGGATAACACTCCAGTTTTCGAAATCAGAGAGGACCACACAGTCGTCAGAAATATCGATTTCCATACAGGCAAATTGCTCACCATTCCTTCCGCACTGCCATCGTTCCCTGCGAAGATCTGGCTTTTTTCGAACTCCATCTTGCATATACCAGGCCCATACCGGGTACGAAACTCCTTCCGGCGGGCTGCCGATCTTAATTTTCATTTTCCGAACAAGCCAGTCATAGTCGTCTCTGAAATCTGTCCATATTGATTTTTCAAAATCGCACCGGTAAATTCCACTTTCCTGAATTTGCTCATATACAGCAATCGGCTGAATTGTCCATAAAACCAATCGTCCTTCCCTTTTTCACTGCTTTGGCTATGAGAAGCGAATAAATCTTTGAAAGCTTCATTTCAAAAACACTTTGTCTTGCCATACTGGTATCCTTTCTAAATATAACATACCAATACATATCCGGAAAAGTAATATATCTTCTGCAAAAAAACAGAGAGTACGATTTTACGTCGCACTCTCCGCCAAATATTTATCGACTGCTTTTCTTCTTTTTTAAATGAACAATGCCCGCCACACACATTCCAACAGAAGCAATCATGGAAAGGAACCATGTGTACAGATTGTTTGTATCTCCTGTCTGAGGATTTTCAGATATCTTGTTTGCCGTCACTGCTTTTGTGGTCTGATTCGTTTTTGTGTGAGTAACCGAACCCTTCTTTACACTCGGCTTGCTCGATGTATCCGGCTTGCTCGGCTTACTTGGTGTGTCCGGCTTGCTTGGTGTATCCGGATTGTCTGGTGTATCCGGATTGCTCGGCGTATCCGGGGTACTCGGTGTGTCCGGATTGCTCGGTGTATCCGGGTTGCTCGGTGTATCCGGGTTGCTCGGTGTATCCGGGTTGCTCGGTGTATCCGGGTTGCTCGGTGTGTCCGGATTGTCTGGATTATTCTTTGGGGTTGTTTCGGTAAATTGCGTGGTCAGCATTACCTTATCCGCCTTATCCCCGTTCGCGTTGACATCCCTGCCCTCTGCGTCCTGCATGGCTCCCCATACGTAAGAAACATTGCCTTTGACGCGGTTATGGCCGACGTTGGGCTTCTGCTGCCATTGCAATCGACGGAGCAGATAAACTGGACGCAAGAAGCACAGAGAGCACAAAAGCCTCCATCCTCTTTTGCTTTCTTCTTTTCATAGAACCTCCCTTTGTACTGTTTAAAAGTATCTGCATGATTCCATCGTTTAGGCATGCGTTTACCTTACTAAATTTGTACACAATAACAACTATACTATAGCAGAAACCCACACGTTTTTCAATCATTTATGTTTATCGTTATAAATGACCTGTGATTTATTATTCAAAGGTATTCCGCGCCTTACATATAATGTATCAGCAATGCCGCCTTCGCGGTTTTCGTTCCTGGGTTTCTGTAAGTATGCGCAGCAGAAGCATCAAACATCAGTGCATCATCTTTCGCAAGCTCATGGCACTCACCGCCGGTTTCCAGAACCATTTCCCCTTCCAGCAGCATGATGTACTCGAAGCTGTTGGAAGAATGCCCGATCGAAGTATGCTCACACCCCGGTTCCGCCTCAATCTGATAAAGCTCAAAATTCCTGTCAGCGGTCTTGGTATAATAGGGAAAGATATGATATTTATCTTCTGTCAGTTCAGAGATGTCCTTTTTCCGGATATGAAGCGCTGTACTTACAGGCATTTCAAGAAGACTGGTATAAGGGAGATGAAATGCTCCCGTTATCTTCCAGATCGTATTGATCGTGGGATTGGAATCCCCCTTTTCAATCTTAGACAGAATCACCTTGCTGACTCCCGCCAGCTCAGCGAGCTGCCCCAGGCTAAGCTTTCGTTCTTCTCTCAGTCTTTTCAGATTATATGCGATGATCTGTCCTGCTTCCATGTCCCATCTCCGAAAAAATGTTTTCCATCTTGTAAATTATGCCGGACAGTGCTATGATGTGTCCGTTATATTTATTTTACATTTTGTTAGATAGAATTTCAAGGAGATTTTTCATGAAGACCAGAGCGTTCAAGGCCGCTTTTCCATATACCATACCGATCTTTGCCGGTTTCTGGTTTCTTGCGTTTGCCTACGGGATTCTGATGAATGTAAACGGATTCTCATTTGTCTATCCCATGCTGATGAGCTTACTCATCTATGGCGGTTCTCTCGAGTTCATTGTGGTAACCATGCTCCTGTCTCCGTTCGCGCCGATGGCAGCCCTGATCATCACGCTTCTTGTGCAGGCCAGACACCTGTTTTACGGAATCACCATGCTGGATCGTTTCAAGGACACCGGATGGAAGAAGTTTTACCTGATCTTCGGGATGTGCGACGAGACGTTTTCCATTAACTATACAGCAGAGATCCCGGAAGACGTTGATCGAGGATGGTTCCTGTTCTTCGTCACTCTCCTGAACCAAATTTACTGGGTATCCGGAGCTACTGTCGGCGGATGGATCGGCTCCCTGCTGAAGTTCAATACAAAAGGCCTTGACTTTGTCATGACCGCCATGTTTGTCACCATCTTTATGAACCAGTGGATGAAGGAAGAGCAGAAATATACCGGTCTCATCGGCATCGGAGCCACCCTTGTATGCCTCATCATTTTCGGAGCCGATTCTTTTATGGTTCCAGCCATGCTGGTCATTCTGGCACTTCTGATCCTGTTCCGAAAACCGATTGAACCATTTTACCAACAGAAGGAGACAAATCAACTATGAGTCCAATGACGCTGTCCGAACAGATTATCACCATCGCCATCTGCGCAGCGGGAACAATGCTGACAAGATTCCTGCCGTTTCTTATTTTTTCCTCAAAGAAACCAACTCCGAAATTTATTGTTTACCTTGGCAAAGCTCTGCCCTGCGCCGTTTTCGGGATGCTTGTGATCTACTGTCTGAAAAATGTATCCCTGTTCTCAGGCTCACACGGCATCCCTGAGTTGATTGCCATAGCTGCAACTGCAGGTCTTCATCTGTGGAAAAAGCAGATGCTGTTATCCATTGCCGGCGGAACCATTCTCTATATGCTGCTTGTTCAGTTTGTATTTTAAAATGCCCCTCTGATGACGCCTGAAATGCCCGCTTGATTTTTAGCAGCAAGCCGGAATCTGTATCCTTTTCCCAATTTTATTCCCTGTTATTAAAATTGCAGAAAGGATGTCGTTCTCTATCAGATCGACGAGAAGCCTGTCACCCGTTTGGAAATGAATAAAAAAGCAGGTGCTCCGCCTGGAGTGCCTGCCTTTTTTTATTATTCTTGTTTCTCCATAATAACGATTGTCTTACCCTTAGACTTCCCACGTTTTACCTTTGCCATTGCTTCATTAATCTGATCCAGGCGAAAGATCTCATCAATAGATGTTTCCAGCGGATGATCCTTGTCAAAAACTTTTCCAATATTCCCCAGCTGATGTCCATCTTCATGTACAAAGAGAAAATCATACGTCTGATCTTTCTTCGCTGCCATCTTGTCGTATTTTCTTCCTGCCATTTGACATAGGATTCGCTTAAACAAAGACATACCACTTCGTTTTGCAAACCGGCCATTTGGCAAGCCTCGCAGAGATACAAGACTGCCGCCTTTTTTCAACACCTTGAATTCATTTGGAAGTTCACGGTCCCCAAGCGTATCAAGGACATGATCTATATCTGCTAATACATCCGCATAGTTTTCTTTCTTATAGTCAATAAATCTCTCTGTGCCAAGCCTTTTTACACGCTCTTCATTTTCCTCACTTCCGTTCGTGTATACATGCAGCCCAAGACTTTTGGCGACAGGAATTGCCATTGCACCAAGACTTCCGGTTCCTCCCGAGATAAATACAGATTCACCTGCCTTTGCCTTCATGATTTCAAAAGCTTGCATCGCGGTCAGTGCAGTAAGCGGAACTGTCGCTGCTTCTTCAAATGATAAATAGTCCGGAATCACAGCAAGGGCAGACTCTTTTACCGCTGCATATTCTGCAAAAGCACCGATTTTCTTCAGAGGCATCCTCCCGTAAACCCTATCTCCAGGTTGAAACTGTGCGGCGTTCTTTCCTGTTTTTTCAACAATACCAGCGAACTCATTTCCCATAATAAGCGGCATTCTGTATGGGACGATCAGCTTCACTTCGCCCCGAACGATCATATTGTCAAGCGGATTGACAGCCGCTGCTTCGATTTTTACGAGAACCTCGTCATTTCCCGGAACAGGGACAGACACCTCTCGGATTTCAAGTTCTGTACCATTTTTGTCGTAGTGTGTAAGTACTGCTGCCTTCATTCCGTCGCCTCCTTCTCGTTCTGCTCATCGACATACACACGCATGTTGCTGATACAATCCGCCAGTGTGATGCCCGCAAGCTCTTTTTCCACGCACTCCTCCATATTCCGAAACATTCCGTTCAAAACGGGACGAATGTTATGCCCGACAATACAGGCGTCATTCGGATTCTGATGGATATCAAACAGATGCAGGGAATTCGTTTCCGTAACAGACCTGTAGATATCAAGAAGTGAGATATCCTCCGGTTTTCTGACCAACCGAAATCCGCTGATGCCACGGCGTCCCTCAATAATTTCTGCTTTTCTAAGTCTTGTCGTCAGCTTTCGGATATAACTTGCGTTTGTTCCGACACTTGCTGCGATCTGTTCAGAATTCATCGGCGTCTCCGATTCCGAAATCAGGATCAGCGCATGGATGGCAGATGAAAATTTCGTATCCATAGTTACCCCTCCAACTCAAACGTTGCTATGTATTCGGTATTCTCCGCTACCGGAATACCAGGATCAGTCTGGATGAATCTGCCTTTTAATCCACTTTCTTCAGCAGCGATTTCAAAATGACAGAGAGCAATCCCCAAATCTACTTTCTGAATATCCCCCGTAGATTCCTTTGCATATCCTTTCGTCTTCTTTTCATAAAAATGCACCCTGTCCTTCTCAGCAACGGCTCTCCAGGGCTGCTTATTTGTAGCAGAAGGCGCAAGCCTTACCATCTCCAATGGCAGATTCCATATCCCGCTGGCCGCCTGATTTAATGGCTTCTGAAAATCATCCTGAAAAAACAATTGTTCAAACGGACGGCGGCTGTCCGATTTCAGGCCTTTCCGCATCATACCCTCACGAATGGAACGTTTCTCAGCGGCAAAGCCAAGAGGTGTTACTGCAGGCATCACTTCATCTTCCTTCAAATGCACAGCTTTTTCAAATGCTTTGCGATCAATCGTCGCAGCCAGCCATACCGTACCCAGCCCCAGAGACGTTGCATAGAGAACAAACTTCTCGAATGCATACCCAAATGAAATTTCTGCATTCTTCTGTCGTCTGTATTTTCCCGCTATATATGTATCTGCACCAATGATCACCGGACTGCTGACATTATCATTTTTTGCATTCAGAATCGTAAACTCGATTGGAACCTCAAACAGACCGGTGTCTTTCTGAAGATAGTTCTTCACTTTGTCCAGAGTCTGCTCCGGAATCTCCTGTTTTTTATAGGTTCGCACACTTTTTCTCTCTCTGATCACTTCTGTATTCATATATCTTTTTCCTTTCGCTCTTAATGTATTTGTATCTGCTACAGATACATTATCAGGCGTTCCTGCTTTTGTCAATAGAAAAATTCGACCTTATCTATTTGCTAAAGACCAGCAACGAATAAAAGAGCAGGCGCTCCATCTGCAGTGCCTGCTCCATTTTTATCGAAACCTTTGTTTCTACCTCTGATTACAAATCATATTCATACATACTGGAATTTACATAGTTCCTGCCCTATCCGATAGGCATTTTCCAAATCCTTAGGAAAATCCTTTTCGTGTACTAATTTCTTTTTACTTTCATCAAAGCTTGCCATATTGAACTTCGAATAATCCGATACTTGCAAAGTATCATAGCAGGGATACAGGATTACCTTACCACCCAGCATTTCCAGTTCTTTGGCATACTCTTCAAATTTTGCTTTATATAGACGCTCGTAGAACTCTTTGGTAGCGTTCATGCTGACGAACAACCCGACGTTTACTTTACCCTTAAAGTAATTGCTGTAATCGTCATAGGACAGCGAACAGAAATGCAGGCGCTCTAACAATTCGAAATAACGGCTCGTCGGCCTTCCCAGATAAATCGCCGTTCCGATCAGCAACGTATCCGCACGAAATATTTTATCAATGATTGGTGATAAGTCGTCTTTCCAATAGCAATGACATCTTTCTACACCTTTTCGCTTGCAGAGCATGCAGCCTCTGCATCCGGTAAAAGTCAGATCGTATAAGTCAATATACTCAACTTCTGCTCCTGCATCTCTTGCGCCATCTGCTGCTGCTTTAAGCAATTTAGCAGTATTCCCGGCTTTTCTCGGGCTTGCGTTTAATACCATAACCTTCATAGTAAGTCCCTTCCTCCAATTATACGATCGAATATCCTTCCGATGCCAAGACATTTAATGCCCTGTCAAGGTTTTCTTCCTTTACAAAGATATAGTCTGTATTATACGTGGAAACTGCGAAGATGCCTATTTTATGATCCGCAAGAATGCCTGACAGCTTTGACAGAATTCCAATCAAAGAAAAATTCAGCGTTCCCTGAATACGAAAACCTTTCCATCCATCATCCCGCTCAACAGTCTCAACCGGAGTATCTTCCGTTTTACAAACTAAGGAAATCTCTTCATCTGTTCTGCCAATAAAATAGAATTCAGACGTCATGTCTATGTCTGATACATTCTTCACCTTACAAACAGTCAGATTGTGCGCTATCTTTTTCAATTCCATATAACCTAATCTCCAAATAAATTCTGATTGAGATTTCATCTATTTTAAGAGATTTAATAACTGTTGTATTTTGTTATTAGATCTTCTGTAAACCCTTAAAAGCACCGGGTTTGTCGCAGGTGAGCTTTCCCTTGTTGTTTCCTTTGTATGATATCGTCCCGTCAGCGTTTATAAACGCTGATAAGGGAAAATACAAGGGTCAAAAAATCTATAAAACAGTATAACACAAAATAAAAGTGAAAATCTATAAAGCAGTATAACGCAAAATAAAAGTGGCATGGTGAACTGGTTGTATATACCGCTTCCGTAGTGCACACTGCGCGCTATAATAGAGCAGGTCTTCCGCTGTTTTAGTGCACCCTTTCCGCACTGCACAGCAGAGCGGAAACTTTTCTCCTACGATGCCATCGCGGATGAGATCCTCCGACTCCGGGACATGCGGAAGCAGTCCGAGGTTGACAGCGTGGTCAAGGACGAACAGATGCGCCTGATTCAAGACCTGCAGGACTTTATCAAGCAACAGCCTACCACCATCACAGAGTTTGGCGAAGAACTGGTCAAGCGCCTGATGACGAAGATCACCGTCTTGATAGGGGCATCGGAGGGCTTCATTTCCGATGTTACAGACAAGATCCTCCCACAGATCGAAGAATGGCAGAACCGGCCGCTTGCCGCGGTATATCCGATCATATTCATCGATGCCATCCATTTCTCCGTACGGGAGGATAGTATCGTTCACAAGGTGGCCGCATATGTGGTTCTGGGAATCAACACCGAAGGAAAGAAGGAAGTCCTTTCTCTGGTCATCGGCGAGAACGAGAGCAGCAAATACTGGCTCACTGTATTGAATTCATTGAAAAATCGTGGTGTCCAGGACATTTTGATCCTATGCTCGGACGGACTCTCCGGGATCAAAGAGGCGATCACAACTGCTTACCCGGAGACGGAACAGCAGCGCTGCATCGTCCATATGGTACGAAATACGCTGAAATATGTGGCAAACAAAGACATGAAAGAATTCGCCAAAGATCTGAAAACAGTCTATACGGCGGTAGATGAAGAAGCCACTCTGGAGCAGCTCGAAAGAGTGAAAGGAAAATGGTCGCCGCAGTACCCGTATGCCATGAAACGATGGTATGAGAACTGGGATGCCGTTTCTCCGATCTTCAAGTTTTCCGCGGACGTTCGGAAGGCATTTTACACGACCAATGCGATCGAGTCGCTTAATGCCACGCTGCGCAGGCTGAACCGTCAGAGGTCCGTATTTCCAAGCGCTCAGACACTTCTGAAGGCTCTGTACCTGGCCACGTTCGAAGCCACCAGAAAATGGACGATGCCGATCCGGAACTGGGGTCAGATCCTGGGAGAACTGGCGATCATGTACCCGGACAGGATCCCAGAATAGAAAAATCAGCTGATATGCCGAAACCAGAAATGCCCGGAATTGCCGGGTGTCCTTGACATGCCAGCCGATTTCTGATAAACAGTAGACAGGTGCTGAAGGGAAGTTTTTCCCATTCAGATATATCTCATCTCATGAAAGGCCCCAAATTACAGAAAGAATTTCATGCTCCCTTTGTTCCAAAATAATGTAGCAGGCAATGCCTGCCACATTATTTTACTTTTTCGTAAATATCCTTACATTTTGTGATATTTTTGAATATATTTGCCGGATATGAATCCGGGAATATTTCCTTTATAGAATCAGTAATCGGTTTAATCAGGCTATCCACAAGTTTGTATGTTCGATTTTGTAATTGCTCTCCATATAGCGGCTTGTCCGAAAAATTAACATCCTTTTTCAGCTGCTGTAATACGCAATATGCAATAAACCTATTTCCATGTATTGTAACAAGCCTTTCTTTGCCAGAAAGCTCTTGCTTTCTCTTTCTCAATTCTTTGTCTACATATCTCACAATCATAACACTGTTCAATAATTCATTTGTGTTAATTCCTGCATTTATCAGGACTTTATAAGGTGGCTTAGTAATATCTTCAGATAAAGCGCCAATATTTCTTTTTGCCGTTGCAGAATAAGATATATCACTGTTCAGGCACGCCATAGCAATAATAGCCTCATCAAAAGTGAGTTGGCAAGACGGGTCTGTCATATCGTCTCCACTCTTATATAAATATGAAAAATGTGCAAAGCTCAAATCCTGTCTTATTTTTTCCTGTACCGGATCCATGGAAGCAAAATCCCGGTTTTCAATTCTATTCTGAGTATTTGACAACTTAGTGATCCTCGCCGCTGCTTCATCAGTTGCCTGACTTAGATCGATAATCTGAATCATTACTCTTGCTTTGACGGTTTGTTCCTTATGGTTTAAATATACATGTCCTATTGTTCCAGTTGTTTGCGCTCCGTTTACAAGAGAGACTCCTTCAAGCATAAACAAGCCTGTTTCATTTGTTGTTGCGTTTTTTAGCTTCCTTTTTACAGACTTACAAAGTATTTTAATTCCATTGTTATAAAAAATAAAATTTTCCGGTTCATGAAGAAGAACTTGCTCCATACCGTCATTAACTGATGTATTTCCTTTGTAATATCTGATATTCTTTGCAAACAACAGATTTCCATATTCCTGATACCATTCGCCTATAGTTGCTGCTGAAATAGTTCCATAATAAGCTGAGTATGGTTCAGAAATTTTCCCCCAATTTGATATCATTACATCGTCTAATGAAATTTCTTCAGGCCCTTGCCCTTTGGCAAAATAAGAATATATGTCATTTAAAGTAATCTCATCGAATTTTAATATTTCATTATCCTCATCGTTTGTATGATCAAGTAATATTTTCATTGGCCTAAAAGCATAATCATTCACTTTTTGATCACCTGTATGAATATAAACTGCTTGAATCTGATACCCGAAGGATGTTAATGCTTCTTCTATGTTATCCCTCTCCGCAATTATTTTTTGATTTGCCCCATCAAGGTCCATATCTATTATTCTGCTTACACCGTCAGCAAACGTATGCATTTCAGACTGAGAAACGCCACCTTTGCCATCATTTCTCCATTTACTTTGCACTAGAAAAAGCATTTTTTGAGATTCATCCAGGTAGATCGAATCAATTCCCATATCATGATAATTGTCTGTTATATGGGAGCAGCTGCTGTCCACATCCAAACCACTTTTCATCATCAAGGCTAAACCCGCTAATGTGCGTGTCAGAAAATGGTTATCATTGGGCATTGTCAAGTCACTCATATCCACTTTATTCTGAAAAACTTCCTGCAGCTTATTAGTAACTCTTCTCATTTTGATGTCATTTGCCATTATTTCTACCTCATAGAGATTATCTGGAATAATTAAAAGAGCTAGTCAAGGCTGGCTCCAAACGCCTGTCTCACTTCGTCAGAATCCTTACCAGAGATTGTCCGCCCGGTTATCTGCTCGATGGCCTTCAGAATCTTCCTGGCTCTATCAACCATGAAGTTCGTGAAATCATCTGCGCGCAGAAAATCGTGATCAATCCAGTGTGATTCCACATATCCATCGAGATCCTCTGGCGAAACAGAGCCTTTCTTCTCGAGTCTGCCCAAATATACAGACGGTGCGTACCCTCCGATTTCGCGATTACTACTTGCCGAAAGTGGAGTCTTATTTAGGACACTGTTCCATTTTGATCTGTCGTATCCTGCTTTGATACAGTAATCTTTTGGGAATATATGATGAATGTCAATCTTCTCATTAGAGAAAGTTGAGAAATCCATTTCCGCGCCGGAGATAAAGTCTCTGGCATGATTCTTCAAGATCAGTGCCATCACGCCTTTATATGCTGCAGACTGACGGGACTGCAATCCTAGCAGTCTCATTGGGTTGAAGTAGAAGTCCTTCACTGTCTTCGGCAGTTCTCCACCATCATTTATCCACTTCGTGACCTGTACGATATCATTTGCATATCTTGTCTCATTTGCCGATCCGTATAATTCACCAAAGACGCCGCACCAGTACCACTGCTTTACCATGATTTTTACAGTTGTTGTGCGTATCCGATTATCATCCATCAGCACTGTGCAAATAGCGGATAGCGGTATCATCTGGGTGCTGTATGGCAAATCAGCGCTTGAGAATATGCGTTCTTCCTTGAGCAACTTCTCTGCAAGTGTAAAGCCCTCACAGAGATCATCCGCATATTTTTGATACTCTGGAAGCGTAAGTGCAAGCACATCCTTCTTTTTACAGCTTACGGTTCCGCCTTTCTTATAGGAAGAAAGCAGGGTAAGAGCAGTCAAGAAATCCGTTGCTGTTACCTTTGAAAGCAGATCTCCAGAGAAGTATTTTTCTCTCCGGTCTTCCCAGTCTTTTCTTAGCTGAAAGTCATCCATGGCAAAGATTGCCGTGACAAGTTCGAACACCGTCAGCGAAACGCCCCCTGTATTGACATTCTCAAAGACCTGGCATACCGCTTCTTTCGGAGTGGTCTTATCCAAAAGTATTACCGGCATCTGGTACTGCTGTGTCGGGTTGATTACCTTTGAAAATAGCTCTGTAAATTCCTTTATCACTTCTGGGTTATATTCATGATAAGCAAAGTAGCTGTTCTGCCAATTCTGCTCCTCCGATGTGTCCAAGATGATATTCAGTGGGAACATCTTCAGTTTATATTCCTGATCCCTGGTCGAAAGATCCATATCAACCTTCCGTCCAAAATCTGAAGTGATCTGCTTGCTGGCAGGAACAGAAAATACGATTTCCTCATCATCAGCTCCTGGGTCAAGAGCCTTTTCGATATTGAGATAATAGTAGCGATCAATCGCTTTTCCCTTGTCCGTTTTTGTATGGACCGGATTTTTGCTGTAGAGGGCATTGTACAAAGAAGTAAGTCTTTGCTGCCCGTCAAGGATCAATTCATCAGGCTGTGTTTCCGGACTCGCTGGTGAGCCTTCAATCGGCTTATGCTTGAAGTGAATGCTCTCGTTCCCGTATTCTAAAAACATCGCCGCTCCTACCGGGAAATTATGGATGACACTTAATATCAGCGCGCGGATGCGACCATCATCCCACACCCATCCTCGCTGGAAGTCCGGCAGCTGAGCTGCACCATTATCCACTTCCTTCATAAGCTCAGTTAGTTGTCTGTCGTTGGTTTTCATTTGATGCGTTGTCCTTCCTATTTTCTAATTCACCAGCCTTAAATACCTCTGACGAATTTTGGCATATGTATATAATCTCGTTAATACATCAGCCAAACAATTTTTCCAGATTCTCTTCTAACGTCCCATCCTTGGCATATTCAAGCGTATCGCACAGCTTGATATTATTTTTCTCTATCTTGATCTCATCACTGAAGCCTAAGATATAGCGGAGGCAGATCCGATAGATGATCTCTGTAGGAGCACACCCGTATACCTGCTTAGCAAAAATATGATTCAATCTCTCTGCATCATCCGGGAACAGTACCTTCATTCTACTGCTCTGAAATAGCCTTGTCACGATCTCCGTGATATACATACCGGACTTCATATAAAGATCCGCAAACGTAGCATCCGGATCGTCAAAGCAGCCCGGGTTCTCTTTCTCAAGCATATCCACCATTTCTTTTACCACACGTTTCGGTGTGAAGACCTCGGCTTTTTTCCGCGTCCTGGCTGCCTGTTCTTCCTGGGACTTCTGGATTCGCGGTTTGATAATGTCTGCATGCAGCAAAAGCAGTTTTTTATTTATTTGCTCCTTATCGGAAAATCCATGTCCGTAGCCTTGATAAGTGTCTGTCGCCCAGATTATATTCTTCTTGGTGGATTTATCTTGCAAAAGCAAGTCTAGAAAAGGTTCAACCGGTACGCTTGTAATGTCTATTAGCTTACACATAAGGATATGTACTCCTTTTTTCACTTGTTCTCATCATTCATATATGCTTTTGTAATCTCTTTACCGTACCTTTTCGCTCGAAGCATCATCTTCTGGCACCATCTCCATAATATCCGATACGTCGCATTGCAGTCCTGTACAGATTTTCGCCAAGACTCCAGTGGTCATATTTTCATTTTTACCCATTTTCGCAATCGATGCCGAACTTATCCCACAGAGTTCCTTCAAATCAGTGCGCTTCAGACCTCGGTCTATCAGCAATTTCCAAAGCTTATTATAACTTACTCGTTTTTTCATCTCTGTAACCCCGTATTTATCAATGTTCTGATTCCAAAAAACCGCATCTTCCATTCTTCTCATCCTTAGAAAATTCCTGAATGTAGCTGTCTTTGTAATCCACATCTTCTGGTATCTCATTTTCCACGATGATTACCTGGTTTTCCCAGCAGTTATCAACCATGTACTGAAATAGTGAATGCCTCATTCCCTTCGTTGCAGCTTCCTTCTCAGAGATATCGTACTTTTTCTCCTTCAGCGACAAAATTGGTGAATCCAGAATCAGAAGATGTGGAGCATATTCCGCCTTACGTTCAAAATACTTCATCAGGTTAAACAGCATTATCGTATTCAGATACGCACGGTATCCCTTGCCCTCGTTTTTCTTATATTTTGCTCCGACGATAACATCAGCAGTATCCTTATTCAATCTTGATTCAGGATCTCCTGGGTACCCACATTCTTTTATCATCTGGTTAAGCGAAGTGCTCAGCTCCTTCCACGTCTCGGGAGTCAGCGAATCTCGACCATTATATGTCCGTATGCTAAAGTCCTCTTCGTTCTCCTTTTTATAGGCATCCGTATTAAGCTCGGCAGACATCTTATCAATTGCATACAACTCCTTTTGCATATCGATAACGTCCTGGAACAAGACAATCTTCTTCTGTAAATCAGCTGCAGCCAATTTTAACTCATCATTAATTTTATATTCGATGTATCCGTTCTCCTCGTCAAGCCCATATAGCTGATCTTTTAGTTTATCAATCTTTGTATCGTTATCTCTGATAACTGTCTGTAGATCGCTTAAGTGCAGTTTAATTTTATTGTATTCAATTTCCGCTGTCTCGATGTAATTTTCTTCGACGCTTGGAACATTCTCCAATGCCTGACCGCAATACGGGCAATTGGATGGCGGAACAATCTTCTTCTCCTTTAACTTCCCGTCTATAATGAATTCGAGCCTCTTCAAATCAGAAGAATACTGTGACTCGAGTGCATGATAACGTTCTCCAGCAAACTGAGCTTCCTCAAGCTGGGCACTCACCTGATATATCTGCTTCAGAAGTATCCGGCTTCTTTCAGTAGTCTTTACAATCTTCGCTTCTATTTCATCGGCTTGACGAAGTGTCTCAGAAAGTTTCTGTTCCGCATCTTCTATCGATAATCCATCTGCCTGTTGCTGAAGCTCTTTTTTCCTTTTTACAAGCAACTCTATCTTTTGATTGGTCCTATGTCAAGATTTAGCACAAGTTAAAATGAGAAATTTATCCTTATCTTAACTTACTAAGAGCAGTTCGTCTGTCTGCTCGTATAGCTTTTCAAAGTCATCCGGTGACATATAATCGCAATGGCTATGAATACGTTTGGTATTATAAAAGGCTTCGATATACTCAAATACCAGACGATATGCCTGCTGATAATCACGTATTTTAAAACGATTCAGCCATTCCCGTTTGATCAGTGCATGAAATGCTTCAATGCATGCATTATCCCAGGGAAAAGCCTTTTTCGAGTAGCTACGCTGCATTTTTACAGTAGCATCTCGATATGCCTTAGATACATACTGACTTCCTCTGTCACTGTGGATAATCAATGGAAGCTCTGTGTTCCGTTTGGCTTTCGCTTTGTTGATGGTATCAATCACACAGGATACCTCTAATGTCTTGCTAAGTGTCCAGGCAATAATCTTGCTGGAAAACAGGTCCATAATACTTGTCAGATAGACAAAGCCATCGACCGTCCAGATATACGTGATATCACTGCACCATACCGCATTGGGACGATCAGGGCTAAACTATTCATCCAGGAGGTTTTTCAGTTCGTAACTCAAATCAGAGTCTATGGTAGTGATGGTCCATGGTTTCACCCATTGGGCTTTGATCCCCATTTCCCTCATACATTTTCCAACGGTACGTTCTGAGATGATCTCTCCCCTCTGACGTAGTTTTTTTGTTATTTTAGGGGCTCCGTAGTTTTGCTTCGATTCCTCATAAATATCCTGTATTTTTCTTTTTATGTATTCCCTGCGTTTTTCTGTATCAGAAGGAGTACGGTTCAGCCAGGAACGATATCCTGACCGTGAAACGCCTAAGTATTTCAGCATTCCGGAGACGGAAACCCGGCGGCCCTGTTTTCTGGCAGCTTCCGTCTTTTTAGAAACCCCGAGATAAATAGCTTCTGTTATTTTCCCAGAATGCTGATTGCTTTTTTTAGTACATCAAGTGCATCTTTGGCATCACGGAGTTCACGTTTCAGACGAGCGATTTCTTTCTGCTCATCGGAGGCGTAATTACCGGAACCACGAACAGTAATATCGCCAGACTCCCGGAACTCCCTCAGCCATCTTGTCAGGGTGCTGTAACCTACACCGAGATTTTGGGCACAGCCACGAACACCTAGCTCCTTGTGTTCGAAATAATACTGGACTGCATCCAGTTTGAACTGTTTGTCATGTTGCCTTGCCATCATGAGATCCTCCTCCAGTACGATGTTTCTATTGTATCATGTATTGTCTATTTGGGACTTTCTCATTTTGACTTGCACTATTTATATTCTAGTACCAACAAAATTCGGCTCTCCGTTGGAAAAGTCCTGAAGGAAGCTATAGACAGCCATTTTGAGAACTCTTACCTTGACTTCGAGTTCTGCTACCTTATTTCTTATTGATTCATGTGCGTCCCAGACAGAAAGGCCCCCTTCCTGAATCCTGCCCTTCAGGAAAGCTGCTGTCAGCTCGATACACTTTTCAGCGCCGCCGAGATCACATGCAGCATACAAAGCCCCCATGAAGTTTGCTCCGACAACAAAGAGCGGTGCCAGTGTTCTGTCTGCATCAGATACCTTGACATTCTCAAAATAAACAGTTCCTGTATGGCTGCCTTTCCAGCCAACCTTCTTTTCAATGTGGCCGACAGAAATACCTTCAGCATCAGCAGGAACTATGAATGAAACAAGCCCTTCTCCTGTCAGTGGATTGACCGGCTCACCCGTTCTTGCGATCACGATATAATAGTCAGTTACATCACCAAGAGTGATGAAGCACTTATTTCCGTTAATGATCCAATTATCTCCGTCACGTACTGCCTTGGTTGAATAACCGTCAAAGAACAGAGCACCCGGCGCTTCGTTCAGTGCGAGTGCCAAAAGTTTCTCTCCTTTCATTGTAGGAACAACATACTTCTTGATCTGCTCCGGTGTGCAGCCTTCCATCATTCCTCTGATGAACACATTCTCGATCATTGCCAGTAAAGCGAAAGTATAGCTTTCTTTGGACAACTCTTCCATCATGATTCCTATGACGCCATCGCCGATGAGATTTTCCGGCTGCGCGACCAAAAAGAACAATCCGAGCTTGACAGCCACCACCTGGAAGAAGCCATGAACCGGATCAAGGAGCTACAGGACTTCATCGTCGGTCAGGAAACCGACATCACAGAGTTTGATGAGGCTCTGGTCAAAAAGCTCATCGAGAAAATCACCATCTTCGCCGACCACTTCACCGTGGAATTCAAGTCCGGCACCACAATCGACATCGAAGCATAAGACAAGGCTCCTTGCCACTGAACCTAATCAGTAGTGAGGAGCCTGATTTTTCTTTTAAAGCCCTGTCTTTATTTCATCTTCGCAAACACATCACCAATATCCCCATCAATGCAGATGCTTCTGTTTGCAATTTCGCTCGGACAAAATGCCTCACCATAATTGATGCAGACATACACTGCCTTTTCATTTGTCATCGTCATTTGCCAGAACGGATACTTCACAATGACAGGTGTATTGGCTCCTACGCCAAGCTCCAGATAAAGCACCTGAAGATTCTTAGTCTTAAGCAGGAAGTCCGCATATGCCGCAGACGCTCTGTGCCACCCTTCATCCTCGACAAAGGAATCATCCGCACGAAGATTCATAGTAACATCCGAACCATCATCTGGACATTTCGGAATGAGCGATACCGGAATCTTCATTTTCAGTTCATCACTTTCCGGAACCTGAAACACCCCATTCTCGTCCCTTCTGAACCCCTGAGCCTCCATTGCTTTCATTACCCATTCTTCATTATCATAGGTTTTCTGCATGGATGAATTGGCGCTCTGGAAAAGTCCATAGTCTCCTTGGGTGTAGAACAGACGCCTTTTATCGAATCCTGCTCTCTGAAACTGATGATCTACATTCGTTGTAACAACAAAATAATCCTTATCTTTCACAAGTGAGAGCAGTTCCCTATAGACAGGCTTCGGTGCATCAATATATCGGTTGAAATAGATATGCCTTGCCCACCACGCCCAGCGTGTTTCTTCATCGGGGAAGGGATAGAAACCGCCGGAATACATATCCTGGATGCCGTACTTTCTTGCAAAATCAAAGAAGTACCTTTCAAATCTCTCTCCGCTATAGGTTAGTCCGGCGGAAGTAGAAAGTCCGGCACCCGCTCCGACCACAATAGCATCTGCCTCTTCGATCTCTTTCTTTAATCCAGAGAGTCGTTCCTCCTTAGAACCTGTTTCGAATGTCATATTTCTGCTGAAATAACGCACCGCACTGAGTCCCTTTTGAATGCTCTCCTGATAACCGTTCGGCATTTCATCGTATAAGTTCTTCATAGTATTTTTTATCCTCGTCCTTAAAAACATTAAAGATCACCCTTTCCATAGCACCCGGATGTTGTGAGAGCCAGCTGTCTACGGCGCTGACGGCAATCTGAGCTGCCCGCTTGTTCGGAAAATGAAATACGCCTGTAGAAATACAGCAGAATGCCACGCTTCTCAAATTATTAACAAGACACATATCCAAGGTATTCAGGTAACAGTCTGTCAGTTCCTTCTCCAGTTCCGGCGTCAGCTTGTATTGCACAATCGGGCCTACGATATGAATTACCTTTTTCGCAGGAAGATTATAGGCGTCCGTCAGCATTGGAACAGCAGTCGGCTGCTCATAATCTTTGCCGTATTTGATCCTCAGCTGATTCATCTGCCTGCTGCACTCTGCTCGAAGCTGGACTCCGGCAAAAGTGTGAATGCAGTTGTCAATGCAGGTGTGCATCGGGACAAAGCAGCCCAACATCTGAGAATTCGCAGCGTTTACGATAGCATCCACAGCTAGCCTTGTGATATCACCCTGCCAGATGGAAAGCCCGTTACGTATCACAGGAATGTCCGAAAGCTCCACGATCCCATTTTCACGGAGTCGCTCTTTCAGATAATCATCTTGAATGCGGAGAACAGATTCGTCCATCCTTCGCGGCATACGGATGTTCATAAGCGACCGAAGAATGCGTCGTTTTCCTTCGGTGTCTTTAGGCGTTTCCAAATCTTTATATTGAACAGAATCTGTTTTAAGTTCCTCTACGAGATAATCCAGCCGCTGATTCTGTGTCATTTTCTCGTTCATGTGATTACCTTCTTTCCACCGCACCTACAGGACATTCCGTCATGCAGTTCCCACAATGCAGGCAGTGTTCCTGCTCGATCACATAGGGAATACTATCTGTCATGATGCAGTTCTGCGGACAGACTGCCGCACAACTTCCACAGCCGATGCAGGCATCAGTAATGAAATATCCCTCTGCCTTTTTCTCTGCTCCTCCGAATGTAAAGGAGGCACGCTCGATTGGTTTCTTTGAAAGATCAAACCACTCCCCGCTGCCCTCATATATCTGAAACACCGTCAGAGCATGCATAGACTCCTCTGTTGGATATATCTTACGCATATACGGATTTTTCTCGAACAGTTCCGGAATCCTCTCATATCCAAGCTCCCGAACTTTTCCGCGGATAGACACAGCCACGCTGCTCATGGTATCCTCGCCTTTCATCGCAGTCAGGGCAAGAAATTCTCTTTTCTTCAGTCTGTCATAAAAGCCTTTTCCCTTTGCAGTAAGGAAATACAGCCCATTTTCATCACTGTCCATCATATCGATTGCTGCCGTCACCGGAAGGCACTCGTCATCGACAGTGGCTACAATTGTTCGATGTATTTCATTCACTATATAGTCAAGATAGTCTTTTGCTGTCACGGTTTACGCCTCCTTAGAAAAAGACCCCGAAGCTGTCTGTCCCGGAGTCCCGTTTTGTCAGGTTTCTTTTGTCAGAATGTCCTGCATTCCTGTCCTCAAGTCCGCTATGGTGTACTTTTTCATTTCATCTTCCATAGCGTTTTGAATGTTTTTCAGCTTGTCATCCAAAAGAGCATGGATGTTTCGTCCTACCGGACATTCCGGACTCGGTTTTTCATGAAACCGAAATAAGTCTCCGCCTTCAACAGGCTCTATGGCCTGATATACATCATAAAAGGATATATCCGACAGTTCTCTTGTTGGCGAGATTCCGCCAGTTCCCCTTGCTACTGTGATAAGCCCTGCACTCTGCAGCTGTGTGAGTATTTTTCGAATGATGACCGGATTGGTTCCTATACTTCCCGCGAGAAAATCACTCGTAACCTTATATTCATCCTTAAACGTATCCACACAGGTGAAGATATGTAAAGCCACCGTAAATCTGCTCGATATCTGCATATAAACCACCTCCGGCTGCCATTCTACATCACGCATGCTGTAATTTCAACGGTTACATTAGAATTTGCCGTTCTGGTTCTGCCATGTCTCTTTATCAGCAATGGTTTCCATGACATCCCAGTACTCTGCCACCTTACCGTTCTCAACCCTCCACAGATCGTAGTAGGAAGTAGGAGTTCCGCCAAAGGTGCCCTCGGAAACGGCCAGTACATAATTGCCCTGCGCAAGAACCTGATGGATATTGTCATAGATCATCTGAATGCCCTGCTTTCCAAGTGCCTCCAGAGCAGCGCCGAGGCCGGAAAGGCCGTCAGCAATTCCTGTGTTGTGCTGAATATAGGTGTCACCGTCAAAGTAGGAAGGTGTCTTTTCGGGAGCCTTGCCCTGCATTACATCATGAAGGAAGTTCTTGATGATATCACGGTTCTCCTCAGTCTTATCGAGGTCTTCCAGCGAATCGTAGCCGTCAATCTGCGTATGACCGGACGGATTTGGTTCTGCCTTGGCCGCGAGATTGTCCCAATGCTCGGCAATCTTGCCATCAGCATCAAAACGGAAGATGTCAAAGGCGACCTGTTCTCCGGCTCCTGCGAAGTTATATATAGTCTGCAGGAACACCTTGTCGCCATCCTCGAATGCACGGATGTTATTGACCGTAGTCTTAACGGGAGCGGATGCAAGATAGGCAACGCTGCCTACAAAAGCGTCAGCGCCTGTGCCATAAGCGAGGTTGTGCTGAATGTAGCCGGGAGCAAGAAGCTCCTTTGCCTTTGCGGTATCACCGTTTGCGAATGTGCCGATAAGTGCCAGCGCCTTTTCTTTGTTTGTCATGATGGTATCCTCCTTAGATTGTCACTAATATTTTTATCGGTTGTAATCGCTATGGTTTCATCTGGTGATCATAATATAACACGCCGCAGGTGTAATGTCAATGGTTACATCTATTTTTTCCAAAAAATTTTCCGGACGCTTTCTATGCATCCGGAATTTATTATTAGTTCTGACATCTATCTCACAGCCACAACTTCCCAACATCTAACTCGGCAACTCAACATAGTGACATCTATCGTGGCAACTCAACTCTCACACTTTTTGACCTGATTTTACTTTGGATAAGTTGCCGAGAAGCGTTTTGTCTGTCCGATGCCAAATTTGCCCGATTGCCCGAAACCGCAGTATACTTAAGCTTTCGCGCCTACTTCCCTTCGACCCTTGACATCAAACATACCGTCTCAATATGGCAAGAGTGGACATTGTGAATGTCAAAATTGCCCTATCCACGCTTGCCCGAACTTATCGCACCTTTTCCTCGTTTGCCCAAACATGTCTACAAACTGGAATTTGCGCTACTCAAACCACGCAACCGCACGTATAGGAGACCCATCACAATCCGCGAGCTTCAACGGAAAGCAGCTGAACCAAAAGAGTTCAGATCCACATTTCCCAAGATTGCATAGGTTCTCTATGTTGATAATATCCTTGTTCTTAAACAGTTTTTTGTGCCGTGTAAGGTTTTCATCTGCAATAGGGTCAAGACCGATCACATCAAATCCTATCCCTTTGTAGTTTCCATCAAGAATGTGATCCAAAACAGAATCATCGATACATGGGTAGTCTCCAAAATATTCCTTCGTGCCCCAACGTTCATCCCATCCAAGATAGAACAACAGGAAATCAGCATCTTTTACCTTCTCTCCATAAGCCAGCAAATGCTCCATGGTGATTGGCTCGCCTTCATTTAATGAAGTGCAGTCAACCACCAACGCTTTTCCGATAAATTGGTCCGGGAGAAAAGCATCCAATGTAGTCCTGTCACGAAACAGGTGAGCAGGCGGATCCATATGAGTTCTTGTATGTGTAAACATAGATATTCTTGTTTCCTTAAACCCATCTTTCTCATAAGTATTAGCCGATTCAAAGATTGGTGGTTCGGTACCCGGATAAACAGGCATAGTACTTTCAATAACATGTGTTAAGTCAATCACTCTCATTCATTACACTCCTTTACAAATCCCAGTTGTCGCGCTGACATCTAAACCACAGTCACAACCCTGCGTTATCCAAATCACTAACTCAACCCTATCGCAAAAACATCTGCTTGTGTCAAGTAAAGACCAAAAAATATTCATCTCCCATTGACAAAGGCTCCGATAGGAACGCATCCTTCCGGAGCCTTGCTCTTAGTGAGATAATACCATAAAACGCCGAATTCCAAGCTCGTCGAGCGTGCTAGACTCTGACAGGAGATCCAGCACGCTCAATACCTTGTTGCGTTCACTTTTTGAAAAATCAATCCATCCAAGATGGCATAACTCACGTCTTCTTTCCATTCAATCCTTATAATC
This sequence comes from Clostridium sp. SY8519, assembly GCF_000270305.1. NCBI lineage: Bacteria > Bacillati > Bacillota > Clostridia > Eubacteriales > Clostridiaceae > Clostridium > Clostridium sp. SY8519. Next base: position 1,999,672 of record NC_015737.1, on the reverse strand, counting down.
CCAGACGTTCATTCACAATTCCTCAGCAAAGAAATCACTGTCTAATCTCTTAACTTCATAGATATGCTCAACAGATACGCCGACATTATGCTTAATCATCAGCTTTGTGAGAGCAGTTCCATCTACCAGCACAACCTTTGCACCAAGGAGATTATCAGCAAACTGTAACGCTCCGCTTGAAAACTTTGCTGTTGTAATAAAGAGGCCTTTCTGCGCCTGCTGCCCCTGCAGAGCACCAACAAACTTCTGAATTTCCGGTTTGCCTACAGTCTGATCCACTGCCCACTGTTTAGCCTGAATATAAATATGGCTGAAGCCCAGCTGGTCTTCCTTAATGATTCCATCGATTCCGCCATCATTGGACGGCTGTGTAACCATGCCAGCTTCTTCAATCCCGCTTCCATAGCCCATTTTGAGAAGAAGTTTCACCACAAGCCGTTCAAATTCGCTCGGAGTAAGCTTCATCACTTCGTCCATGAGCTGGCTGGCAAGCGTCGCATTGACCTGTTGGAAAGCGGCATCCAGTGTTTCCATGGGCGACTCATCGGATTCCGTATTATCTTGATCCGTGTCCTCTGCCGATTTGGAAGTCGCCGCTTTATGAAACTCTTTAAATTTGTCAGACCGCTCCAGATATTTCAGATCGATCTTTTCTCCGGAAGTCAGCGCATTCTTACCTGCTTCCGTAATCCGGTATTTTCCTCTGGTAGGAGTTTCTATCAGCCCGGCTTTATCGAGATATGTCCTTGCCCATGCAACTCGGTTAGCAAATGTGGTCTGCTTTCCGCTGGGCAGCATCTCCAGACGATCTGCATCTGAAATATTCATCTCTTTTGCTATGATCTCCCTGACTTCCTTGGCTGTATGCAACTCTCCATCCTGTGTTGCTCTCAGGAATCCTTCAAAGAACTCAAAAAACTTTGGAACGGCCATCAGTTCACCTCTTTCTCGTAATAAACCTTCAGTATCCGAAGCATATGTCCTTCGGCAATACCGCTATGAATGAGAGATCCATTGTCAAAATGATCTCTTCTAAAATGCCATACTATACAGCCCAGTACCTGTTCTGCAGAAAGAGCCCTCAGATCCTCTTCTGCCGGAGCAGCTACTTTATCCTTCATTCCTCCGGTTTCCACCAGATCACCGTAGTTGTGAACCACAATATCGTTCTGGTAGGTATCTTCCATAAAGTATCAATAGAGGAAATGGATCAGGCTCCCATGCTTATCGTCATTCTTATAAATGGAATGATCTGCACAGGCTTCTTTTAAGTCTGGATCTGCGTCGATCATCTCCAATACCGGTATGTACTTGGTGCAGAAATCCAATCGCTGCTTCTTTGTCACATCCTGTGCTTTCAAGCGGCGGACGGTATCATACACATCCTGCTTCATCTCGTAGAATCCGATGACCGGCAGGCCTCCGCCCATGTTTGTGCGCATAGTAACTTCCCAATCATACAAAGAATAGCCATTATAGAATACATCCCTCTCGCAATGCCCTCTTAAGGTGTCGCTATGCGCATGGATCGCATTATAGAACTGCGGTATCCGCTTGAGTTCTCCGGCAGTCATGTTCCATTCTTTGATCGGTTCCAGATCGCGAGCATCAACATATTCCACCTTTCCATGCGGTGAGGACTGGATTTCCTGACGCAGTTCCTCGCGAACTTCCATCAGAATTCTGCCGAGTAGATTCTTTCCTTTCCACTTGGCAATAACGAGCCTGTCGGGATCGTTGATATCAATACCGATTTCCCATTTCTTGTCATAAGGTGAGCATTCTGCCAGCATAATCAAATTCGGCCGGATACCAGTTACTGAAGCACCCATAGGCCTCGTTTTCATGGAAAAAACCGACCATCACAGGATCATTTGTTCCATTGTCCGATTCATTCTATGTCGTCGACTGATATCTCTGCGTCTAATACATCAAGAGCCTTGTCATAAGCAGCTTTTGTTCCGGCATCAAAAAGCACCCAGATAATTTCATCAATTGCATCCGGATTAGCACTTACAAACTCACTTGCAGTGCGAACAGCAATATCAGCAGCTTCATCGAGAGGATAAGAATACACACCCGTAGAGATCGATGGAAAAGCAATGCTGCGGATACCATGATCCTTTGCCAGCTGCAGGGAATTCTTATAACAGTTCGCAAGAAGCTCTGCTTCACGATGTCCGCCGCCGTGCCAGACTGGCCCGACCGTGTGAATGATATATTTACAGGGAAGGTTATAAGCCCCTGTAATCTTCGCCTCGCCGGTTTCGCATCCATTCAATGTCCGGCATTCCGCTAGCAGTTCTTTCCCGGCAGCACGATGAATAGCCCCATCGACACCACCACCGCCAAGAAGCGATTTATTTGCTGCGTTTACAATCGCCACCACAGAGTCAACCTTTGTGATGTCGCCTTGAATTGTCCGGATAACAGTATTGCCCTGTTTCATGGCGATCCTCCTCTCCCATGTGCCCTCAGCACACAACTATATTTCTTCCAAATAGCGGACCGGCATTCCGTTCGCCAGCGCGTATTCGATCTCTGATCTGGTGCTGGATCCGATATATCCGCCGACATTGATGACGTAGATCTCATCAGCCATATCGATCTTGCGTTTATGCATATCGTCCAGCATTTCTTTTGTCTTTGTCAGCGTACCCTCGTCCATGTTCTCCCAGACTTCATTGTCGCCGGAATGGCCGAAGAGACCGACGCTGATTACGATGTTCCCTTCCAACGTCAGCAGCTTCTGGACATCCATGAACTCATCTTTGAAACGGGTACTGCCGCAGAGGGTGATGACTTTATACTGTCCCTGCATATCAAATCTCCGCATCACACAATACATCTAATATGTTTTTGTACTCTGTATAGGACTGATCGTCTAGCAACGAGTATTTTGCATTTTCCAACTTAATAACATTTATATTTCCTTTGGTGGTAAACTCTGTTTTATCAAAGCCAATGCTGGAAAGAACAAGCTGTGGGCCGCTTGCATTGTCGAGAATGTACTGCAACAATGCATGTTTTTTCACGTTATCAGTTTCAACATTATTGGGGCTATCAAACACTATCGGGAATTCAATTGCATTGGGATTGAATTCCTGGCGCAAATTCAAGATTGCCAAATACCATATTACTGTGGCTATATTTTTGTTGCTTCCACTAGCAACAAAGTTATTGGTAAGTTTCTTGAATTTTTCGGGCTCAATTTCACTCAGCCCAAACTTTGTCCTTGCGGTTACCAGTAGTTCATAGTATTTGTCTTCAATACGTTTTTTCTTTTCTCCGTATTTTCTTATTTCCTTAGCTATTTCCTTCAGTTTCTCATCTTCTTCATCGATGAGATCAGACACGTCATGACGTTCCGCTATGATTCCCTCACGGATTTCACATAACCCTTTATATCGGATAATGTCATCTGCCTGCTTGGTATTGATTTTAACTTTGGCCTCGTATGCCGCCAGCTGCTCTAACAGACTCTGGTACTTCTTTTCTTCCTTTTCGATATCCTGCGTAGCATTTTGTATTGAGACTTGTAATTCGTTTTTAACTGTTACAATATCTTCAGCAAGGTTGTACCGCTTGCTCCTTAAAGAAGTAGTTTCTGTAATTACGGATCCACATTCTGGGCACTTGTGTTCAATCAGCTGTTTAATTTCTTTTTCATTGGCATCTGAAAGAGAGCTCATCTCATGAAGCAATGCTTCGTATTCAAACAAGCTATTTCTCAGATCAACCAATCTCGCTTTGCACTTATTAAGCTTTGACAGCACATCAGCGTATTCTTTGCGATATAGTTCGACATCTTTACGTAATGCATCAATGTCTGTAGAATAGGCCCCTGTTCCAAGTCTACTTTCTATATCACTTTGCATTGCATGGAGCATATCAAGCCGCGACTTATGAGCGCTGAATTCTTCTGACAACGCCTCTTTTGTTCTTACAAGCTCAAAATACGATTCATCATATATCCCAAGATGATAAAACAGCACAGAGTCTTTATAATTCGCATATTGCTGTAGGTTCTTGAATGATGAGTACTTGCTCCCATCATAATGATCCTGATCTAAGAAAAACGGTAAATAGTTATACACTGGCGGGGTTATCTCTAGTTTCTCACTTGTCCTTCCCGGTAACATAACTGCAAATCCAGTAAACTCTTTGATCTTTTCAGACAACTCGTGGCTGTGTGTAGACACAAACAGAAGTTTTTTATGCTCATCAAAAAATTTATATAAATCAGCAGACCGATAAATATAATACCCATTCCCATCGATAAACAGATGTAGGATATATATCTTGCTCTTTGTGTCCCATTTCGTTTCAAAATGACTTTCTGCACCAAGGGCGTGGTACAAACTACGCATAACGACAGACTTACCTCTGTCAGTGCCATCCTCCTGATTAGAAGTAATGACATTTACTCCTTCTTCAAAAGAGATCCTCTTTGCCTTCTTTTCTTGTGGGGAGAAAAGATATAACTCCTTAAATGTCATCTTCATATCCATACACTCCATCTTCATATCGTTTAAGAATAACAATATATAATACGACTCTATCTGCTCTACTTACTTCTACCGGAAATCGATCATTGAATTTTGAAATCAATAAATCTATAGCGCTATCAGTATCTCCAACGTCATGTACCAAGAGAAATCTGGATATTTCCTTTTCTATTTCTTTAATATTCCAAGAAGTAGACAACAACTTGAGAACGTTAGGCAATGATCGCTTATAAGTCATTCGTTCTTTAACACCAGGCAAACTTTCGATGTATTCGACTGCCGCCTGAAATCCCGTCTTTGATTTCTCTGCATGAAGGTCCAGTAATTCATCAAACTGGTTCCTTGAAAGGCCTTTTAATCTTTTAATTTCCTCATAATCATCAGCAGAATATTCATAACACGCTTTATCAGAAACAGTGTCAACGATTAGGCGGTAAAGAGCATTTGGATTTGTAGGTTCACACTTCTTAATTTTCTCAAAGACAAAGGTTAACTTACCGCGAACGGCATCATCCGGATGCTCTAGATCCATATTTGTCTGAATATAAAATATCTTTGTGAAATCGATATCATCTATACTCAGTTCCTTCTTAAGTGCTTTCTCAATTTCCCTCTGATCCTTCTCAGGCAGCTTTACAAAACAATTGATTAACTGATCGGCGGGCATTGAGTTATATGGGACATTACTAACAACAGCGACCCTGACACTTCTTGCTAAGTCACCTTTCGCGAGAACATACAGCTTGCCTAGAATCGAGCCTTCACCCTCAACTTTAGTAAGCCTTTTTGTGGTATATGACTTACAGCGCCCATGCGTCTTAATCTGAAAAAACTCAAAGCCATCCTTGTAATGTATTTCAATATCACAGGCATAATCAAAGACCATAGTAAAATCCTGCTCGCCTTCCATTAGGTCAAGCATTTTACTAACGCCCCACAAAAGCTCTGCTCGAAATCGGTTTTTACTCCTGCTGCCTGATAAATCATGCGGCAAAGAGAAGTAGTAAACAGGAATGTCCAAACTGTTCCACCACCTTCCGTTGTTGCATTTACTCCACACCCAGCGCCTTATACACCGCATCCTCAGCGCTGCTATAGAAAATCAAATTGAAACTACCCACGAGATCTGCCGGGACAGTGCCGAGATCTCCTGCAGACGTAATCGGCAGCAAGACCTTTTTTGCCCCGCTATCCAGGCATACCTGCAGCGAATTGGCCAGCTCATCAACCTTGATCATCGTTCCACTTATGCTAATCTCGCCGAGCACAGCAAGGCTGCTGACTGTAGGCTTTGACAGAGCAATAGAACACAACGCAATCAAAGTCGGAAGTGCCAGTTTACCGGTCATGCCGATCCCCTGAAGATCCTGATAGTTTACGATGTAGTCCTTTGTTGTCGTACTGATGGCTCCGCTGATCCGGTTTCCGTTGGCTTTCAAGAAACTGAAGGCTGTATTGGAAGCTTCACGGCACTCCCGGTCGGATCCCAGGCCGGTCCTCTCGAATTTGCCGTTGCCCGGGAGCATCTGGGATTCCAGACGGAACACACCAATCATGCCGGACTTGCCCTGCGACACGGTATAAACCTGCCCGGGATTACACATACCTTCTGGAATCAACTTTCCGCCGCCCTGTTCTGGTACGCTTACATATTTCTCTTCGAAAGATTCATTGTCTATGTAAGAGAAATTCACGTCATAAAATTCCATGCCGCCCAACTTCTTCAGCTGTTCCTTGACACGGCGACGCATCTCCAGCGAAATCGTCAGGATTTCTTCAATATCTTCTTTTGTGAACACACCGTCCGGATAAAGCAGCTTTACAAAACCGCCGGCCATCTTGCGGACAGCGATCGTATCACGCTGGTTCAGGTTTTTCCCCAGGCGGAAATACTTGTCTAAGGCATCGCCATACTGCTCTTTTCGCAACTCCCTTACGAATTCAGCCAGATAATCAGTGATGAAACCATAATCATCGGTGAAGTGCTCCGGACGGAACTTCGGAATCTCCCAGCCGGGGATATAACAATGCATACGATCAAGAAACGCTGTATCTGTTCCCATTTCCGGCGGGAATGGATCAAAAAGGCTAGAAGTCTTCAGAAGCACGTCCACGCTCTGATTAATGTTGCCGACAAAGACCATAGAAGCAGAGGCTGCCTTTTCTTCCTTGCCGCGGGCAAAGGATCCGGAAGCCATATAATCCTTCATGATCTGTATGCCGTCCTTGTCCTTAAAGCGAATACCGGCAACTTCATCGAAGGCTACACAATCCCAAAGGCCGACCAGTCCGACCGTTTTTCTTCCCATGTTGTAAAACAGATTCGCGACTGTGGTCTGTCCGCCGGACACAAGAATGCTGTTCGGGGAAATCTCTTTATATAGGTGTGATTTGCCGGTGCTTCTTGGACCAAGTTCACACAGATTGAAGTTATTCTCAATGAGCGGCAGCATTCTTGTCAGAAGCAGCCATTTCTCTCGATAATTCAGCTCATCCGGTTCCATACCGATGGAACGGAGAAGAACATCGATCCATTCCTCTTTCGAGAAGGCTTTACGTCCTTCTTTCAGTTCATCGATATCTACGTGAGGCATCTGAATCGGTGTCAGCTTCCGGATATGAATTGGTGTGCCATTACATTCTTCCTCGATAAACTCATAATCCAGCTGCACAATACACCAGATTCCTCCGCAGAGAAGTCTGTCGAATTTTGTCGGATATTCCTCATCGATTGGAACTGCCTTCAGGCCCAGATTGGAAAACTCAGCCACATAGCAGTCATGCTTGATATCCAGATTCACTGTAATCATATCAATTACGGTATGACTGCCTCTCTGGCGAAGCATCGACAAAATCTTCTGGGCTTCATCCGGTCGCACAAAGTTATCGGCCAGGATGCGTTTTACGTTCTCTACTCCCTGCTCAATGACCTCCGGATCATCCGATGAGCAATACTGTCCCAAAAGGAATTCCAGCACGTAAACAGGAACATTTGCTCCTTCTTTTATCTTCTTGGTTAGATCTTTGCGGACAATCTTCCCGTCAAAGTGCTGGCGAAGCTTATTCCTTATGACAGATCTTTTATCTTCGCTCTCCATAAATTCCGTCATGCTCTGCCTCCAATCTGTATCTCTATCTTAGAAACCGAAGCCGAAATCATCCACAAACGCCAGGTCCATAATGACCGGATGGCGGAAGCTTTCAAGGCCGGTTGTATCATCATAGGCGACAAGGTAATACTGCTTATTCTTATCATATTTCTTATTCTTGAATGTGAACCGCATGCGGAAAATTCTCTTCGTAGCATCCGGATCACGGCTGTCTGCCTTATATATGTTCTCGTTGGAAATCTTCTCGTTATCCTCCGAGATAAAGTACAGCTTATAGGTTGCAATCTTCACGGTATCACTTACCGGGTCTGACTGGATGAAATCCATCGTCGTAATCAGATTTGTGATCTTCTGCACCATGCTGACCAGCGCGATCTGTGCCGGTCTGGTCTCTACAGTGCCGCGTTCCATCTTGATATCCAGGACAGGAACCAGCATCTCCTGCGGAGAAGAACCACCATGCACAAAGTTCTGCCCGCCTCCGGCCACCTTGAACACATTGCTGCTTATCGGATAAAAAACAATCTTCGGATCCTGGTTACCCAGAATGATGGACATTGGCAGGAATTCTACGCCCTCATCAACTACCGGATCCTTTGCGACGATGAATCTCCGGTTGATAAAGGCACTCTTGCCGCTCACACCGCCAATCTTGTCACTCTCCGTCACTTTGTCTCTCTTGTAAATGAAGCCATGATCTGCCGTCACAATGAAATGATGCGTATTGGCGCTGCCGTTGATTTTGGTAATCAGCGACATGATCTCCTGAATTGCTTCCTCGCAGGCCACAAATACTTCATCTTCCGTATTCGCTTTGTCACCCCGGGCATCAATCTGATTGTGGTATATATATACAACTTGCTTACCCGTAAAGATATTCCGCAGATCCATGGATTTCAGGTTCTTGATATCATCAAACTGAACGCACACGCCATTCGTCTCATGGCTTTGCAAAACCGTCTGTCTTCCGGAAAGGCTGTCACACAGCACATCATCTGCCAACACACGGAAGTCATCCGTCATAGTCAGAGTATTATGCGGAAGAAGCGACGCCATTCCAAGCCTTGTATAAGACGGTAATACAGAGAGCTGCACATCCATTTTGGCTGTGCACTTCGGATCATCCTGCATTCTGCGGAACAGTTCCTGTCCCACTTCATAGCGCATCGCATCCGAAATGATGACAACCGTCCGTTCTTTTGAATTTAAGACATGCCTACGATAGAAATTCCGCTGAAGCGGGATCTCACTCATGGCATTCTCTTCTTGGATGCCTTCGTTCCACTTCGGAAGAAGCTTAGCCAGATACTCATTGGTATAGATATTTTCAACTAATGACCGCAGAGTCTCAAAAGCACTAGTTTCTTCCATCGCACGGCCCAGGCCGCCCTCTCTGCTTTCTTCGAAAGCATTCACCTTGTCAAAAGCGTAATAGAACTTCCGATACTCCTGATCGATCAGATGATCTGTCTTCCGGTACCGGTCAATAATATTCTTAAATCCCTCCGGAGCTATATAATTCGCCGCTTCTATCAAACGGAATGCACTGGATAAGAGCTGATATGTCTTTTCCGTTCTCCTCCCAAAATGCATCTTTGAACGCTTATCACAGAGAGTCGGAATATCATAACGATCCAGCTTTGCACCTGTGTCCTCAGCAGTCAATCTTTCCACAATCCACTTCACGATGATCTGATCAATCGCGATGAAAGTATCACAATCCACCAGATCCTCAGGGAGATATCCCGAAAGCGCAGTCGTCAGGTTCAGTCCTGTCGCCACATGCGCAGACAACTCATCATAACGATCCCGATAAAGAACACTGTTTGAAAGATTATCCAGGAATGCAATGATGTTTCCGGACTTATAGGAAACAAAGGTCTTCCACGGCTGCGGCACTTCTCCCGACAGTTCCCGTTCTGTGGCCGTCACGAACATCGTGACAAGCAGCTTCTCAAGATTCGGTTTCGGATCTGTATAGCCGAAATGCTGCTCACAAAGTTTCCAGAATGCCGAAAGCAGGTCATACTTCTCTATCTCCACAAGGAACTTGTTGTCCTCCAGGCTGCCATCAGTCAATATGACGCGGATGACCTCTTCAAAAGAGCACGTCCGGGTATGGCAGATGCTGGCAAGCATCCCAACCAGAATGTTCTCTTCATTAAAGTTCTCAATCTCAAGATCATAAAATCGCTGCGTTCTTTCTTTATTAGCAAAGAACTTGATATGCTTCTCAATGACCGGTTTGTACTTCTCTTCAATGCCTAGATCAACGGACAGTAAGGACACGCGGTCCGCAAAGAACCGCTTGGAGTACAGCAGAGTGTCCTCCAAGTGATTATCTTTGACATCCGGCTTCGGGAACGGTGCATAGATCAGGTAATTGGTCGTTGTATCTTCTCGTTCCAAAAATCTCTTTGTATAAAACTGATTATCCGGCTCCAGATGATAAATCTTAGCATTCTCCAGAACAACACTGTCCATGTCCTCTGCAAATTCGCCTTTATCGTCGTACCAAAACACGAGTTTCCGGGTATCTCCTGTAAACTCTGCATTCAACCGGTCTATGATTTGTTTCAGGTTAAGCTCTGCCATAAATTATCCCCCCCACACTTACCTGGCGTTCTTAACGTAGCCGGTGAGCACATGCTCTTTCTTGCTCGAAAACGTCAGTTTATCTGATTTCTCAATATATGTATCTTCAACACTGGTTATATAATCATGCGTTTTCAGTTTATCAAGTAACGCCTTATTATAATCGGAGTATCCCAGAGTATATTTGTGCCGCGTCCTCTCAACGAATTGCTGATACTCGGGCGATAATTGTCCAAATAAAACCGGCAGCTCACTATTCGCGTAAACTTCCATTTGATTAAGAAACAATTGATATTTTTCATCGTCGGGAAGTAACCGCCATGCCCTGTCAATGTATTCCTTCGGAACCGGCCTTGTTAATAATCGAAGGATACGCGCTGTTTCGATCGTCATCTCTGCCGGTACAAGCTTCTTAAGAATACTGTCTTTCTGATCACTATCAAACATATCCGATTCAAGCATATTATTTACTTCGTCCACTGTAAGATCTATTTCATCAAGAGATTGGACAAAGTCCTGATTATTGACCTCGGCGTATAGCACTCTTAAATCTGCAGCAACTGTTGAAAGCTCATCCCAATACTCTTTTCTGAACGGTAACGCATGCTCTTCGATCAACACTTGAATCTTCATGGGATTTAGCTTGCTCAGTGTATCGTTATAATGCTCTTTATAAATCCCAGATATAAATTTCCGGAAGACACTATCTGACAAATCCGCGAATAACAGTTGCTCTTTTACTTCCGCTGATATTTCCACCTTACCAGCGCCATTAACCAGAGCGTCTATATTATTTGAGACATATGCCACCCATGTATCATCGCCACTGTATTCTCCAAAATATGTCTCGACGTTCTCCCATGAACACAGGATCCTTTCATTGACGAGAAGATATGTCCATATACTCTGTTTATAGTTCTCGTCATCTTCTGATCCAGACTTGCAACAGTCGTTAATATCGTTCCAAACAACCTTTTCTTTTTCAATAACTGAAAGAGCCTGTTCTATGCCATCTGGACTCAAACGCTCAAGTATATCTTCAACGGACTCTATATCCTCTTCTGTGTTGGAAGGGATTCCTAAAACTATGTCAGAAACATACTGATCAAATTCCTGATGGACATAATCTGTCAGCGGCTGATATGCTATTGTTCTGATAATGGAATAATTTTCAGATTTCAGTTTTTCTGCTAACTCCGGATTTTTCCACTCAACAACTCTATGCAACATCGCTTCATTGATTTCGTAATATGAATTATCAAAAATATGCTGCCTGATAGTTTCATTAAGGTTCTGTGTTTCCAGATCCGTAAATATTAGTCCAAGTGCATCGATAGCCTGAATCTGTTTTTCAGCTGGAACTCCTTCCATTTTCTCAAGGACATCGGGATTACTCAGGAAAAAGTCAGTAAGAGCATCTTCGTTAGATTCTGCTTTATCCTGAGCCACAATATCGTCTGTCGAGGCATATGAGAGTATCAAGCCGAGATACACAAACCTTGTTTCAAGAGATATTCCTGTATCTTTGCAGACATCTACCCAAAAATGATCGTTTCCATGGCAAAGAAGCTGAATGAGCCGTTCGATGTTCCGGCCTCTTTCGATATATGACTTTATAAAAGACATACTACTTACAGAATGGTTTGTTAGTTGCGATATCAGGTATCCTTCGGCGGAAGATCCTCTTCGTTTTTCTAAGACATAGTCTGTGAGATTGTAATTTAAGGCTTCTTTCTGTTGAAATTCGTAATCCTGCAACCGATCATATATCTGAGAAACACTCTTTAACGGGTAGGTATAATCCATTTCAGATCTATGATTGCGGACAGCGAGAATAAAATTCATCTCGTCCTTTGAAATGCTGTTTGGATGAAAATAATTGATATAATTCGCATAGTTCTCATCTATAAATCCATTCCTTAGCAGAAATACCAAAAGGTCATTTTCCTTTACTTCCTCACTCAGGAATTCCGTACCAAATTCAGAAATTATTTTTTGGATCGAGTACGTACGCAGTTCATTCATTGTACGCTCATACTCCTCGATTTCCTTCTTAGCATCCTCTCTGCAGACATCGAGTCCTTTCTTTACACGATCAAGACGATCGAAATAGTCGCCACCTTTTTTTATAACTTGCGCCTCGATATCAGAAATATTCTGGTATGAAGTTCCACTGAGATACGACGCATAATGTACACTCAATTGTTTTTTCTTAAGTGTGTCAAAGTCAAAATCATCTTTCAGTAGGTCTGCATATGAATAGTTATTATTTCCCTCTGTGATATTTCTAACCCAGCCGTTATAATCCATCAGGCACATCAAAAGCGCGACTTTGATATCTCTGGAATCGCTGAATACTTCTTGTTCTACTTTTCGAATGATCTCCTCTTGCTCTTCTCGCTTTTCTTTTAAACGATCTTCCTTTTCCGCAATAAAGCGCTTTCTATCATTGAAGGCACATCGGACGATACTGTCATCCGTTTCATCTTCAAGCTGGGCAAAATCTTTTGGGAACAAGTTCTTAAATACGCTCAACGAGAACATCCGCTGATCATTCAAATCAAGATGCTGATTTCCTTTAAGCGTATTCTTAAAAACAATGAATTCATTGCAGATACATTCCAGGTCGCGCATATCGCTAATGTAGGGAGATATTAACGAAATATACTGACCGGAAATCTCATATAGACTGCTTTCATTCTTCTGATCATCAAAGTGAAGACGATCTCGCAGTATCTCCCCTGAATTCGATGAGCTTATATAGGGAACGATTGGGACTATAAAGTCAAAGAACTTAGTCCGTTCCCCTTCTTTCTGGAACATATCATCTTTGATGGCGTATATGAATGTAACTTTTTCTGAAATGCCTTCGTAATGATTGAGAAGATTATTCAGTTCACGTAAAGCCACAAAAATATTCGTGCTTTCAAAGCGATCAAGATCCTCGATTACAACAACACGATAATCCGTCTCCTCAAAGAAGTAGATGATTTCATCCAAGTTCTTATTAAATACGGATTCGTTGTCATCCTTATCGCCATTCTTCAATGTAGCCTTATCCAGAATCTTAATTTCCTGAACACTGCCATTTTTTCTAAACCATCTAACGGCAGCAAAACATGCAACCCAAATGATCGCAAGTACTATAATAATTGCGACTATTCTAAAAACACCCGAAAGGTTACTTATCGATGCAGTAAATGTCTGCATTTGGTTTGGGAGTGCAAAATACAGCAAGATTAATAAAAACAGTTCTCCGAGCGCCGCGAAAAGAGCATTCGCCACCCACTTTTCTGGCTGAATTTTCCGATAACGACTCTTTGGTATTTTGTCTGCTCGCACATGGTAGAATAGTTGCTTTAAGATACCTGTTTCGAGATCATCGTCAATATTCTCACCACTGGTATGCATATCTTCCAGATTAAAGGCAGCAAGAGAAATAGGAAGCACATTCTGACGTTTCCTTGTTTTTATGTATGTATTAATGACACTGCTTTTCCCAGACCCGTAAGGACCGGAAATAGCAATGTTGCGAATATCATCCTGTTCCAACGCCCAATCAAGGGCAGCCATATACTCCTGCCCATTTTGTATATCACTCGTCGGAGTCAAAGCACGATATAACACATCTCCCTGGCCAGGCTGTGCCGCGGCTACATTTTTTACATGCGTTTTTCTCTTAATCTTGCCAGTAACACTCATTCAATAGACTCCCATCAATCTGTCACTTCCCAATAGCCGTTCTTACTGGCCCCGTGACGGATTATCTTTTTTTCCTCTTTCAGATTTGCTAATATCCTCTGTACTTGTCGCTGTGTTAATCCCAAAGAAGACGCCAGCACCTTGGCGGTCAGCTTTCCATCCTGTCTCAGCAAAGCAAGGACTTTATCCTCATTTGTTACGACATTTGATGCGACATTTATTACGACATCATTGTTTTGATTCTCGCTGATCTCTTTTAACGCATCACGAATCATCCGCAGCATGAATTCAACAAACTCGGTAGAATCTCCAGCATAATCCGCGCGCCCGAGCACTTCATAGTATTCTTCCTGATGCTCATGCACCAAAGTCTCCACCGGAAGCCAGGCGAAGATTTCTTTCCAATTCTGCAAAATCAACGACTGCCAGAGTCTGCCTGTTCGGCCATTTCCATCCGCGAAAGGATGAATAAACTCAAATTCATAATGGAAGATGCAGCTCTTCACCAGAGGATGCAATTTCGACTCTTTCAGCCACGTCATCAGCTGTGCCATCAAATCAGGCACATACTTTGCCGGTGTTCCGGCATGAATCAGCTGATCTCCCGCATATACACCGACATTCCCGCTTCGGAAACTTCCGGCTTCTTTCACCAGACCATCCATCAGAAGCTTGTGCGCAAGAAGCAGGTTTTTCACGCTGTATGGATCTAGCGCAGAAACACGTTCATATGCTTCGTATGCATTCTTAACCTCGCGGATATCCTGCGGAGGCCCCAACACCCTCTTCCCTTCAATGACATCCGTCACCTGATCCAGCGACAAGGTGTTCTGCTCAATCGCCAGAGATGAATAGATCGACTTGATTCTGCTCTCTCTGCGCAGCACCGGGTTTTGATGCATCGATTCATATGTCGTGATCGATCCGACGTATTCTCCGATCTCCACAATTAGATTTGTAATCTCTTCCGTCATTTGAAATGGCGGCTGGTATACTTCACTCATATCCCTCTCCCGTCATTTCTTCCATGTCTCAACATACTGCTTCCACAGCTTGTCGTTAGCCATGATATTCTTGGAATCCGCAAGTACCTCATAGAACTTGCCATCGTTTGCTATCTGGAGCTTTCGATAGTTGACTTTCACCCCATCATCCAGATCCAGTTCAATACGAGACAATGCCAAGTGCGCAAGCTTCTCATCGTACTCACGACATTCTTTCAGCTGTTTCTGCAACTTTTCGCGGCGTTTCGTTGACTGTGCCACTTCACGAGCATTCGTGCTGTGGTCGATCATATCCTGCATGCGGCTGATCTCACTCTCATAGACACGCTGCATACGGTGCAGGTAATCAATACGAAGATTTCCGATCGTATCCGCATTGTAACGGTGCAAATAGATCAAAGCCTTGAATCCGTTCTGCTTGCCGCTGTCAAAGAGCCAGTAAATCGGACGCTTGCCGGAGCCGGTCACAGAATAAGTCTGACAATGATCCTTGAAGAAATCATTCAAGAAATAATTTCTAATGATCTCACGGCTGGAATCACCCTTGTTGTCAAGCGCCTTGGCAATATAGTCCAGGTTCTGCTCCAGCGTCTGCTCGCCAAAGGCGACCTTCAGGAAGTCACAGAGGCGGGAGACGATATCATCCTCCAGATATTCCTCATCCGTGATCGGAATGACATTATCCGCATCTGGCTTGAACTGCCCGTATTTCTGCTCATTCCAATCACCACCGGCATAAGCAAGTCCAGTGGTACCAAGGGAATAGCGGCCAAACATACAGCCGACCGCATATGACAGCAGTGATTTTATATCTCGCTGGAGATCAGCACAGCGAATAGTTACAGCCTTATCCTCTACTTCCGGTGTCAGTTCATCCTGCAATCCATAGATATCAATAAAGATACGGTTCAGTTCCTCTTCATTTGCTTTTAGTTGTTCAAAATGGCCTTCACATTCATCTGACCAGGCACGGAAGCTCTCTTCAATCGTTGTATTATTATCATTCAGCCTGCAATATCTAAGGCCTATTTTTACTAACGGATGGCTTTCATAACCCCATGCTGTTTCAAAGGAGTTCCAATCATCCATCGAGCTATGGATAAGTTTTTTGGTGATTTCTATAATTCTAGCCTTGTCCTCACTTCCTACTTTAGGAATGGGAATTGAGTTTATATCCTGCTGTTGGAAGTTCATCGTAGGACTTATTACTTTTAAGAAGTAAGTACTTGTTGCAGCATTTAATAATGCAAGTGAAAACAGAGAGTCTTCCATTTTCTTTTGTAAAATGGCTGTCTCTTGATACATATACTCAGAAGGCAACAATCTAAAATTAGCATCACCAGTCCCTATTTTTCCCCATGTTACACCAGGTAAATTCCAAAACTCTTGTCTTATAATTCTTCCCGCAGGGGCTTCTTTATAAAAATTACGTGCTTTCGACGACCAATCTATAACATTTTGAACATTACCAAACCATTTTCTGTATGTTCCGCCCATCGCACACAAAAGCCACTTTTTCCCCATTGATAATGTACCAGTGTCTTCAGATGATATTTCCCAAAAACATCGAATAAACCTAGCATTATCAGTAGTTACATTTTTTCCTTCGGCTTCTGCATATTTAGACATAAAATCTTCTGCATTCTCGAAAGCAGATATAGTTTTATCGCTTATCCAATATCCAAATATAGTCCCAGGTATCTTGTCGAAATTCGATTGCTTAAACAAGTATCTTTGAGTTCCAGACAGAAATATTCGTTCTTTCTCTAACTGTGACTTCGCATCAACAATTCGTACAAATGTGCATTTCCACCCCGAAAAAGAAGTGTTTCGGTACACAAATGCTGTAGTCTGTACAACTTCACCGCCTATCTCTTCAAATGCTCTAGCACCTAAGTGTGCCATATTAATAATATCAGTATTCTTTATTTTTAATCGTAATTTCTCAAAACTGGATAAAAACATCCAACTATGCATAGTAATCAATGCATCGAAACCTTGATTAAAAGTCAAGCTTTTGCATTTTTCAATAAAAACGGCAAAAAGATCGCTTTTGCTATCCGGATAATAATTCTTGACATACTCATTGAGCCTTCCGGTTCCACTACTAATGGCCATATAGGGCGGGTTCGTAGTTGTCACATGATACTTTTGCGCAAGTGCCTTTCCTTGAGCAATCAGCTGCTTTAACTCCTCCGCGGTATCATCCAAACCCACCGTGTACATACTCATCTGTCCAATCACTTCGATGTTGGACACAAATCGATCCAGCAGATCCCAATCATACTGCTCTACCGAAAGAATTGAACCGTATTCCTTGGCATCCTTGAATGTATCGAGAAGTACGTTCATCTGCGTGATGGCATTATTCTTCTCCAATTCATTCAAGCCCGCGCCAAAATACTTGAGCTGATTACGATCAATTCCATTACTCTCTTGAATGGAATATACATTGGGCCTGTACTCTCCGTTCAGGATACGCCGGTTGTACTGCCGTGCCTTCATCATGATGGCAAAGTACGCCATCTGAAAGGCACGGTCATCAATATCAAGACCGTAGAGATTGTTTTCCAGAATGCTTCTGGCAGCGTCGCGCTGGCTGTACCCGGCGCTCTCATAAATCTGCATCAAAACATCAAAGGCATAGACTAAAATATGTCCGCTGCCCATACCTGGATCAATGACACGGATATCTTCCGGATTCAACTTCGCATACTCAGCTCGAATTTCCGCAAGCTGCGTCTGCACCTCCGGTTCCTGCTCTGCTTCTTCGAGATAGTATTTCCATCCAGACTTCAAATCATCATTCGGATGCCCCTCCACCCACAGACGGCCAAGGCTGTTCTCCACCATATAACGGACAATCCAGTCAGGCGTGAAGAGCTGCGTTACTGCAGGCACTTCCTCCTTGGTGATCTTGCCCTTCTTTGCAAAGGCTTCATTCTTCGGTTCCGTGTTGTAATATTGGTACAGCCAGCCGATGATCTCGACCTGGCCACCTCGTTCCACATCGAAGTCTTCCTCCGGAATATCATGCACAAGATGGTAAACTATACCATCCTGATCGATGACGGAGAGATTCAGAAGAAGTTCCGTATAATCATGGGTTTTCTCAAAAAGTGCGGGAAGGATCTCATTGAGAGCATTACACTGTTTGATGAAAAGCAGGCGGAATACTTCATCCAGCTTATTTACATTTTTCAGTTCCAGAATTGTCTGCTGCTCATCTCTGGTGAAGTCCAGCTCCAAATCAAAGGGTGTTGTCACCAGATCCGGCTCCATCTTTCCAGTATCGGAAGACAGCACGCGGATATGGCTCGGCAGATAGTCATTGACCTCCATAAAGCGCACAGCAATCAGGCGGTTGAACCAGGTATAGGCGACCTCCTCGATGATGTACTTATAAGCAGTCTTATAATCTGTATCCTTCTCTTTTCTTTGGATCAGTTCCACCAGATGTTTTCTCTGACGGATTGCTTCTCCCGTGATCGCATAAGGTTCTGCTGTCCCGATATCATAAAATTCTGTCTGACCGGTAGACTGCGGAAGCGCAGTATGGATCCCATCTGCAGTAATCCCCATAAGGCCTGCACGATAGCTGATATCTGCGATCAGTTTATTTCTCGCCCAGATGGCGAAATTCTTTATGGCGGTCTTATTCATTATCTATTTCTCCGTTTTTCAACAAAACTTGCTCTACCATGGGTTTGAATTTCAGTAATTCATGTGCTTTGATGTAATATCCCAAATTAACCATTGTTCTTGCATGCGAAATGGCTTTCTGCTGTGTAGGTATATCAATAAGAATAATATCTCCATTTACATCCATTGTTGGACCAGCAAATTGAACGCCAAGGAAAATCAGTCTTTTTGCTCCAATATAACTGTTCCCTTCTTTGTCTGAATAACCATTTTCATCAAGAATGAAAATCGGCGATCCTGATGATCCCGGGAAACAAGCAATGTCAATTAGCCCGATTCCTTTTTCATTAAAATCATAGCCAGGATGACTTGCCGTAAAGCCTTTTCTAAATAATGGATAATTATGTAAACTATCCCAAAGGCCCGTTGGATATCCAATCATTACAACTGATTCTAGCGCATTAAGATCCTCAAGCTTTTTTTCGGTGTAGATAATTGATTCATCTATTGATCTATAAAATACTGTTTTTCCGGTTCGCCTTTGAACTTCAGTCAATAGCGGTGCAACGTATGTAAAACAAATGTCATGTGTGGGATGGAAAATCCAGTCTGTGTTAAAAACCACTTTAAAATTTTCTCCTGAATCTCCCCCATTACCATCGCATAGATGAAGTAAAAATGTCATTGCTTCATGAGGATTGTTATTAACGACATGCTTATTAGTCATAAGGACCGGAACAGTTTTCCCTCGTACAGAAACATCAAAGAAAAACCCAGTTCCAGCTGAGCCGTTAAGCGTTTCAAGTTTAACGGTGTTATACATCATATTCTCAGATATACTTTTTGGAACCATGTTACCTCCAGTTAAAACTCCACGTTTACAATGTCATTTTCATCCAGTTCCGCAAGGAGTGATTTGCGGAGTGCATTCAAGTATTTATCTACATCGTCTTTGCTCTCTAATCTCCACGAAGATGTGTGTGTCACATGCTTAATGGTCACATTCTTGGTTTTCTTCGTATGGTATGGAGCAGGAGGCTCTGCGATACGGCAGGCAGGCTTGCCCTGCTCTTTTGCTATTCTGGCAGCTTCCTCTGCTGCACGCCTTGCTTCTTCTGCTTTTATTTTGAGGATCTGCTCATCTCTGGTATCCATCTCATTTAGAAGACGGATCTTCAGTGCTTCTGCCTTATCGGCGTAACTGCGGAGCGAAGAAACATTGTTACAATGTTCGGCCCCATCCCGGATTTCTTTGAACAGCGTATTGTAACGGCCGAGATAGGTATCTTTGTATTCTTTTGGTTCCAACACCTCGATGACACGCGCTCTCGCCTGTTCAATTGCGTCCAGAACCGGCTTTTCCTCTTTGTCCAGTACCTTCATGTAAGAAGTCATGAACTGTTCCCGCAGGTTCGGAAGCTTCGGGATGTTACCATACGGCTTATCCTGTCTGGTAATAGACCGCATCTCATGAACAATCTCTTCCAACTCCGTGTCTACGATATAGGTCTTGCTGTCGTCATAGATCGCCAGCATCTCCAGTGCCCGCGTGAAAATCTCCTGCTGTTCACTTCCAAAGAAGGATTTCACAGGCTCATAATCTTCTGCAAAGTCATAGAAGGTCTCCCGCATCTTTGAAACGTACTGAAAGAATTCCAGCGGAGACTGGATCTGGATCACGGACTGCATCAGCTTCTTGCCGGATTCCATCACCTTCTTGCCCGGATATGCAAATCTCTGATACTGGGGTTCGAGACGCTGGATCTCATGGATCGTATTCTCTGCATATCGTTGGAAATTCTTCATGATGGTGTCTTCGTCCTCGGCCACAGAGCCGGTTCCGAAGACTTCCTTCATGACATCACGGACCTCTTTCTTATCCTTGTCAGCGACACGGATACGCTCTTCCATGAGGAGCTTTTCTACGAACGCTTTCTTTGTAATAAAGCTGATGATCTCTTCATCGCTCTTATTGTTCAGATTGACGCTTGCTCCATTCACCGTGAATGCCAGATCTCCGCGCTTAAAGAGCCGCGCTACCAGCCAATGAACATCATCTTCCACAAATCCATAGGGCGCTTTCATGAAACGATCTTTCACCGTTTTCATAGAGGTCTTCATGTGCATATGGCTGTTTCCGGCAATGAAAGCCAGAACATCGTCAAGCGCATGCTGGTTCGCGTCTGTTCCACCTTCCAGCCCAAGTGTCATCTGGTTGGATGTCCGGAACATCTTGCAGATATCAGCTTCACCAAAGACCGCGTCGATATAAGACAGCTTATGATAAACCGTCTGCACCAGTCTGCCGATGGCTTCATTGATCCGGCTTGTGACTTCCTTTGCATTCGTCTTGACCGTATCGGCATTGACATAGATGGTCGCATCCTTCAGCCCTTCTGTCAGATACAGCTTTGCGTTGGCATTGCGCTCCCGCATCTCCACGCGCTTTGCTTCCTTGATCGTTTCGTACTTGGTCAGCTGCGTGGACGTATTAAGGCGCAGAAACTTCTCGATCTTGAGATACTGTCGGATCTCATCCAGGAACGCCGCATCATTTGGAAGAACCACCAGCACTTCCTTGCCCTGGCCGGACATCATACGCAGCGTCGCGTCATCATTTCCACCCTCATACCACGGCGTCAGAATTCGCAGGCCGATATCGTAGTTCTGGTTCGCCTTATACGGACGGTCATCGACTGCCTGATTGAAGGAGAAGGAATATCTGCCGTTGAAGGACGGATAACGATACTTCTTGTCAGTGAAGATATCCTCAAAGATCATCTCGGAGACTTTATTGATCACTTCCGCCATCTCGACATTCTGGCTGTCGATCGCACGATTGATCTCCTGCTCTTCATCCGTCAGGAAGACATAGAGGCTGCCGTTCTTCTGCACAAGCATCTGCTGCATCAGGATCTTCAAAGCCTCTTCCACTTTTCCCTTCAGCTCAATCCGGTCATCATCGATGTTGCTAATCATCAGGGAAGTGATGTTGTCGATATTCGCCTCGATCTCCAGGACATATTTGATCATGAACAGTGTCTTCAGAACGTTTATGGCAAAGACACCGGACTCCTTATGCTCCGGATTGATCTTGGTGTTGTCATAGGCACGGATAATGACGCCCCGGTGGCTGTGGTCCAGGAAGTTCTCCAGCGCATCATAGAACAGATGGAACGGTACGATGACGCCCATCTCTTCGTCTTTCAGTTTGGCTGCCGACTCTTTGAAAAGCGCCAGCATAGAACGTTCTCCTTCAGACAGATGTTTGCCGGATGCTCCGTGTGTACGGATCGAGGTCAGCACACTGGCCAGAAGGTTGAACTGATATGGTACGAACGGATAGACTTCAGAGAAGTCGCTGCCGTTTGCATATAATTTCTTTTCCACACCATCATTGAATACGATCAGGTTTTTGATGATGGTTGCTTTCTGATCATAGAGCAGCCGCAATGTCTGCGCCGCTGTATCGGTCTTATCCAGAATTCTCTTTTTAATAACGGCATCTACGTTTGCAGATGACAGGGACAGTCTTGTATCAAAGCGTCCCTGAATCTTGGAAAAGTCATTGCCCTTGACCTTTATGACAGAATCAATATCCTGCTGGCTGGTCACAATGACCCAGGCCTTGCCCTGGCATTCTTTCCCCAGTTCCTCTGTTACGGTCTGGAGGTTTAACATCAGCTTGCTGTCCTCGCCGATATACTGACCGATCTCATCAACCAGGAAGACAACATGATGATTGTTGCCCTTTGCATTGATGTAGGCCTTTACTCTCTTAGCGAAATCCTCAATGCTGATCTGATACGGCTCAGACGCTTTCTCGCACCAGTTCCGCGCTGCCGATTCACTCATGAAATCCATATCAACGAGAACGTCAACCACGGTATCCTGAATGAAGTCGAACTTATGACGGTTCTCTTCCCAGGGCTTGCCATATTCGTCCGCAAATACCTCTTTGAATTCATCCATACGTCCGGCTTCAGTAAGCTGCTGTTCCAGATCTGCCAGATGCGGAAGCGATCCGCAGAATCCCTGCATCTCGTTGAAGACACGCAGGAAAACATTAACGATGGCATCCTTATTCTGTTTGCTACCGGTATCACTCTTGGAATCGATATTAAAGAGAACCACATCCGTCGGTGTTTCTGCCGCCAGCTTCATATCTGCCAGCACCATCGGGTCGACGATCTTCTTGTCATCCACAAAGAAATCGAGCGCCTTTTTATCTCCAACCTGTTTGTTCTCCAGAAGGTAGGACAGAATCTTCAGGAAGTGAGATTTACCACTTCCAAAGAAACCGGAGATCCATACGCCCATCTTCGGGGTGGTTCCGAGGATTCCTTTCTTATATGCGGAGAAGAAGTCTGCAAAATGCTTCTGTAATTCTCGTGTGACTACGTACTCATCCAGTTCCTGGGATACGTTTGTTTCTTCACCCTGGCCAACAATGATGACACCCTGAATCTCACGGTCGATCTTCTTGGCAAACATATCTTTTACAAGCATCTTTCTACCTCCGTCACTTTACTAACCGGAAGGCCCGGTAATAGTTGTCATCTTTGATCTCGTTGAACAGGATCAGCTCCTGTTCGTTATAGGTTCCGGGGAAGAACATAACGACCGGAACTCTTACAAATGCCTGGTGCAAGTTGTTCAGTACCTTGTGGGACCGAAGGATCGGATAACACTTTCCGATTCCGGTCAGGAACACCACCGCATTCTCCGGTGTATTGTCTTTGATGTGCTGCACAATCAGGCTGTCATCATCGTTGACCTTCATGGAATTGCTGACCGCTTTTGTGATCCGGTCAAGGCCGCGCTTCTTCTCGAAGCGGTAACACTGTTCCAGGAAGTCTTCCTTCTCCAGATAGTCGATGATGATGTCATAGAGATCAAACACGACGAGCTCAAACCCATCAACACCCTTTGCGTTTTTGTTCTTCAGATATTCGATCCGCTCCCGGACTTCCAGTTCCTTTTCCGGCGGATAATCGAACACCCAGTAATTCACTTCATTGGCTCTGCCGCTTGACTGCCGGAAAGAAGGTTTCCGGATGGCGGCTTCCATCTGATCGAGCCGTTCTGTTAAGCTTGCCATTACCTCTTCTCCATTTCATTCTGCATAGGTTCGTCTGTTCCAATCACACTGCGCTATCGCTTGTGTTCTTGGAGACTCACCTAACCCCCGTCAGCGCCTTTACGCAGTATTCCATGCCGTGATCCATCAGCCATCTTTCCATTGCCGGATCAAGAATCGGTTTCAGGATCTTTCTTGTGTCTTTTGCCTTGTCAGTCACACCTGCTTCAAAGAGCATAGTCTTATAGCAGGCGCCAAGTCGCTTCGTTGTGGCTTCCGTCCACTTGGCAACCTTGTCGTCCTGCTCCTGTTTGTTTTTGAAGAAAATGCGTATATCACTGTCGGCAAGTTCAGACGTGCCAATGATCATTTTCTCCCGAACGACCTCATATACAAATTCGGCAAACAGCGTGTCATAAGCCATGGCTGCCACCAGCGCAAAAAGCTTCTGCGCAGCAATATCGCATGCCTGAAAAACCGGATAAAAACTATCATCCAGACATTTCATTCTTCCCGACACTGTGCTCCAGATCTGATTCGCGCGAAGCGGAGTCGGAGCGCCGAATATATTTTCATCTTTATTTAACTGCTTTATTTCATCCCAGGACTTTCCCTCCGCACGAAGAGACACAACCTTGCGGAATTCCATAAACCAGAAAGAATGCTTTACAGCACCGGCGCTGTATTCTTTTCTCTCCATAATCAGAAGTTCCTCTTTCCCATAGTATTGTAGCAGTCCATGTGTCCCATTTTCAGGACTCAGAGTCCTCGTCCGGAACAATCTCAACAATATCATCCAGACCACAGTCCAGCGCTTTGCAGATTTTACGCAGAACTTCGGTCGATACATCTCCGTTCTTTCCCATTTTTGCAATGACATTGGTGGAAAGGCCTGCCATCTCACGCAGGTCTTTTTTAATCAGCCCTCTATCGATCAACAGTTTCCAGAGTTTGTTATAGTTCATTGCCATAATAGTCACCTTTTTGCTTTCACTTAGCACATATAAATGCTTATACTGCGGCTCTTTTATCATATCATAGTCGCTTTCAATTTCAATCGAAACTTGAGTTTTGCAACTCTCCTATATTGATATTTCCCAAGTACTTTTTCGTGCATTTTTCGTGATTGTCACGACCAAATGGGCGATTAGCCTCCCCACTATTCAGTAGGAGGCTTTTTTCAGTAGCTTAGAGCAAGATTCTCCTTGAGGTTCAATAACTCCTTCTGAGCATTCTTCTGAGCATTTCACCACAAGGCATCTTGTTGGGGATTACGGTTCCCCAAGCCCTCGATGAATAGTCGCATTATTTGCAACGGTTCGGCCTGCAGCACTCACAGCTTTTGATCCGTCTCCGACAATCAAAGAGGAGGACAAGTCCTATGGCAAGACCAAAGAAAAAAACTGTCGCCTTCAAAGGATTACCAGATCACCCTTCGGATGACGAAAGAAATGTACGATGTGCTGACTGAAGACGCGAAAGCCGCCAGACTCCCTCGCACAGAATACGTTCGCCAGCTCATTTCGAACCGGCACCCGGTGGTCAAGAAGGAAATCGTATACAACAGTGAAGATCAAGATCTATAACGCCAATTACGATTCAGCGACAGACTACCTGACCATGCAGCATGATGAATTTACGAACAAACCGATTCTCGATGAATCCGGTGAAATGATGCTGCGTGATTTTTTCCTGCTGGAGGGTATCAACTGCGACCCCTATTCTTTCAATCAGGAATGCCAGGCACTGAATGCAAAGTATGGAAAGAATCAGACCTACGGAGAGATCAAAGCTCATCACTACATCGTCAGCTTCGATCCGAATGATCGTGACGAAAACGGTCTGACTCCGGAACGTGCACAGGAGCTCGGAATGGAACTTGCCAGGAAGTCATTTCCCGGTCATCAGATCATTGTCTGCACGCACCGCAACGGACACAACAGCGCCGGTAATATTCACTGTCATATTGTGATCAACAGTGTCCGAAAGCTGGATGTCGAACGGGAGGATTTCATGGACCATCCCGGCGATTGTGCGGCCGGAAATAAGCATCACGCCTCGGATCATTTCATGGAATGTTTCAAACAGTTCACGATGGAAATGTGTCAGAGAGAAAATCTCTATCAGGTAGATCTCCTCTCTCCTGCCAAGGTACGGATCACGGATCGTGAATATTGGGCGCAACGCTGCGGGCAGCACGCACTGGATAAAGAAAATGCCATCAAGATCGCTTCAGGGGAAAAAACGGAAAAGACAAAATTCGAGACAGAAAAAGCGATCCTCAGGAGACAGATCACAACTTCTTCATGGTATACTCAAGGCATCATATCTTTTACCCGAATCTTATGGAGGACTCCCATGGCAAATAAAGAACGCAAAGGCGATAATCAAAAACTGAAAATGCTCTATCTGGCAAAGATATTCTCGGAAGAGACCGACGACAATCATGCGCTCACCATGCCCCAGATCATAGAAAAGCTTTCAGCCTGCGGCGTGAATGCGGACCGAAAAACGCTGTATCTGGACTTTGAGGAGCTGCGTCATTTCGGTCTGGATATCATTGCCGTCAAAGAAGGCCGCGACTGTTTCTATCACCTGGGCGGCCGGGACTTTGAACTGCCGGAACTGAAGCTCCTTGTGGACTCCGTGCAGTCTGCCAAGTTCATTACCGATAAGAAATCGAAAGAACTGATCAAAAAGCTGGAGGCGCTGGTCAGCAAACATGAAGGCAAACAGCTGCACCGCCAGGTGATCATATCCGGCCGGATCAAGACTATGAATGAGAGCATTTACTATAACGTCGATAAGCTGCACGAAGCAATCGGCGCAGACAGTCAGATCCGCTTCAAATATTATCAGTGGAATGTCGAGAAGAAAATGGAGCTGCGCAAAGACGGAACTTGGTATCACGTCAGTCCCTGGACCTAATATGGGATGATGAGAACTACTATCTCGTCGGCTATGATGCTGAAGATGGCAAGATCAAGCATTACCGGGTTGATAAGATGCTGCGGATCGCAGTAACCGATGAACGCCGTGAAGGCAAAGATCAGTTCAAGGCTTTCAATCTTCCCCGCTACACCAAAAGTCTCTTTGGCATGTACGGCGGTGAAGAGACCCGTGTCACCATCGAAGCGGATAATTCCATGGTCGGCGTTCTGATCGACCGCTTCGGCAAAGACATCTTTATCGCTCCGGTTGACGAGAATCATTTCCGAACCAATGTCAATATCGCAGTCAGCAACCAGTTTCTCGGCTGGATCATGGCGCTGGGCGAAGGCATCAAGATCGTCGCTCCGGATACTGTTGTGGATCAGATGAGGGCGGAGGCCAAGAGGCTTACAGAGCAGTATAAAGATTGATTTCAAAGTCCGTTTTTTAGGACAGATCATTTGATAGACTCTTATTGTAAGCAGGAAAACTATACATTCTACCTGCGGAGGTGTTTTATGGAAAAATCAATATATCAGCAGATCTGCGACCATATAACAGACGGCATACTTGATGAAAGCTTTTCTCTACAGGATGAAGATCCGGACGGCGCCCCCTTTAAATGGGCTCCCGGCGCAATGGACGGTGTTGCTATGTATCACATGCAGCATTCAGGTCTGGACGCGTCACAGGCAAAAGGTATGGCGAAGGCACTGAAAAGTGCCGCCAGCGGAAATTATCCGGAAGCTGAGGCCCTGTTTAATGTCTGGACTAAGGAAAACAGAGCTATCAGTGTGATCGATGAACTTCAGAAGTATGTGATCGATCATTCGGCAAGACTGGATGCCGGCAATGTCTTTCAGACAGCCTTGTCCATGATGCTGCATTCTACCCATATCGAATGTGTCAAAATCGGCATGGAACTCATGGAGCTATTTCTTGTCAATGACGAGAAAGTCCGTGAGGTTATCCGGCGTCTGGGTCTCTATGATGAATTCACCATCTTCGCCGTTTGGAATATACAGAAATGGGAAGATGGGAACAGCGAGATTTTTCAACTGGCAAAGAAGGTTCACAGTTGGGGCCGCATCCATGCCGTGGAAAGGCTGGAGCCAGAAACCGATGAGATCCGGCACTGGCTGCTCATAGAAGGTACGGTCAACGGTGTTGTAAACGCATACTCTTCTCTCACCTGCTGGCAGAAGGCAAACGCTGAAGAGATTCTGTTCGGACAGCCGACTGAAGAAGAATTCAAAGGAATCACAACACTGATCGACGGACTTCTCGATGAGGGACCGGTACCAGGTATTTCAGAACTTGAAGACGCCGAAAATATGTTACTGCGGTTCCTCGAGATAGCGCCACATTATAATCTTACAGATCAGGACTACGACGTCATTCTATCTGTACAGCATTGGGCAGATGACGAAGATGTTCAGCTCCCTTCTGTTTCCGCTGCCTGTGATAAGATCCTTCGCTCTTCTTCCTGTACGGATACAATCCGGGATGCCGTCAAAGAAGGCAAGGCCCTGCGTCTTGCCGAAGAGCTCGACATTCCCTTCCGTGATGACCTGTTAAAATGCCTGGAAAAGGATTTCGATCATAATTATTCCAGCTGCGGCTATCTAATGGACAGCCCTGATTACGTCGAACCAACGCTTCAGCTTTTCCGCAAAAACCTGCCTCTTTCAGATATGGAAGGCGAGCCGGAAGATAATCTTGGACTTGGTGAAGAGTATCGCTCATACAATCAGCTTCAATTCATACTGCAGGAGCTTGGCTCCTATCCTCTTATGGGAATGGAATTCATGATTGCAGGTTTAAAGAGCCCTGTCATTTCCAATCGCAATCGTGTACTTGCGAACTTAAAGATCTGGGTTCAGGAAAGACAGATGCCACTCTCTGAACTGTCCCCTGAACTTTATACGCTCGTAGGACAGCTTCGTGAAAAGGAAGTAAACGATGGAGCAATGGAAATGATTGTTCCGCTTCTCGAAGGTCAAACCATATTTATCAATAACGACGAAGAAAGCGAGGATGAATGATATGGCAGATCAGATCATTCTTTCAACAGCTCAGATGAAAGATATGTTGGCCTGCTTGATAAACGCCACAGCATTTGAAGGAAAATGGACAAAGCATTACATCCGAAACGATATCGAGTATAAAGAGTTTTCAAGCTCTGACGGTACGACTAAAGAAATTGCCATGATCGAAGACTCGGAGCGCGAATATGTTGAGAATGGTTCTTTCACTGGTTTTGTAAAGCCCTATAAAAATATTGATTACGCGTTCATGCCTCTGCTACCAAAGAAGAAATCTGTAGCTTTCCTGAACATAGCGCTCAAAAAACTTGATTTTACAGAGCTTTATGAAACACGAACTCAGGAACGTGTTGTCGTGTCCCTTCCAGAATTCAAATACTCCTTCGATGACGACCTGACTTCACCGGTATTGTCAATAAGCTCTAATCAGCAGAAAGGAGGTTCCTATGACTCCCGATATTGATATTAAACTGTTTGAGGATTTAATAAATGAGATCTTGCCAGGCCTTACAATGTATGTCCGTGATGTGAATCTTCCCCCTGTCTGCGCAAAAAAATACGAGCCACAGACAATCATCATGGAACGCGGTTTTACGGATGCCAGCAGCCGTGTCATGGGAATGGTGACCACTCACAGATATGCTATTCTGTCTAACCACATGGCTGACTTCGGTGAATTTGAGCACGGTACAAACTGGGGGCTGTTTGTTGCCAGAAACAATGCACATTTCAAAGTCCTTGATAAATATGAGTACCAGGGCAGAACTCAGATACTGCTGCTTCATCTTCCGGATGATAGACGTTGGAAGCTCTTTGAAAATGTAAAACTCAGCATCGAGGATCAACTTATCAAAGATTCCCGAGAACGGTTTGAGAACAAGTCGGTTCAGGATCCTGTCCCAGAGCTCATCACCAAAGAATGGCTTGCTCGTTGCTCCTCCCCTCTTGGCATGACGGATTCTGGAGTCTTTTTCGACCTGGAACCCCTTCTTCAGAGCGAGATGCATAGCGTTACGGATTCCAGCTTCCGGAACTTCTATCACCGCTTCGTGTATATCGAATGTCGTGATATTCTGGAAAAGTTGATGAAGGATTTTCTGATTGATGATGATACCGGCGCTATTGCTTATGGATACATTGACGAACAGGCAGGCCTGTCTTTCCAGATAGCCAAGCTTGCATCACTTAAGGATAATCATCTTTCGATTCGTGATTCTATAGAAAATGCAATGTTGATCATGCGATTTGGCAGCCTAAAGGATGCAAAATATCTTGATCTTGCACAAACAGATCTGAATGTAAATCAATTTGAAGGTTTTGAAAAATTGATCAGAGACAGCTATGATACCTCAAACTCGGACAAAGAGCAGCTCCGGTCCATGGCATTTCTTGATGCCTGCCGCCATCCGGAATATCCGGATGACCTAGCTGTCCTCCTTCTACATGGAGATCTCCAGCCTGAACAAGTCTGGGTTCGCGGTGATTTTCTGAGCGAACATGAGATCCGCGGAGAGTTATTAAATGAACCCAATGCTGACTTTGGCGTACACATAGGGGATGCAATTCAGATTGTTCCATACAAGAAGGATGACGGCAGTATTATCTGTGTCTCCCCTCAACGTGATTAAGGAGGTATTCCTATGGCTGGCAACAAAGATTTTGATTCTATCATGCGTGAAATCACCGGTGGTCTATCCGGTGATCTTCAGAAAGATATGGCCTATCTTGAAGAGCAAATGCAGAATTACAAGGAACACGAGCTGAGTAAAGAGATCATCCGCGCCTGCGGTCGTTTGATTTATGAGCTGATTCCTGATGATAAAAAAGAAGAACTGGCTAAGGCTATTAACAACGATGCATCCGGCACAGAAGCCGCACTCGAAGAAGTCCGTTTTAATATCTATAAAAAGGACTTCGATAAAGCCCTCCGCATCATGGAAGCTTTAGTAACGAAGGTGGAAGAACTGAACGCATTCCAGGATGATCAGGTGAGCGAATACCATGTTTTTGATGAGTTTTTCGAGGAGATTTTGTACCAGTATCGGGCCAAACCAGATAAGGACATCCGCAGAGCACAGATTCCTTATACAGAGATTTACATGCTCTACGGAAGCTTGCTTGTGGAATTAAAAAGAATTCCGGAGGCTCAAGAAGCTCTTCGGAAAGGTCTTCGTTGGAACCCGGTCAGCTTCAGAATCACGTCTGAATATATTGAAACATATAAGATGACCGGCGAACTGGAGCAGTTCTTCAACCTGACAAAAGAGGCCTTCAAAATTGCGTTCCGCTCGGTTGATGTGGCACGCTGCTACCGTAACCTCGGATTCTATTTTGTAGAAAAGAAATTATGGTCAGAGGCGATTGCCAGCTACCTCCTCAGTCTGCAGTTTGACCATGAATCCAAGCAGGCGCAGTCTGAGCTGTACTATATCAACTCTTCCAACGACGGAAAGATTCCAGAGCCTTCCATTGAGCAGGCTAAAGAATATGCTGAAACATATGGATTCCCTATGGGAGCAGACGACGATATTCTCGGGCTTTCGGTCAGTTATGGCAGACATTTCCTTGAGCAGAATGCTCCGGATGCTGCAAGATATTTCTTATCCATTGCCTATGATCTTACAGATAATGAGGAAATCGGTAAAATGCTGGAGAGCTTGCCGCAAAACGCTGAGGACTAATTTCGGCGACCAGGAGGTTTGAATAATGTCTGAGTTAAGGCAGCTTACCAGAGCCGGGGGTGCGGACAAAAACCTGGACACATATAGGGCTCTGAAAGGAGTCAATGATGTATTCAGAAGAACAGAGAACAAAGGCACTGCATGTTTTCCATCAGACAGGATCTGTTACAGATGTGGTACGTCAACTTGGTTATCCCAGCAGAAAGCAACTGTATACCTGGATTCGTAACGAGGGAAAAACAAAAGAAAAGCGAAAAAAACTTAATCTTAAAAACACCACCGAGCACCCCAGAAATCCTCCGGCGGAGTTTAAGCTGCAAGTGCTTCGTCGTTGCTTTGAGAATGGAGAGAGTGTAAAATCAGTATCAGAGGAGATCGAATACAGCCGAGCCAGCATATATATGTGGCGAAAGCGATATCTTCAAGGAGGTGCAGCTTCTCTGATGAACACGAAAAATATCAGGCCGGGAAAATTACCGGATATGGATGAAAAGATATCTTCAGAAGAAGTCGAATCGCTCAGAAAGCAGATGTACGAGCTCCAATTGGAAGTAGATATCTTAAAGGAGACAATTAACGTATTAAAAAAAGACCCCGGCGTCGACTGGAAGGACCTGAAGAACAGGGAGAAAGTAGCGGTAATCGACGCCATGAAGGAGAAGTACCCGCTACCGATCCTGCTTCGAAGAATGAAACTGTCAAGGAGTAGTTACTACTATCAGATAAAGGCTTTTGCAGCAGAAGATAAATATGAGTATCTGCGCCATGAAGTTGTTCGTATATTCCTTGAAAACAAAGCTCGGTATGGATATCGCAGGATCCATGCAGAACTAAAAAAGACAGGGATAAAGGTCTCGGAGAAGGTCGTTCGCAGAGTGATGAAGGAAGAGGGTCTTGAAGTAAAAATCCGAAAAACGAGGAAATACAGTTCGTATAAGGGGGAAATCAGTCCTGCTGTTCCAAACGAAGTACAGAGAGATTTTCATAGCGAGAAACCAGACGAACTTCTTTTGTCGGATATCAGCGAGTTTGCTATTCCGGCCGGCAAGGTATATCTGTCTCCGGCAGTAGACTGCTTCGATGGAATGCTGGTCACGTGGAGAATAAGCGAACATCCAAATGCCGATCTCGTCAACGGCATGCTCGACGATGTGATTGCGAACATAGGCGCAAACTCCAAACCAATCATTCATACGGATCGAGGATGCCACTATCGCTGGCCAGGTTGGATCGAGAGAATGAAGATAAACGGGTATACCAGATCCATGTCACAGAAAGGGTGCTCTCCAGATAATGCTGCTTGTGAAGGTTTATTTGGACGAATAAAAAATGAGTTCTTCTACAATCAGGACTGGACGGGTGTGACCGTGGAGGAATTCTCACGTGAGTTAGATCTGTACCTTCATTGGTACAATGAAAAAAGAATCAAGAAATCGTTAGGGTATTTGAGCCCTGTGGAGTACAGGCGATCTCTTGGATTGGTTGCCTAGGCTGTCCAAGAAAACGTCCGCACCCCCGCCTATGAAATAATCTCTGTAAAAATGAATACTTAATCGTATCATCAAGGTCTTCTATGATAAAATCAAATTTATAGGAGGCCTTTGATTATGGCAAACAAAAAGCGAAATGTCTACAAACCGAAACCCATGACAGAAAACAAAAGAAATATCATCCAGGGACTGTTTGAAGAGTACGATATCGAAACAGCGGATGATATTCAGGACGCCCTGAAAGATCTGCTGTCCGGAACGATCCAGGAAATGCTGGAAGCTGAAATGGACAACCACCTTGGCTACGAAAAGTATGAGCGTTCTTCCGAACCAAATGATCGAAACGGAACAAAGTCCAAAGGCGTCCGCAGTAAATATGGTGAGTTTGAGGTAGATGTCCCACAGGACCGGCAAAGCACCTTTTCCCCTAAAGTCCTTCCGAAACGTAAAAAAGATATTTCGTCAATCGATGAAAAAATCATATCCATGTACGCAAAGGGAATGTCCACACGTCAGATTTCGGATACGATCGAAGACATTTATGGCTTCGAGGTGAGTGAAGGCATGGTCTCTGATATTACCGACAAGTTGCTGCCAAAAATTGAAGAATGGCAGAACCGGCCGCTCTCCGCAGTATATCCGATCGTTTTTATTGATGCGGTTCATTTTTCTGTTCGTGATGACGGCGTGATACGAAAACTTGCTGCTTATGTTGTCTTGGGAATCAATGATGAAGGCAAAAAAGAAATCCTAACGATTGTGATTGGCGAAAATGAAAGCAGCAAATACTGGCTGAGTGTATTAAATAGCTTAAAAAACCGTGGGATACAGGATATCTTGATCCTTTGTTCCGATGGTCTGACGGGAATTAGGGATGCCATCAGCACTGCCTTCCCTAAAACAGAACAGCAGCGCTGTATTGTCCATATGGTGCGTAATACGTTGAAATATGTCGCGAACAAGGACATGAAAGCATTTGCCAAGGACCTAAAGACGATTGATACAGCTGCGGATGAAAAGGCCGCGCTGGAGCAGGTTGACCGCGTAACAGAAAAATGGTCCGGTCAGTATCCCCATGCCATGAACCGCTGGCATGAAAACTGGGATGCGATTTCGCCCATTTTCAAATTTTCGAAAGACGTGCGGACGGCTTTCTATACGACAAATGCGATCGAATCCTTAAATTCGTCGTTCCGCCGACTGAACCGGCAGCGCAGCGTTTTCCCGAGTTCCCAAGCCTTGCTAAAAGCTTTATATTTATCATCCTTCGAAATATGCAAAAAATGGACTATGCCGATCCGGAACTGGGGCAGAGTCCGCGGAGAATTATCGATCATGTATCCGGAACGGATGCCTGAATAACAAAAATCCGTTGGCAGGTAAATGTTGAAATGCACGCCTGACGGAGTCGGGTACCCTTGACATGCCTGTGGATTTCTGTTAGATAGTAACCAAGGGCTGAACAGCAGGTTCTGCCGTCCAGCCCTCAATAATTATCATAGAAAATCTTATTTACAGAGAATTATTCACACGCCCGAACAGAAATAAAAACAGTGTATTTATCTTGATTCTTCTGACAATAATCCTATAGTCTCCCCCCTCCAAAAAGTAGTTATTCAGCCTCGCCCTCGCAATTTCCAGTGGTCAGAACTATTGTCAAAGCACTAAAAAAGGGATCCCGGGGATATCACCATATACTGGCCATATCTCAGGAATCCCTTGATTTTAAGCCTTTTCTGGCCTATATATTACTTAACTCGTGACAGCAGAACTACGGTCTCCACATGCCCCGAGACAGTGAGAAACATAATCACGTAGGTTCTTGCTGTCTGGGAATTGGTCAAGGTAAAAACATGCTGTTCGGGAACTGATCCAAAATACGGTGCTACTCCATTACCTTTAATCACATCAGCAACATCGCAATAGAAAACACATTAAACTGGAATTTAGCCTTTTAAACCTTTCGCTTGCCTGTCCATATCTTCAATAACAATGTCGTAAATTTCTCCAAGCTGTGAACAATATTCTAATACTTTCCATGGTTCATTTGTATGAAAATGAATTTTTATAAGTTCTTCATCTCCAACTGCTAACAAACAATCTCCGTTAAAATTGTTTGTGAAATATTCGCTAATTTTATCTTCGTCAAGATTTTCGCCTTCTATTAAAAGTTGAGTATCATATTTAAATTCTAACATCTTATTATCCTCCAAATTCCGATTTGTATAACCTCTCTTAACATCTAATCCACTGCCTGCAAACCGCAAAAATGGTCGAGTTGCCGGATTGGTTGTCACCCTTTTTCATTTTCCAAAAATCATCCCAAAATGCCTGGCATCTAATCCACTGTCTCAAATTGTGACATCTAATCCGAGGTTACATCCTGACACACTTTTTGCAGTAGATATGTTTCAATATAAGAAAACCGAGCTTTTTCAGAAGTCTGGCTTCAAATCCAAACTTCCGAAAGAGCCCGGAAATATGCCACTTTCTGGCTCTTATTTATCTTTTTTTGACATCAAGACTACCGTCTCCACGTGTACCCCCTGTGGAAACATATCCGCCGCCCGCACCCGCCGCAGCACATATCCCCCGGCCGCCAGGATCTTCAGATCCCTGGCCAGCGTCGCCGAATCGCAGCTGACGTATACGATACGCTCCGGCCGCATCTTCAGCATCGTTTCCAGCAACGCCGCGTCACAGCCCTTGCGAGGCGGATCCACTACCATCACGTCTGCATAAGGTTTTCTGCCCTGATACCGTTCGTTTTCGTAAAATTCCGGCAGAATCTCTTCGGCTTTTCCCGCAAAAAACCGGGTGTTTTCAAAGCCATTAAGCTCTGCATTGCTTTCCGCATCTCTGACCGCTTCCGGAACAATCTCCACGCCGTATACTCTGGCCGCCTTCTGTGCCAGGAACAGAGAGATCGTTCCGATGCCGCAGTACAGATCCCAGACGGTCTCGCCGCCGGTCAGACCGGCGTATTCCAGCGCAGTGGCGTACAGTTTTTCCGTCTGGACCGGATTGACCTGGAAGAAGGATTTCGGAGAAATCTGATAGCGCACGGCGCCGATCGTATCCGTAATTGCTGCATGACCGCGCAGGAGAATGACTTCTTCTCCAAGGATTCGGTTTCCCCTGGAACGATTGACGTTCAGTGACAGGGAGGTCATCCCCGGAACAGTAAACAGACGGTCGGCCAGTTCCTCTGCATAAGGTAGTTCCGTTCCGTTTATGATCAGGCAGGCCAGGAGTTCGCCGGTAGAATATCCGCTGCGGATCAGCACATGGCGCACCAGTCCCTTTCCGGTGCTTTCGTCATAGGGTTCGATATGATATCGCTCCATATGGACTATGATCAGATCCAGGATCTCCTGGTTTTCTTCTATCCCAAGCATGCAATCCCGGGTTGGAATGATCCGGTGAGTTCTTCCTGCATAGAATCCGGTGACAATATGCCCGTTTCTGTCCTTTCCCACCGGAAACTGTGCCTTGTTGCGGTAGCGCCAGGGATCTTCCATTCCGATAATGGGCTCCATGATCTGCTGCAGCAGCGCTTCGTCAAATCCTCCGATCCGCATCAGGTTATTTCGGACTTTTTCTGTTTTAAACTGCAGCTGACGGGCATAGGACATGTGCTGGAGCTGACAGCCGCCGCAGGACCGGGCGCTGGGACAGCGCGGCTCCACACGGTCCTGCGAGGCTTCCAGCAGTTCCATCAGACGGGCGTAGCCATAGGTTTTTTTCATTTTCATGATCCGGACCCGTGCCAGGTCCCCCGGAACCGTATCTTTGACAAACAGCACCAAGCCTTCCGCGCGGCCGATGCCTTCTCCGCTAACGCTGATATCTTCGATTCGGACGGTTAATTCATCATTCTTCTTCATGCCTTCCCCTTATCGGCTGGTCTGACGGATATTGGAGTCCAGCAGGCGGTTAAAGCCCTGCCATTCCAGATTGCCCTCCTGCAGGGAAGCGGTGGCTTCTTTCCAGGTCTCCATCTTTGCGTCCAGATTGTCTGCCATGCTCAGCGCCAGTGCTTCCGCCAGCGCCGGTTTCTTCGGGGAACCGTACTCCAGCTCCCCGTGGTGCGCCAGGATGCAGTGCAGCAACTCAGATTTTAAAACCTTCGGGAAATCAGGGAGCCGGTCGATCTGTTTGTCGATTTTTGAAGCGCCGATCATGATGTGCCCCAGCAGCTGCCCCTCATCGGTGTAATCATTCTGCGGGAACGAAGACAGTTCCCACAGTTTGCCGATGTCATGCAGCATGGCTGCCGTCAGCAGCAGATCCCGATTCAGAATCGGGTACTGTTTGCTGAAAAAGTCGCAGTTTTTCGTAACGGACAGGGTATGCTCCAGCAGACCGCCGACATAGCCGTGATGCACGCTTTTGGCGGCTGAATGCTGCTGGAACTTTCGGGCAAAGGCCTCATTTCCGAAAAACACTTCTGCCAGCGCCTTCAGATGCGGGTTTTTCAGTTTCTGAATGTACTCTGTCAGTTCCCTGTACATGGTTGGAATGTCCTTTTCACTGACGGGCAGATAATCCGCCGGATCGTATTCCCCTTCGCTGACTTTTCTGACCCGCCGGATATTCAGCTGCGGCGCTCCCTGGAAAATCGTGATGTCCCCTACGACATAAATATAGTCCATGGAATCAAAATCTCCGATTCCTCCGGAATTCACATCCCAGATTTTTCCGTTCAGCAGACCGGTCTTATCCTGAAGGGTCAGGTTGTCATAGGGTTTTCCATTCTTGGTTACCATGCTCTGTTTCTTTTTGCACAGGTAGACTTCTCCAATGTGTTCGCCTTCCCGCAGTGTTTCAATATATTTCATAATAATTACTCTTTCTATATATTCCGTCCGCCAGATTCCGGTAGCTGACCCTTAGTCCAGTCCTTCAAAGCCCTGCAGCAGTTCTTCCGCGATATTCCGGATCTGTTCAAAGTTCTTCTCATCTGTTCCTTCCAGGTTCAGCACCAGCTGCGGGTCATGCAGGGACGCCCGCAGAAGCATCCAGCCGGTGGGTTCTCCCCGGAAACGCACCCGCACTCCTTCGTAGGATTCAGGCAGTTCATAGCCTGCTGCTTCCGCCCGCTGACGGAAGGTTTCCAGGACCTGCGCGCCGTAAGCGCGGTAATCCTCTGCTGTGATCCGGTAACGTACCTCTCGGTCCGTGAATTTCATGGACAGCCCGTCGATCAGATGGGACAGTTCTTTTCCTTCTTTTTTCGCGCGTGCCAGGGCAATCAGCAGTTTTACCGCCAGATACGCCCCGTCGTCCAGATAGTAATTTTCCTTCAGGCATCCGTGGCCGGAGGTCTCCATGGCCAGCGGGGAATTGATTCCGGAGGCGTTCAGCTCTTTGCATTTGTTAATGACATTTTTGTACCCCCGCATATAGCACAGATGCTTTAATCCTAACGTGCCCTCCAGAAAGTCCGTCAGACGGTCCGATGTCACGGAGTCCGTGATAATCGTGCTGCCGGGATTCTCCGGTGCCAGAATCGCTGCCATCATGGCAATGATGGCGTCCCGGTTTAACGGGGTGCCATCGGAGAGTACGGCAGACATCCGGTCCACATCCGTGTCGAAGATCAGTCCCAGATCCGCGTGGCTTGCCAGGGTCGCCTCCACAATGGACTGCATGGCTTCTTTATTCTCCGGATTCGGGATATGGTTGGGAAATCTGCCGTCCGGTGTCAGATATCTGCTGCCGTCGGTGTCTGCTCCCAGCACTTTCAGCACATCATCCGCAAAGAATCCGCCGGATCCGTTGCCTGCATCCACTGCAATTTTCAGTCCTGCCAGCGGATGGTCATAATCCTCTGCCTGCACGCCCGCTTTGATGGCTTCACACAGCTTTTTCGAATACAGGCTTAAAAGATCCAGTTCCGGCAGCACATCCATGTCTGGATTTTTCCCCTTTCGGTCGATCTCTCCTGCCATCTGCAGAATCTTTGTGATGTCTGCTTTTTCCAGTCCGCCGTCCCGGTCAAAGAACTTCAGCCCGTTCCGGTTAAAAGGCAGATGGCTGGCGGTAATCATGCAGCTGCCGTCGTAGCCGGTTTCCGGATAAACCAGAGACATAAACATGGCCGGTGTGGAAGCCAGCCCACAGTCTACCACCCGGGCGCCGCTGCACAAAATCCCCTTCATGACACCTTTGATCAGCTCCCGGCCGGTAATACGGGAATCCCGGCCCACTGCGATCACCGTATCCTCCGGTTTTTTCCCTGTTTTTTCCGTCAGCCACAGGGCAAAGGCATAGCCGATGTCAGTGCATATGTCCGCGGTTAAATTGATCCTGTCCTCCCGGACGCCTCCGCAGGCCACTCCCCGGATATCGCTTCCGTTCTGAAGTTCCAGATACTTCTCACTCATGATTTGCTCTCCTCGTATGATATGTATATATTTGATTCTTTCATCCCACATAAGGCAGGCTGAAAATAAATTCCGATCCGGCGCCTTCCGTGCTGATGACATTGATATTTTCCTTGTGCGCCTGGATGATTTCCCGGACAATCGCCAGTCCCAGGCCGGTACCGGTCTTGTCTTTTCCCCTGGAGGGATCCGTCTTGTAGAACCGGTCCCAGATTTTTCGGATACTGTCTTTTGGGATTCCCACCCCGAAATCCTTCACCGACACGAAAACTTTTCCGCTGCGGACCGCGGTCTCCACGATGATTTCCGAATCTGTATCGCTGAACTTCAATGCATTGTCCACCAGATTGTGGATCACCTGCTGGATCCGCTTGAAATCTGCTTTGACCACGGCTGCTCCCGGCGTCAGTTTCTGCACAATACGGATATTTTTCTCCCGGCATCTGCTTTCAAAGACCTCCAGGTCTCTGCGGATCAGCTCGTTAATATCAAACGTGCTGATTTCCAGGTAAAATCCCCTGGCGCCGTATTTGTTCAGGTCCAGCAGATTTTCCGTCAGTCCCTGCAGACGCTCTGCTTCTGAAATAATAATCCCCAGATACCGGTCCTGCATCTCCGGCGGGATCGTGCCGTCCAGAATCGCTTCCGCATAGCCTTTGATAGAGGTCAGCGGAGAACGGAAGTCATGGGATACATTGGATATGAATTTGCGCTGATCATCCTGCCGGGTGTCCAGTTCATGGGCCATATAATTCATGGTGTCCGCCAGTCGGCCGATTTCGTCCTTGCGCCGGATATCAATGGTTTCCCCGAACTCTCCCCGGGCATACCGCTCGGCTGCGGCTGTCATCCGGTGAATGGCCCGGTAGATTGTGGTCGTCAGCACAATCAGCACCACAAAGGACAGAATATAGACGCAAAGCAGCAGGCCGGTAATATCCATGATCATTTCTTCACTGATCCGGCCGCCCTGCAGTTTGACAAATATGGTCTCCGCCACCACCATGCCCGCGGCGAGAATCAGATAGGCTCCGATCAGCGGCTGATATACATTTTTCCACATAACCGCTCCTTACTGCAGCGTCTCGAATTTGTAGCCGATGCCCCACACCGTGGCAATCTTCCAGTGTACGTTGTCTTTCAGCTTCTCCCGCAGACGTTTGACATGGACGTCCACGGTGCGTGTATCGCCCAGATATTCATAGCCCCATATATTATCCAGCAGCTGTTCCCTGGTAAATACCTGATTCGGCGAAGCCGCGAGAAAATACAGCAGTTCCAGTTCCTTCGGCGGCATTTCCATGACTTCATTCCGGTACAGTACCGAGTAGTTTGTGAGATTGATCACCAGATCCGGGTATTCCACACACTTGATCCCGGCCGCCGGCGCTTCTGTCTTCTGGGTCTGTGTCCGCCGCAGCACCGCCTTTACCCGGGCCACCAGTTCTTTGGCGTCAAAAGGCTTGATCATGTAGTCATCGGCCCCCAGCTCCAGGCCCAGGACTTTGTCGAAAACTTCCCCTTTCGCGGAAAGCATAATAATCGGCGTAGATGACTGGGCGCGGATTTCCTTGCAGACCTGGTAGCCGTCCTTGCCCGGCAGCATCAGATCCAGCAGGATCAGATCCGGCTGATAGGTGCGAAATGCCTGCAGGGCCGCGTCTCCGTCGCCGACGATTTTCGTATCATAGCACTCTTTGACCAGATATAAGGAAATCAGATCGGCGATATTCGCGTCATCGTCCACGATTAATATTTTCTGCTTGCCTGCCATAGTTACCCCCTCTTTTCCTCAAATTTCAGGTTCTGTTACTCAAACTCCGGGCCCTTTAACTCAAACTACGGGCTCTCTTGCTCAAACTCCGGGCTCCCTTATTTAAACTCTACGATGGTGACACCGGTGTCCCCTTCTCCATACTCGCCCAGATGGTAGGATTTCACATGTTTCTGGGTCTTTAAGTACTGATGCACCGCCTTGCGAAGCGCGCCGGTTCCCTTGCCGTGTACCACACGCACATTGTGCATATTGGCCAGATACGCGTCATCCAGATATTTATCCAAAAGAGACAGCGCCTCGTCTACCTTCTTTCCGATGAGGTTGATCTCCGGCCGTACCTGGGAGGACTTGGACATCTTCATTCTGCCCATGGTGGTGCCCCGGCTCTGCGCTTTGGACGGCGCATCTTCATTGATCAGCACCAGATCCCGGATATTGACCTTATAGCGCAGGATCCCCATCTGTACCATCAGATCCCCCTTTTCATTCGGGAGGGTATGGACGGTTCCCTTCAGATTCATGGACAGCACTTTGACAGAGTCTCCGATCATCAGTTTTTTCGGTACCTGATGGTTCTCTATTTTCTGTTTTTTCTTCTGCACGGCATTGCGGTTTGCCTTGTCCAGCTGCTTCCGTACCTTCTCCCGGTCTTTCTCCATGGCTGCGGCGTCCAGTCCGTTTTTGCCGTATTTTCGGAATTTGCGGATGGTATCGTCCGCCACTTCCTTCGCTTCCCGAAGAATCTGCGCCGCTTCCTCATTGGCTTCCGCGATGAGTTTGTCCCGACGGGCTTCCAGCTTGTTCCTGCTTTCCGCCAGTTCTTCCTTCATCGTTTCGATTTCTGTCTTATACCGTGCGATCTGCTGCTGCTCCTGCTCAATGGTATGTCTGCTCTGTTCCAGGTCTGCGATAACATCTTCAAAACTTTCCGCTTCCTGGGACAGCCGCTGTCTGGCGCCGTCGATCAGGCTTTCCGGAAGCCCCAGGCGCTGGGAAATGGCAAAGGCGTTGCTTTTGCCCGGCACGCCGGTAACCAGACGGTAAGTGGGGCTTAACGTCTCCACATCAAATTCGCAGCTGGCATTTTCCACCCCTTCGGTGGAAAGAGCATAAATTTTCATTTCGCTGTAATGGGTCGTAGCCATTGTCCGAATTCCGCGGCTGCGCAGATCATCCAGAATGGAAATAGCCAGAGCGGCTCCCTCATTCGGATCCGTACCGGCGCACAGTTCGTCAAAAAGCACCAGGGAATTGGGATTCATCTGCCGGAAAATGGATACCATGTTGGTAATATGGGACGAAAAGGTACTGAGACTCTGTTCGATGCTCTGCTCATCCCCGATATCCGCGAAAACCTCATCAAACACCGCCAGCTGGGACCGGTCTGCCGCCGGGATGTGCATGCCTGCCTGTCCCATCAGGGTCAGAAGGCCGACGGTCTTTAGGGAAACTGTTTTTCCGCCGGTGTTCGGTCCGGTAACCACCAGCACATGGTAGTCCTCTCCCAGGGACACATCGATGGGAACCACTTTTTTCGGATCCAGCAGCGGATGTCTGCCCCTGCGGATCCGGATGATTCCCTCCGTATTAAACACCGGTGCCATACCGTTAATGGCCTGGGCATATCTGCCTTTGGCAAAAATAAAGTCCAGCAGACGGCAGGTGATGAAATCTTCCTGAATCTGGGCGGAATATTCTGCTGTGT
Source organism: Clostridium sp. SY8519 (assembly GCF_000270305.1). Classification (NCBI taxonomy): domain Bacteria; kingdom Bacillati; phylum Bacillota; class Clostridia; order Eubacteriales; family Clostridiaceae; genus Clostridium; species Clostridium sp. SY8519. The sequence continues at coordinate 1,957,013 of NC_015737.1, read as the reverse complement.
CACTGCTGAGCCGGGCCAGAATGACATCGATCTCCTCTGCTTCCTTCAGATAGGTCTCCCGCAGCTCATTATTCAGTTTGACGACGGAAACCGGTTCGATAAACAGGGTATTGCCGCTGGAAGACTGATCATGGACCATACCGGGAATCTGCGCTTTGTACTCTGCCTTCACCGGCAGACAGTAGCGCCCGGAACGCATGGTTACAATCGGGTCCTGCAGATAGATCCGTCCGGCGGATGAATTGACGATACGGTTCAGGGCGCTGTGGATCCGTTCGCTCATTCCGTTGATGGTCCGGCGGATCTGACGCAGTTTCGGGCTGGCATCATCACTGATCTCATCCTCGGCCAGAATACAGCGGTCAATCTCCTCCGCCAGCCCCGGCACCGGCTCCAGCCGGTCAAACAGCTCCTGAAGCGAATCCGTGGGCAGATCCTCCCGCTCCGGCTTCCCGTAAGCTTTTGCCTTCGCTGCGATCCGCAGCAGACGGCTGACTGCCAGCAGCTCGGCGGTATTCAGCACGCCGCCGATTTCCAGACGCTTCATGGATGCCTTCGGATTTTTCAATCCGGAAAACGTCAGTTTTCCGCTTTTTAACAGACGGGCAAAGGCATCGGCCGTCTCTGTCTGGCCTCTGCGGATCCGTCCCAGATCGGTCATCGGTTTCAGCCGCTGGCACATCTCCCGTCCCCCATCGGATGTGGCGTATTCCGTCAGGCGCTGGATAATCTTGTCGTATTCCAATGTATGATAAACTTTGTGATTCATTCTTTCCTCCATGGGGTATGCATAAAGCCCCGATTATTGTAACACAGAACCCCCGTTTTTGACAGGTGCGAAAAAAGAGTCGTTTCTCTGTCTGATAACAGAGAAACGACTCTTTTTCTAAAATCTGTAAAACAATCGAAAAGATTAAACAAGCTCAAGAACAACTTCCATTGCGCCGTCACCTTTACGAGGGCCTACCTTGATGATCCGTGTATAACCACCCTGGCGGTCTGCGTATTTCGGAGCAATTTCAGTGAAAAGCTTATCGATGAGATCCACTTTTTTGGTTTCTGATTTTTTGCCGTTGTTTTCTACAACCGGATACAGCACCTTGAGGATCTCTCTTCTGGCATGAAGACGGGAAGGAAGATCTTTTTTGATGGTCTTATCCACTTCTTCATATACTGTTTTTTTCTTGCCGTCTACGACTTCTTTGACTCTCTTGCCGTCAGCAGTCTTCTTGGCAACTTTAGCCTTTACGGTAACTTCTTCAAAGTTGTCTTTTTCTTTCACTGCCTTGGCAATGATGCCTTCTGCAATTTTCTTTACTTCTTTTGCTCTGGCTTCTGTGGTAACGATTTTGCCTTTATACAGCAGAGCGGTTACCTGGTTTCTCAGAAGAGCTTTTCTCTGGTCGGAAGTTTTTCCTAATTTACGATATTTTGCCATGATATTCTCCTTACATGTGGTACGGCCGGGCCACGCCCTTTGGTCTTATTGACACCAGTCGTGACGTACGCCACACTATTGGCTGACATTCGGATGCCCTGCGGTCTTACTCCTCCTGCCGATAACAGTTTTTGCTGAAACATATCCTGTCTGCATTTCAAACGGACAGTCTGCCGGTGCGATTGATTCGATTTGGTCAGTTCAGACGCACGGTTTATGCTTCTTCGCCCTGATTCAGGGACAGGCCCAGTTCATTCAGCTTGGCGAGAACTTCTTCCAGCGATTTACGGCCCAGGTTGCGCACTTTCATCATGTCTTCCTGGCTCTTGTTGGTCAGTTCTTCCACTGTGTTGATGCCCGCCCGTTTCAGGCAGTTATAGGAACGGACAGAAAGTTCCAGTTCGTCAATGTTCATCTCAAGGACTTTCTCCTTAGATGCCTCATTGTTTTCCACCATAACTTCTGCTTCGATTCCTTTTTCTGATAAATCTACAAATAAATTCAGATGTTCACTCAGAACCTTGGCTGCCAGGCTGACTGCGTCATCCGGCTGTAAGGTTCCGTTGGTATATACTTCCAGAGTGAGTTTATCGAAGTCTGTAACATTGCCTACACGGGTATTTTCCACGCGCAGGTTCACGCGCTCTACCGGTGTGTAGATCGAATCCACAGCAATCACACCAATCGGAGTGTCATCTGTCTTGTTCTTGTCAGCGCTGACATATCCGCGTCCCTTGGTGATGGTCAGTTCCATGTAAAGTCTGGAATCTGCGCCGCCGTTGAGGTGGGCGATGACCAGGTCGGGGTTGATCACCTGAATATCCGGGTCTGCCTGGATATCTGCTGCAGTAACCACGCCTTCGCCGTCAAATTCAATATATGCTACCTTCGGCTCATCCGTCGGGCTGGTGTTCTTCAGCGCAAGATTCTTAATGTTAAGGATAATCTCGGTAACGTCTTCCTTCACACCGGGGATTGAGCTGAACTCATGCAGTACACCGTCGATTTTGACCTGGCTGACCGCAGTGCCCGGAAGTGAGGAGAGCATGATTCTTCTCAGGGAATTTCCGAGGGTTGTTCCATAACCTCGTTCGAGTGGTTCTACGACAAATCTTCCATACTTATTGTCTTCAGAAATTTCGGCAATTTCAATTTTCGGTTTTTCAAAATCGAACAATGCAAACCCTCCTTGATTGTATAAAAGTGAGATTGTTATTTACTTCGAATATAACTCGACGATCAGCATTTCATCTACCGGTACATCGATCTGCTCACGTTTCGGAAGATCCTTGACTGTTCCGGAAAGTCCTTCCAGATTCTGCTCCAGCCATTCTGGAACCAGACGGCCTGCAGTAACTTCTGCGATATCTTTGTATCTCTGCATGGATGCGCATTTCTCTTTCAGAGTGATCACATCCCCTGCTTTTACCTGATAGGACGGGATCTGTACGCATTTGCCGTTTACCAGTACATGCTTGTGTCCTACAATCTGTCTGGCTTCTTTTCTTGTTCTGGCAAGACCAAGACGGAAGATTACGTTGTCCAGTCTGCACTCCAGCATGGTCATCAGGTTTTCACCGGTCATGCCTTTCATGCGGTCTGCTTTCTCATAGTAGTTGTGGAACGGTTTTTCCAGAACACCATAGATAAATTTTGCTTTCTGTTTCTCTCTCAGCTGAAGACCATACTCGGAAATCTTGCGACGGGTATTTCTCGGCTGACGGTTGGATTTCTTGTCATATCCTAAATATGCCGGCTCCAGACCAAGTGATCTGCATCTTTTAAGAACAGGTACTCTATTAACTGCCATTGTGGCTACACCTCCTGATTAAACTCTTCTACGTTTCGGCGGACGACATCCGTTATGCGGTACCGGTGTCACATCAGTGATGCTCAGCACCTGCAGACCATTTGCGGAAAGGGAACGAATCGCTGCTTCTCTTCCTGAACCCGGTCCTTTTACGAATACGTCTACGGTCTTTAAACCATGGATAAGAGCTGCTTTGGTAGCAGTCTCTGCAGCCATCTGTGCTGCGTATGGAGTAGATTTCCTTGAACCTCTGAACCCAAGACCGCCTGCGCTTGCCCAAGACAGTGCGTTACCCTGCGCGTCTGTCAGTGTAACGATTGTGTTGTTAAAGGAGGACTGAATATGTGCCTGTCCATGTTCAACGTTTTTCTTTACGCGTCTAGTTGTTGTTTTTTTTGCAACTTTTTTCGCCATGTCTAAACTAACCTACTTTCTCCAAATATATTCAGACAATATATTTATTTCTTCTTATTAGCTACTGTTCTCTTCGGGCCTTTTCTTGTTCTGGCATTGGTCTTGGTCTTCTGACCGCGAACCGGCAGACCCTTTCTGTGACGAATGCCGCGATAGCATCCGATCTCCTGAAGACGCTTGATATTCATAGCGACTTCACGGCGCAGGTCACCTTCTACGACCTGGGTTTCGTCAATCACGCCGCTGATCTTCTTTACTTCTTCATCGGTCAGATCTTTGCAGCGGGTGTTCGGATCAACCTGAGCCTCTGCAAGGATTCTGCGGGAGCTGGATAAACCAATCCCATAGATATAGGTCAGACCGATCTCTACACGTTTTTCTCTTGGTAAATCGACACCTGCAATACGAGCCATGTGTGTGAAACCTCCATAATTGTTTTCAGATATTAGTTACAACATCCCAGCAAACCCATGCAGCTCCGGTCGCCCGGCCTGAAATGTGTGCATACACCCGCTGGATGCCACGCTTTCCGTGTCCTCGGTATCAAAACACAGAAAGAACAGTGACGCTGTCACTGTCTGTATGAAAACAGCAAGCCAGATTCGCCTGCTGCAGCCGCTTCATAAATGTGTCGCATGAGCGCAACAGCCCCATGCATGTGAATCGCTGTGCGATCAGCCCTGTCTCTGTTTGTGCTTCGGGTTCTCGCAGATAATTCTGACGCGTCCTTTGCGTTTGATTACTTTACATTTCTCACACATCGGCTTAACTGATGATCTTACTTTCACAGCAAATCCTCCTTTCATCAAATGACATGAAAATACGCATACTATCCCCATGTCTTTAAAAGCGTCGGTAAGTATTATATCATCCGCAATTTGAGATTGCAAGATGTATTTTTAAAATCTCTGATTTATTTTGCACGCCAGATGATGCGTCCTTTGGACAGATCATAGGGTGACATTTCCACGGTAACTTTATCCCCCGGAAGGATCCGGATGAAATTCATACGCAGCTTTCCGCTGATATGCGCGAGAATCTGGTGACCATTTTCCAGTTCTACCTGAAACATCGCATTGGGAAGTTTTTCGATTACTACACCTTCTACTTCAATGACATCTGCTTTTGACATTCATTTTCCTCCATGATTTCTTTTTCACAGCTGCTGTTCCGACGCCTGCCGGTAACACTTGATCGCCCGTTTTACCTGTTCGTCTGTGACTGCCGGAATATCTTTCAGCAGTTCCCGGACTTCCTCCGGCAGACGGATAATCGGCTGTATGTGACAGATATTTTTCTTTTTGGGACGGTTTACCGGCCGCAGCTTTCCGTCAGAAAGATATACAAAGGATCCCTCTTCCCGGATCACTGCATAAATCCTTCCTTTATCGTGTCCGCTTTTGGACCTGGCCAGCATCCCTGTCATGACGGCTGTCCCTCATGTTCTTTTTCGCTCCGGGTCAGCGTCAGGATCTCCGGACCGCCTTCTTCTGTAATCAGAATCGTGTTTTCATAATGAGCGGAAAGTGAATGGTCCGCAGAAATGACAGTCCAGTTATCCTTCGCCCACTCTACATCGCCGGTGCCTGCATTGACCATCGGTTCCACGGCAAGCACCATACCCGGACGCAGCCGGATGCCTCTGCTCTTCTGGCGGAAATTCGGGATCTGCGGATCTTCGTGAAGCGCGATTCCCACGCCGTGTCCCACCAGGTCTCTGACAACCCCGTATCCGAAACTCTCACAGTAATCGCCGATGGCGTTGGAGATCTCATGCAGATGATGTCCGGCCTGGGCAAAACGGATGCCTTCAAAAAAGCTCTGACGAGTCCGTTTGATCAGAAGCTGTGCTTCTTCGGAGATCTCGCCGATGCCGATGGTACGGGCCGCGTCGGAATGATATCCTTTGTAGATGCATCCCATATCCAGGCTGATGATATCCCCTTCTTTTAAGACACGGTTTTTATTTGGAATTCCGTGTACGACTTCTTCGTTGATGGATGTGCATACGGTACCGGGAAATCCTTCATAATTCTTGAAGTTGGGGACACAGTCCCGCTCACGGATCAGACGTTCCGCGATCTGGTCCACTTCCCAGGTGGACATGCCCGGCTCCAGCATATTGGATACCTGTTCGTAGACTTCTGCCAGAATATGGCAGGATTCACGGATCAGTTCCACTTCTCTGGGTGATTTAATATATACTGACATTCCTGACTCCCAAGCTTTAAGCTTCTACCAGCTTGACGATCTCTGCAAATACCGTGTCCATTGGCTGTGTGCCATCCACTTCTTTCAGGATGCCCTGTTTCTGATAGTAGTCAATGAGCGGCTGTGTCTGCTCATGGTATACGTCAAGTCTTTTTTTCACTGTTTCCGGCTTATCATCATCACGAAGCACGATCTCAGATCCGCACCGATCGCAGATCCCCTCTTTTTTCGGGGGAATGTTGACAATGTGGTAGGTTGCTCCGCAGTTTAAGCACGCCCGGCGGCCGCCCATACGGCTGATGATCTGCTCATCCGGCACATCAATGTCGATGGCATAGTCCATGCTGTCATCGTACTTCGCAAGAGCGGCTGTAAGCGCCTCTGCCTGCGGAATCGTGCGGGGAAAACCATCCAGGATGAACCCTTTGCCGCAGTCATCCTTACGGATCCGGTCCACTACAAGATCACATACCAGCTCATCCGGAACCAGGCCGCCGGCATCCATATATTCCTTTGCCTTTTTGCCCAGTTCGGTGCCTTCTTTAATATTGGCCCGGAAGATATCTCCTGTGGAAATGTGGGGAATTCCATATTTGTCTGCCAGCTGCTTTGCCTGTGTGCCTTTGCCTGCGCCAGGCGCGCCCAACATAATGATTTTCATGATATTGCCTCCAATAGCACATGTGGAGATACCCAGAATCTGAGTATCTCCATTGTATTAGTTATCCAGAAAACCGGTGTAATTGCGTACCAGCATCTGCGAATCGATCTGCTTTAAAGTCTCGATAATAACACCGACAATAATGATCAGTGAGGTGCCGCCAAAGGACACGTTCGCGTTGAAAACACCCTCAAAGAAAATGGGGATGACTGCGACAATGGACAGGCCGATCGCACCGATAAAAACAATATAGCTCAGCATATTCTGCAGATAATCGCTGGTGGGCTTGCCCGGTCGGATGCCCGGGATAAAACCACCGGATTTCTTCATATTGTCCGCAATTTCCAGCGGATTGAATGTAATGGTCGTATAGAAATACGCAAATGCGATTACTAAAAGAATATATACCGCAAGGCCGATGGAATAAATCGGTTTGGAAGGATCACACCAGTTGGACTGCGACAGCAGCTTTAAGATAAATCCCGGAACACCGGTGGCGCCGGACTTGCCTGCCAGCTGCGCGATCACTACCGGGAACATCATTATCGACTGTGCGAAGATGATCGGGATGACCCCGGCTGTGTTTACCTTCAGCGGAATATGTGTGGAGGAACCGCCTACCTGTTTTCTGCCGAATACTTTTCGGGAATACTGTACAGGAATATGTCTCTCCGCGCCCTGGAGCACTACGACCAGGATCGTAACCGCGAGAATAATCGCAACAATGATCGCTCCGTAGAGGACCATGTACTGAATCTCTTTTCCTTTTACAAACTGTTCCCACAGAGAACCCATATCGCTGGGGATTCTGGAGATGATATTGATCGTCAGGACGATGGAAATACCATTTCCCACACCCCGCTCGGTAATCCGTTCTCCCAGCCACATCAGGATCGTGGATCCTGCGGTCAGCGTGGCAACAGCAAGGATAATATTTAATGCATTAAACTCAGTCAGATAGCCCTGACGGCCGAAACCGATGGCCATGGCCAGTGATTCGCCAAGCGCCAGGATAACCGTCAGCACACGGGTGATCTGAGTAATCTTCTTCCGCCCCTCTTCACCATCCCGCTGCAGTTCTTCCAGTTTTGGAATCGCAATTGTAAGCAGCTGGATGATAATGGAAGAAGTGATATAGGGGGTGATATTCAATGCGAATACCGACATATTCTCAAACGAGCCACCGGTAATCGCATCGAAAAAGCCGAAGGACTGTCCTACATTTTGCTTCAACCAGTTGGAGAAAAAATCTCCATCGACACCAGGCATCGGGATCTGACTCCCGATCCGTACTACCACAAGGACGAGCAATGTGAAGATAATACGCTGTCTGATCTCTTTCAGTTTAAATGCGTTACGGACTTTTTCCAGCATTAGATCACCTCAACACTTCCACCTGCTGCTTCGATCTTTTCTTTAGCAGCTGCACTGAATGCGTTTGCTTTTACATTCAGTTTTTTGGTCAGTTCGCCATTGCCCAGAATCTTCACGCCGTCGCGGGGATTCTTTACAATGCCGGACTCAATTAATGTCTCAACTGTAACAACTGCGTCATTGTCAAATACTTCCAGTCTGGAAACGTTGATACCAACAATATCTTTTGCGTTTCTGTTGGTGAATCCTCGTTTGGGGATTCGTCTGTATAAAGGCATCTGTCCGCCTTCGAAACCAAGTCTGGTGCCGCCGCCGGAACGGGCTTTCTGACCTTTCTGTCCTTTACCTGCTGTCTTGCCGTTGCCTGATCCGTGACCGCGGCCTCTTCTGAAGTTATTGCTGTGCTTTGCACCTTCTGCAGGTTTTAAGTTGGATAAATCCATCTCTGACCTCCTTGCTGATTAGATCTCTTCGACCTTTACTAAATGTCTTACCTGCTGAACCATACCGCGTGTGGATGCGTTGTCAGGTAATTCGACTGTCTTGTTCAGCTTTCTTAAACCAAGTGCTTCAACTGTCTTCTTATGTTTCGGTTTTGCACCAATGGTTGATTTAACAAGTGTGATTTTTAATTTGTCTGCCATTGTCTACACCCTCCTTAACCAAGAATCTCTTCTACGGATTTGCCGCGAAGTCTGGCTACTTCTTCCGGTGATTTTAACTGGCTCAGTGCATCGATTGTAGCAAGGACTACATTCTGTTTGTTATTGGATCCGAGAGATTTGGTACGGATGTTGCGGATGCCGGCAAGCTCGCACACATTACGTGCAGGACCGCCTGCGATGACACCGGTACCTTCCGGAGATCTCTTTAACAATACGTTTGCGCCGGTATGTTTGCCAATTGTATCATGTGTAATTGAGTTGTTGTCATCCAGTTTCACTTCGATGAGGTTCTTGATGGCGTCTTCTTTTCCTTTGCGGATCGCTTCCGGAATTTCAGCTGCCTTGCCCAGACCTGCACCTACATGGCCATTGCCGTCACCGACAACTACCAGTGCTGTGAAGCGCATGTTACGACCACCTTTAACAACCTTGGTTACACGTTTGATCGATACAACTTTTTCTTCCAGTTCTAACTGGCTTGCATCAATGATTGTACGTTTCATGTGATTATTTCCTCCTGTTAAAAGTTTAATCCGGCTTCACGCGCAGCATCAGCCAGTGCCTGAACCTTACCGTGGTAAATGAAACCGCCTCTGTCAAAGACAACGGTATCGATGCCTTTTGCCAGCGCTTTCTTTGCGATTGCTTCACCGACTTTAGCAGCAGCTTCTACATTGTTTGTTTTCTCGCATGCAGCTTTGATGTCCTTTTCCAGTGTGGACGCTGCGACAAGTGTATTGCCGGCAGTATCGTCAATAATCTGAGCGTACATATGATTGTTGCTTCTGAATACAGCCAGACGAGGTCTTTCGGCTGTACCGGACAGATGATTGCGAACACGCATGTGTTTCTTTACGCGTACTTCGCTTCTTGATTTTTTATTAACCATGCTTACGTCACTCCTTTATTTATTTACCGGTCTTGCCGACCTTGCGTCTGATATGCTCATCAGCATACTTGATACCTTTGCCTTTGTAAGGTTCCGGTCTCTTCTTGTCTCTGATCTCTGCGGCATACTGGCCGACTTTCTCTTTGTCGATTCCGCTGACGATGATCTTGTTGCCGTCTACAGCAACTTCCACGCCTTCCGGATCTTCCATTTCAACCGGATGGGAGAAGCCCAGGTTCAGGGTAAGCTTTTTGCCGGATTTCTGCGCACGGAAACCTACGCCGTTTACTTCCAGCTCTTTCTTGTATCCCTCAACGACACCTGTGATCATGTTGTTAAGAAGTGATCTTGTAAGACCATGTAAAGCTTTATTTTTCTTTAAGTCATTCGGGCGGGATACAACGATCTCCTCGCCTTCCTGCTTAATTGTCATCTCTGCCGGGAGAGTTCTTTCAAGAGTGCCTTTCGGACCCTTGACCGTCACATGATTATTTTCTGCGATTGTTACGGTAACACCCGCTGGAACCGCGATCGGCATTCTTCCTACTCGTGACATGCCATACCTCCTGTAATACTTACCATACGAAAGCCAGCACTTCTCCGCCGACCTGTAATTTTCTAGCTTCTTTGTCAGTGATCACACCCTGATTGGTGGACAGAATCGCAATGCCAAGACCGCCGAGAACCTTCGGGATCTCGTTCTTGCCTGCGTAAACACGCAGACCCGGTTTGGAGATTCTCTTGATGCCGGTGATGATCTTTTCGTTTTTGTCCACACCGTATTTTAATGTGATGTGGAGAGTGTCGAATTTTCCATCATTTACGATATCGTATTTTTTGATATAACCTTCATTTACAAGAATATCAGCAATTGCTTTTTTCATTTTGGATGAAGGAACATCTACTGTATCATGCTTTGCAGTATTCGCGTTACGGATTCTTGTAAGCATATCTGCAATCGGATCGCTCATTGCCATGTTTTTTCCTCCTGATATTATCTGGCAGATTCTATCTTACCAGCTTGCTTTCTTAACGCCCGGGATCTCACCTTTGTATGCTAATTCACGGAAACATACTCGGCAGATACCGTATTTTCTAAGGTAGCTGTGAGGACGTCCGCAGATTCTGCAGCGATTGTATTCTCTGGTGGAGAATTTCTGTTTGCGCTGCTGTTTTACTTTCATTGATTTCTTAGCCATTAGTATCTCCTCCTGTTATTTCGCAAATGGCATGCCAAACTCTGCAAGAAGTCCGCGCGCTTCTTCGTCTGTTTTTGCTGTGGTAACAAAAATAACATCCATGCCTCTTACCTTATCGATCTGATCATACTCGATTTCAGGGAAGATCAGCTGCTCTTTAATACCAAGCGCATAGTTGCCGCGTCCGTCGAAGGAATTGGGGTTGATTCCGCGGAAGTCGCGTACACGAGGAAGTGCAAGGTTTACCAGACGATCCAGGAATTCGTACATTCTCTCGCCGCGCAGGGTAACTTTGCATCCGATCGGCATTTCTTCTCTGATCTTGAAGTTTGCGATGGCTTTCTTTGCTTTGGTCGCAACCGGTTTCTGTCCGGAAATGATCTCCATGTCTCTCATGGCTGTTTCCAGAACTTTGGCGTTTTCTTTTGCTTCGCCAACGCCCATGTTGATGACGATTTTGTCCAGCTTCGGAACCTCCATGATGTTCTTGTAGCCAAATTTCTTCGTCAGTGTATCTACGATCTCGTTCTGATACTGTTCTTTCAGTCTACTCACGCTCTTAGCCCTCCTCTCTTAATCAGTCGATGACTTCGCCTGTGCTCTTTGCGTAGCGAACCTTCTTGTCACCATCCATCTTGAATCCGACTCTGGTGGCTTTGCCGTTGTGAAGGTACATTACGTTCGATACATGGATCGGGCCTTCTTCGGTGATGATCCCGCCTGCAGCATTGGAAGCGCTGGGCTTTACATGCTTGGTCAGGGTGTTTACGCCTTCCACTGTGACGGTGTTTTTCTTTGCATTGACAGCAATTACCTTGCCCTCTTTGCCTTTATCTTTACCAGCGATTACCTTTACAGTATCGCCTGTCTTAATCTTCTGCATGCCGTTCCTCCTATAATACTTCCGGAGCCAGAGAAACAATTTTCATGAACTGTTTCTCACGAAGCTCTCTTGCAACTGGCCCAAAAATACGAGTTCCTCTTGGAGTCTTGTCATCACGGATGATAACTGCTGCATTCTCGTCAAAAGAGATATAGGATCCGTCTTTCCGGCGTGTGCTTCTCTTTGTACGAACAACTACTGCTTTTACGATGTCGCCTTTTTTAACAACGCCGCCTGGTGTTGCATCTTTGACCGTAGCAGTAATAATATCACCGATATGTGCATATCTTCTTGTAGAACCGCCCATAACACGGATGCATAAAATTTCCTTAGCTCCTGTATTATCGGCTACTTTCAGTCTGCTTTCCTGCTGAATCATACTGGCAGCCTCCTTATCTTGCTTTCTCTACGATTTCGACAAGTCTCCATCTCTTATCTTTGGATAAGGGTCTTGTCTCCATAACTCTGACTCTGTCGCCAATGCCGCATTCATTGTTCTCGTCATGAGCTTTTAATTTGTATGTTCTTTTGATGATTTTATTGTAGAGCGGATGTCTTACGCTGTCTTCGATTGCAACAACAATTGTCTTATCCATCTTATCGCTGACAACACGGCCTACACGTGTTTTTCTAAGATTTCTCTCTTCCACGATACGTTTCTCCTTTCCTGAGAATCAGTATTACTCTGCTTTTTCTGTGATTACGGTCTGAATACGGGCAATGTTTTTTCTTACCTCTTTGATTCGGCCTGTGTTCTCAAGCTGGTTAGTTGCGTTCTGGAATCTCAGATTAAACAGTTCTTTTTTCGCTGCAACGAGCTGCTCTTTCAGCTGAGCCGCGTCGTAGTTTCTTAATTCTTCTAAATATTTAGTGGATTTCATATTTATTCACCGCCTTCTAAGTCTGCACGTGAAACGATCTTGCATTTGCATGGCAGCTTATGAGCTGCAAGACGAAGCGCTTCTTTGGCTACATCTTCCGGCACGCCGGCAATTTCAAACATTACACGGCCAGGTTTAACAACAGCTACCCAGTACTCCAGAGCACCTTTTCCGGAACCCATTCGAGTCTCGGCAGGTTTTGCTGTAACCGGTTTGTCCGGGAAAATCTTAATCCATACCTGACCGCCACGTTTTACGTAACGGGTCATGGCGATACGGGCTGCCTCGATCTGATTGGAACGGATCCAGCAAGGCTCTGTTGCGATGATACCATATTCACCATAAGTGATCTTTGTTCCTCTGGTCGGTTTACCAGACATAGAACCACGGAACTGTTTACGATGTTTTACTCTCTTTGGCATTAACATTATTTCGCGCTCCCTTCTGCTGATTTCTTAGGAAGGACTTCGCCCTTGTAGATCCACACCTTTACTCCGACTTTGCCGTAAGTAGTGTCTGCCTCAGCGAAACCATAGTCAATATCAGCTCTTAAGGTCTGAAGTGGAATTGTTCCTTCGTTGTAGAACTCTGTACGAGCCATATCTGCTCCGCCCAGACGTCCGGAAACGGAAGTCTTGATGCCAAGAGCGCCTGCCTTCATGCAGCGGCCCATGCAGGATTTCATTGCGCGGCGGAAAGATACACGATTCTCAAGCTGGGTTGCAATGTTTTCTGCAACAAGCTGTGCGTCTTTCTCCGGTCTTTTTACTTCTTTGATGTCAACGATCAGCTTCTTGGATGTATATTTCTGAAGCTCTTTCTTGACTTTCTCGATCTCAGCGCCGCCCTTGCCGATCACTACACCGGGTTTTGCGGTGTATACGGTAACTTTGACACGGTCAGCCGTACGCTCAATATCGATTGTAGAAATACCAGCGGTATATAATTTCTTTTTCAGGAATTTTCTGATGTTGTAATCTTCAACCAGGTTATCTGCGAAGTTATCCTCTGCGTACCATCTGGAACTCCAGTCTTTGATAACTCCGACCCTTAATCCGTGTGGATTTACTTTCTGTCCCATGCTTTCCTCCTATCTTTCGTTCAGCACAACAGTGATGTGGCTCATTCTCTTTTCGATTCTGTAAGCTCTACCCTGTGCTCTCGGACGAATTCTCTTCATTGTAGGTCCTTTGTTTGCAAAGCACTCTTCCACGTAGAGGTCGTCTCTGTTTAAACCGTTGTTGTTTTCTGCGTTAGCGATTGCAGATTCCAACAGCTTCTTGATAATGCTGGAAGCATATCTTGGATTGTAGGTAACGATTGCCAGTGCTGTATTGACATCTTTGCCGCGAATCGCGTCTAATACGAAGCATGCTTTCTGAACAGACATTCTAGCATAAGATAATTTAGCTGAAGGTCTGGTGTCTTTATTTGAATTTCTCTCTCTTTTGACCTGAGATCTATGTCCCTTTGCCATGATCATAACCTCCTTTAGGCTGTTATCTTACGCCACTCTTCTTTTCGTCTTTGCCGTGGCCCCGATAAGTTCTGGTTGCTACGAACTCGCCGAGTTTATGGCCAACCATATCTTCTGTTACGTATACCGGTACATGTTTTCTTCCGTCATGTACGGCAATTGTATGTCCAACCATTGACGGGAAGATCATGGAACGGCGGGACCAGGTCTTGATTACCTGTTTGTCACCAGCTTCGTTCATCGCGTTGATCTTCTTTAATAAGCTCTCGTCCGCGAATGGTCCTTTTTTTAATGAACGACCCATTGTCTTACCTCCTATTTGATAGCTCTACCATCTCTTCTTCTTACAATCAGTTTGTTAGATGCTTTCTTCTTAGGTCTTGTCTTCAGACCAAGAGCAGGTTTACCCCATGGTGTGCACGGACCCGGACGGCCGATACCGGTCTTTCCTTCGCCGCCGCCATGCGGATGGTCATTCGGGTTCATAACAGAACCGCGGACTGTCGGGCGGATTCCCATGTGACGTTTGCGGCCGGCTTTACCGATGTTTACCAGGCTGTGATCGCCGTTGCCCACAACACCTACGGTTGCGCGGCAGTTGATCGGCACCATTCTCATCTCGCCGGACGGAAGACGCAGTGTTGCGTATTTGCCTTCTTTTGCCATCAGCTGAGCTGCCATGCCTGCGGAACGAACCATCTGACCGCCTTTGCCTGCGTGAAGCTCAATGTTGTGTACCTGTGTACCAACCGGAATGTTTGCTAACGGCAGGCAGTTGCCTACACGTACTTCAGCTTCCGGGCCGCTCATAACTTCCATGCCGTCTTTCAGGCCTGCAGGAGCGAGGATGTAAGCTTTCACACCGTCCGTGTAGCAGATCAGGGCGATATTTGCGGTACGGTTCGGATCGTATTCGATTCCGATTACTTTTGCGGGAATGCCATCCTTGCTGTTACGTTTGAAATCGATGATTCTGTATTTTCTCTTGACGCCGCCGCCTCTGTGACGAACGGTGATTTTTCCCTGGTTGTTTCTTCCAGCGTTTTTCTTAACAGATGTTAACAGGGATTTCTCCGGAGTCTTTTTGGTGATCTCTGAGAAATCAGAGCCTGTCATATTTCTTCTGGAAGGTGTATATGGGTTATATGTTTTGATTCCCATAATAGTCTCCTTTCAATTGCGTGAGTTTGCTCTCGTGCTTCTCTGCACATAATCGGTGGATTTTCGGCTTACAGGCCTGCGAAAATCTCGATGTCCTTGCTGTCCTCGGTAAGTGTGACGATTGCTTTCTTGGTGGCAGCCGTCTTGCCGGATACAACGCCTCTGCTGGTGTTGCGTCTCTTGCTCTTGCCGAGCTGGTTCATGGTTCTGACTTCTGCGACTTTCACTCCGTCGAACATTTTCTCAACAGCTTCTTTGATCATGGTTTTGTTTGCTTCCGGATGAACCAGGAAAGTGTATTTCTTCTCTCCCATCAGGTTCATGCTTTTCTCGGTAACAACCGGTTTGAGGATTACATCATAGTACTGTACGTTTGCCATTATGCGTATACCTCCTCGATAGATGCTACAGCAGCTTTTGTAGTAACTACTGTGTCATGTTTCAGAACGTCGAATACGTTCATGTTGTTGATCTGAGTAGTCTGAACATCTGCTACATTTGCTGCGGAACGGATTACATTTTCATCCATGCCGTTCAGGATTACTAATGCGTCCGAAACTTTCAGGTTGTTTAATACATTTACGAAATCCTTTGTCTTGATTGCGTCCAGTTTCAGGTCGTCCAGAACGATGAACTTGGAATCAGCGACCTTGGATGAAAGAACTGATTTTAATGCAGCTCTCTTCTCTTTTTTGTTTACTTTCAGATCGTAGCTTCTCGGTACCGGAGCGAATACAACTCCGCCGCCTGTCCACTGCGGGGATCTGGTTGAACCCTGTCTTGCGTGACCGGTTCCCTTCTGTCTCCAGGGCTTTCTTCCGCCTCCGCGTACTTCAGAACGTGTCTTTGCCTTCTGAGTACCCTGGCGTTTGTTTGCCAGCTGTGCAGTCACAGCTGCGTGTACTAAATGCTCATTCGGCTCTACACCGAACACGGCATCATTCAGGTCCAGCGTTCCAACTTCTTCGCCGGCCATATTGTAAACAGATACGTTAGCCATCTGTGTGTCCTCCTTCTCTTCAGATTACTGTGCTTTTACAGTTTCTCTGATGGTTACCAGAGATTTCTTCGGTCCCGGTACAGAACCTTTGATCAGCAGCAGGTTGTTGTCTGCATCTACGCGTACAACTTCCAGGTTCTGAACTGTGATTTTCTTGCATCCCATATGTCCAGGCATTCCTTTTCCTTTGAATACCTTGCTCGGGCTGGAGCAGGCACCATTGGAACCCTGATGACGGTGGAATTTGGAGCCGTGAGCCATAGGACCTCTGTGCTGGCCGTTTTTCTTGATGGCGCCCTGGAATCCTTTTCCTTTTGAGACTGCAGTTGCGTCAACTTTGTCGCCGGCCTCGAAAATGTCTGCTTTGATCTCGTCTGCCAGGCTGTAGTCTGCTGCGTTCTCGAATTTGAATTCGCGGACAAATCTCTTGCCGGAAACGCCTGCCTTGTCAAAGTGACCTTTCTGCGCTTTGTTCACACCATGTCTGTGTCTGATTTCTTTCTTTCCTGTTGCGTCTACGCTGACAGCTTTTTCCTTCTTGTCAGCAAAGCCAACCTGTACTGCTTCGTAGCCGTCGTTCTCAGCGGTTTTGATCTGAGTTACGACACAAGGGCCTGCCTGCAGTACGGTAACCGGAACTAAAGTTCCGTCTTCGTTGAAGATTTGAGTCATTCCGACTTTTGTTGCTAAAATAGCTTTCTTCATTCTTTTTACCTCCTGTTTTCTCTACAGCGGAATACCTTGCGGCATTCATCCTAGAACAGTGGATATATAAGTGGAACACTATGAACTCGTATAGAATATGTTGATTCCAAAAGAATGTGTTGCTTCTATATATAAACCGTCAGGATTAACAAATTCATCTGTCAGGCGATTATTTCATCTTGATGTCGATGTTTACGCCTGCCGGCATCTCAAGTCTGGACAGTGCATCTACTGTTTTCTGTGTAGGTGCTACAATGTCGATCAGTCTCTTGTGTGTTCTCTGCTCGAACTGCTCTCTGGAGTCTTTGTATTTGTGAACCGCACGCAGAATGGTTACAACCTCTTTCTTAGTCGGAAGAGGTACCGGTCCCTTCACCTGTGCTCCGTTTTTCTTTACAGTTTCGATGATCTTCTTAGCGGATGCATCTACCATGTTGTGATCATACGCCTTGAGGATGATTCTCATTTTCTGAGTTGCCATAAAAAAAGTCGCCTCCTTTTCGCACTTTTTGTAGTACGACAAGCGGTGACTGTACACTATCCCGTGTGTGTCCTGCGGACGCAAACCCGTTTGCACACACAAGCCTCTGCCTTCCGGCAGATCAATTGCAGTACAGTGACTTGTCGTCAGTTTCCTAACTTGACATTCGCTCCACGGAAAACCTGCCACAAATCGGGCAGCAACCTCGCGCTTCATAGCTATCATGCCACAGCAATTCACAGTATACTTGTTTTTCTTATGTAATGCAAGTAGTTTTTAGATTCTTATGTTTTTTATTTCATACAACATTAAATTCGTTCCGGCAGCCTCCGATCTGCCGGAAATCACACCCCTCCACTTTCTTTCCCGGATAAAAAATGCTATGATACTGACGAATTCAAATCCAGCGCAGGAGGATATTTGATATGTGGATTGCAGACAACTGGAAAGACTATGAGGTCCTTGACTGTTCCCAGGGAGAAAAACTGGAACGCTGGGGCAGCTACACCCTGGTGCGGCCGGATCCCCAGGTCATCTGGGACACCCCGAAGAAAGCCCGGGGATGGACCCGGTGGAACGGACACTACCACCGCAGCAAAAAAGGCGGCGGCGAATGGGAATTCGCCGACCTGCCGCAGGAATGGACCATCGGATACCATACCGCGGCAGGCAGTGATCTGACCTTTCATTTAAAGCCCTTCAGTTTTAAACATACGGGACTGTTTCCGGAACAGGCCGTCAACTGGGACTGGTTCAGCCAAAAAATCCGGGATGCCCGCACTGCCCGCCCGGACCGTCCGATTCGTGTCCTGAACCTGTTCGCCTATACCGGAGGCGCCACCATCGCGGCGGCTGCCGCAGGCGCCGCGGTTACCCATGTGGACGCTTCCAAGGGCATGGTGAACTGGGCAAAGGAAAACGCGGCCTCTTCCGGCCTGAAGGACGCGCCCATCCGTTGGCTGGTGGATGACTGTGTCAAATTCGTCGAACGGGAAATCCGCCGGGGCAGACAGTATGACGCCATCATCATGGATCCGCCTTCTTACGGACGGGGTCCCAAAGGGGAGATCTGGAAAATCGAGGAAAAAATTCACCCGCTGATCAAACTGTGCCGGAAGATCCTCAGCGATGCGCCCCTTTTCTTCCTGGTCAATTCCTATACCACCGGTCTGCAGCCGGCGGTGCTGACCTACATGATCGCCACCGAGCTGAAGGATCTGGGCGGACATGTGACAGCCCGGGAGATCGGTCTGCCGGTCACTGCCAGCGGCCTGGTTCTGCCCTGCGGCGCCTCCGGACGCTGGGAAGCCTGACGGCAGCGAAATCCCTGCCCGGACGGTTATTTCTGTCCGATCCCGTCACCGGTCATCCACAGATACCGGCATCGGAATTTCCGGCCGGCATCCGTGAAATCCGAACATACGGAACTTCTTACGGCCCCCGTGCCGGCGTGTGGAACGTCGGGCACGGGGGCCGAATGCGTCAGCAGCCGCGTAGAGCGGCTGTATTTTCAGGGGCTGTCACAGTTCCTGCTATCTGTGCTCCGGAACCGGCTGTCCGGTTTTTAACAATTTGCGGTATTCTGCCGGACTGACCTTATAGATCTGCTTAAAGGCATCCACAAACCGGCGCACATTGTTATAGCCGATCTGCTCGCTGATCTCATAGGTCTTGCAGTCGGTTTCCTGCAGCAGCTTCATGGCTGCGTCCATACGGACACCGGTCAGATAGCTTTTGTAGTTTTCCCCTGTTTCCTTTTTAAACATGGCGCTGAAGTAATTCTGACTGACGCAGGCCACTTCCGCCAGTTTTCGGATGGAAAGGTCTTCCATATAATGAAGTGAAATGTATTCTTTGACATCTTCGATAAGGATACTGTCTCTGTTTCTTCCGCTCTTTTCCACTTCTTCCATCAGATTCCGGAAATAGTCCTTCATAATCTCCCGCAGCTGCCGGAAGGTAGATGCTTCTGCCACACGATTCTGCAGTGCGTCCTGCATCGCGTAGAAGTCGTTGTTGATCATATGAAGGTCGGTAAGTTTGGAGCTGATATCCCCGGTGTAAAGCATAACCCGGCTTTTGGCCGCCATCATATGGCCGAAATGCATGTCTTCGATGACATCCATGACTTTTTCCACTTTTTCCTCCAGGGAACCGTCCCTGGCCACAATGGCGGGAAACAGCTGTGCCACTGCGTCGTCATAAATTTTTTCCGAATCCACAAACACTTTGTTCACATGCTGGAAATCGATGACTTTCTGCTCCAGGAAGAAGAACAGTTCAAAACAGTACTGGGCTGTTTTGTAGGAATTTTTCATCTGGCTCAGATCCTGGAACTCGATGCCGATTCCCGCTGTCAGCGGAAGCTGATACTCTGTTTCCAGCGTTTCCAGCTCCGGGCGGATGTACTGATCAAAATAGCAAGCCTGCTCTTCTCTGGGAAATACTCCCAGCACATGCAGCGCATAGTCATCCCGCTTTACGACAAACCCGTTGCGGTGCTCCGAAAAATACTCGCTTAACCGGTTGAAAATAGCGAAGCGCAGCAGATTGTAATGTTCGAAGGAATCCCGGATCCGCTCTGCCGCCACATCCGGCTGCGGACCGATGCAGAGCCCCACGATTATCTTATCCGTGAAATCAATGCCGGAAGAAGCAAATACTTCATACAGCTCCTCCCCTTCGTAGCGGTTCTCGCTGTTCATATTGCGGAACAGCTCCTGAATCTCATCCTTGCTGCCCCGGAAGATCTCCACGGTGTTCTGATCTTCGATCTGGGTGATGGTTTTACGTACTGCCTGCTCCAGTTCTCTGGCGCGCACCGGCTTCAGCAGGTAGTCCACCGCTCCGTACTTCAGCGCGGTCTGCGCGTAGCTGAATTCCTGATAGCCGCTGATAAAGATAAATTTGGCGGCACTCTTCCCCTGTACCTGCCGGATCACATCCAGACCGCTGCGCTTCGGCATCTTTACATCCGTTACCACAAGGTCCGGCTTCCGTGCCAGGATCTTCTCTTCCAGCTCTTCACCGTCATGGGCGGTATCAATAATCTCCGCATCCAGATCTTCCCAGTGAATCAGTCGTTTTAACCCTTCTACGATGACAGATTCGTCATCTGCAAGCAATACTCTCATCATAGTCCAGTCGCCCCCGCATACTCTGCTCTTCTGTAATCTTCTTCTGCCCGCTTCAACGGTGCACCTTGACTGCTCTGTACGCTGCTTTCTGCATGTCAGCGTATGATTTGTATGATTTCTGATTATATCTTACCGTTTGGTATCGTCTGTCTCCGTGTGTTCTGTCACTTCTTCCGCTTCCGTCTGTTCTTCTGCGGGAAGCACAAAGGTCACTGACGTACCGATACCTTTCACGCTGCTGATGGTAAATCCATAGGACTCGCCGCAGCTGAATTTAATCCGGTCGTATACATTCTGCATACCGATACCGATATGGCCCGCCTCCCTGGCTTTCCTCTTTTCCGGGTGCTGCAGGAGATCCATCATCTCGTCCAC
Organism: Clostridium sp. SY8519; assembly: GCF_000270305.1. Classification (NCBI taxonomy): domain Bacteria; kingdom Bacillati; phylum Bacillota; class Clostridia; order Eubacteriales; family Clostridiaceae; genus Clostridium; species Clostridium sp. SY8519. The sequence goes on along the minus strand of NC_015737.1, from coordinate 1,936,252 downwards.
CTGCTCCTGTGTCATACCGGTACCGTTGTCCATTACAATTATAATAACAGATTCTCCCCGCCGTGCAACATTGACATCCACAACTTCCTGTTTCACATCCTCTTTCATTCCATGTTTCACCGCATTTTCCACTACCGGCTGCAGGATCATCTTGGGAATCAGAAGCTGCTCATCTTTTTTATTGATATGGATATGCAGGGCGATCCGTCCCTGATAGCGTACTTTCATCAGTGTGAAGTACTCCCGCAGCATATCCAGCTCCTTCCGCAGGGTAATCCGTTCCTGCTGCTCTCCCATGACAAACCGCAGCTGATGCCCCAGGCTTTCCAGGAGTTCCGCCGTCACAGGATCCTGATGCTCCAGGGCAGTCATTCGGATCACATCCAGCGTATTGTACAGGTAATGGGGCTGAATCTGCATCTTCAAGGCATTCAGCTCCGCGTCTTTCCGGTTGATCTGCTCTTTGTAGACCCGGTTGATGTAAGTCTGGAGATCTTCCACCATCCGGTTGAATCCATTGGTAATGTACTCCATCTCGTCACTGGTCTTTGCCTCGACCCGAACATCCAGATCCCCTTTCTGCACTTTTTCCATGGCTTCTTTCAGGCGGACAATGGGCGCTGTCTGCCGGTTGGAGAACCGCATATACAGAATCAGAAGGATAAAGGAGGTAAAAGAGATCAGGAGGATAATCATGGATCGGTTTCTGCTGATATCCCCGAACACCGTCTTTTTCGGTATCTTCATTACTGCATATTCTTCCGTATCGCCGATCTTCTGATAAAAATAAACAAAGCTGCGGCTGACAAAATTTCCTTTCGCGCCGGTGAACTGATGCATGACCCCGGACAGGCTGTTGGCGTTGTGATAATCCTCTTGTTCCGAACTGTACAGATAGGTCTGTCTGGCGGGATCCACCACATAAAAACTGCCGGTGGTGGTATCAATATCCATATTGTCAATCAGCGACTCGATCTCGTTCACATTGATATCCGCGTAGACCGTGGCCAGCACCTTACCTTTCGCCTTCTTTACCTGTGTGGTATCCATAATGTTCCGCACCAGTACGAAGACGAAGTCATCCGTATTCACGGTCATCTGGCTCTCCGGCGAAGTCTGCAGAATATACAGGTCCCGGTATCCGCCGTTCCTGCCAAAAGGCGACCTGGTAAAGAAGTGGTTGTCCTGCCGCAGGGTTTTTGTCTGGTCATAATACAGGCTGAACCGGCGTCCCTTACTGTCCGCCAGCCGTTCGGAAGAAATATACCGGCACTGTTCCATACTGCTCTCCAGCGCGTCCGTAACGATCATGGTCTGTTCATAGGTTGTCAGGTCCGTCTGTTTCAGACATTCCACCAGAGACATCCCGCTGTCTGTTTCATAGTCATACAGTTCCGCCAGGGCAGTATCTGCAGACGTAAAGATGCTGTCCACGTTTTTCGCGAAATACCGGTTGATTTCCTGATAGTTTCCGGTCATCAGCGTACGGATCCGATTGTTGTATGTGGCAAAATACAGCATACTCACCAGAAGCACCGGAACCATGCCCATGAACACAAAGGCCCGGGTCATCTTCATAAAGGAACTGTTTCGATAGGGAAGATTCCGCTCTGCCATACGCTCACCTCCCATTGGAACTGTCGGCCTGCACCGCTTTCTTCCAGATCTGCTGCAGCTGCTTCTGGGTCTCTTCCGTGTCCTGTTTTCCCTGCAGATAGGCCTGTATGGACTCCAGACAGCTGCCCTCAAAGTTCTGCGGGGTATGTTCATCGCCGATATAAGCGCTTATTCTGGCATCCGCCTGGTCAAAACTGTCCTTTACCCGCTGCCGCAGGCTGCCGGTATCCGCAGCTGTCTTCGATTTCTCCGCTGCCCCATCGGCAGTAACCGGGAAAACATTGACATTCCGGCAGAGTCTGGCATAATTGGCTTTCTGATAGAAAAAGCGGATAAATTTCATCGCGGCATCGTATTTTTCGCTGTTTTTCGCGCATTGATCCGTTACAGCCAGATAGGTGTCCCGATTGTCCCCGGCAAATACCTGCCCGTTATTAGCCGGTACCTGAAACCACCCCAGTTCCGTCTCTTTGTCAATGGCATGAATGCTGCCGATGGTCCAGGGGCCGGTGTAAATCATGGCCACATCCTGGTGAATCAGCATATAACTCACCGAAACATCCCGGGTACTCCGCCAGTCTTTATTCACATATCCCTCCGCAAACAGCTGTTTTAAATGCTTCAGCATGACGGTTACTTCCGGATCTTTCCAGGATTTTTTCCCCTGTTCCGCTTTTTTCAGCCAGTTCCGGTCTCCCGCCAGAATGTCCGTACGGAAAAAATGATTCACCCAGTATTCCATATGCCACAAATCTCCGCCGGCCACTCCCAGCGGCGTGATGCCTTTTGCTTTCAGCGTCTTGCAGATCTTCAGAAAATCCTGATAATTCTTTGGCTCTTCCAGGCCGTATTTCCGAAATACCGCCTTGTTATACACGATTCCGGAGGTCGCTTCCACCATGCCCAGGGCATAGGTCTTTCCCTCTTTCTGATAGCTGTAGGTAACGAGATTCGACAGTTCGTCCGGCAGTTCGGCAATCAGGCCGCTGTCCGCAAAGGGCTGCGGATTTTTCAGCTGCAGAATATCGCCCAGCTCATTTCTCGCGATTTTCTTTGCCAGCAGCGCATCGTACGTCTTATGCTCATAATTCATTTCATAAGAAATCTCGATATCCGGATATTTCTTTTCAAATGCTTCGATCACTGCCTCGATTTCTGCATTCCACTGGGGATTCTGATAGGCGTAGTTCAGCTGCAGCTCTGTCTTTTCGCCGTTGTGCTCCGCCAGCACCTGGTTGTCATTTACCGCATTGATCCCGTCAATTACCATGCTGACCAAGATGGCTGCGATCACCAGGAAAGCCACCAGGATCACCAGGGTCAGATATTTTCTTTTAAACAATCGATGATTCCATTTTGGAAATTTCTGCTTCATACTTTTCTGAATTTCTAAATAGCAAATTTTCTAGCTCTGAACACACTCAACCAAAATCTCTATATGATCGTAAGTCATAGTTATCCAGTAAAAAATTAAACACTTTAACTCACAGAATTGCCTGCAATACCAGCATACATCCTAAAATTCCGACTCCACCCCCTGCAGGAAGAAAAATGGATCGTTTCATGTATTTCTTCCAGGTATTCTCGCAGAGTTTTGCCCAAAACAGCAGCGCAAAGATCAGAAGGATCAGTGTTATGTGTATGCCGCTGTAATCAAGCGCACCGCCAAAATTCCCTGACCAGGTCATACTGCTCCCGAAAACACTGGCAAACATCACATCTCCCATACACAGGCGAAACGCTTTATAGGGGACGGCAAGCAGCAGGATGATGAATTCCATGCAAAAAAAAGACGCGCAGGCACCTGCTTTTTCTTTTTTTTAAGCTCTTCTGCAGAAAACCGTATGGATATCCAGCGATAAACGAGTGCCCCCGCTGCTGTGCCAGCCGTATTCATCATCACATCCGTAATATCCGCATATCTTCCGACAAAAAAGAACTGGATAAGCTCGATGGCTGCAGAAACCGCAAATCCGGAAAACAGCACGCGTCCATAATTCCAAGCCATTTTTCGAAAAACAAACGGAAGCAGTGCTCCAAATGGAAGAAATAACAGCAGATTCATAAGTACCTGACCGGAAAAGCCGTCCGGAAACGGCCGAATATTGAAAACTACAAACGAAAAATGCCATCCATAGTTGCTGATTACACGTGTAATCAGCAGGATCGCTGTAAAATAAATGCAAAACAGCCAGCGAATCATATTCCAGCCGATGGTTAATTTTTCTTTTCTCCAGAACAGCCCCCAGATCAACAGGAAGGCAATCGTTCCGACAATTGCTGCCCGTCCCAGATATGCTGCTCCCCGGGTAAAAAATTCTAACACGTTCTTCTTCCTCTGCGCCCTTCAGACGTTTCCCTTAACTACGATCCTCTTCTTTTCTTAACGAATGCACAGAACCGATCCATGTAAGCACCAACATGGGAATACCGGCCGCAAGGAACAGGCCGGGAATCCTTTTCGATGAAAACCGCGGTTTTTCTATATCCTGAACTGTTTTTATTTTACTGTATCGATATCCTGTCTTTTTGCGGATCTTACGGATATACCCCGCGCTTTCTACATAGTTTTCATTCGTGCTGTACGCAACATTTCCCTCCAGTTTCATAGAATATAAAATGATTTTTTCCGCATCTGTATCGCCCGCATCCGGCTTTACGGAAGGCAGGAGTATCTTATCGTCCAATGAGACTTTCCTGTCATCTACCATCACTTCCCGTCCCTTGTTTAAAAATCCCGCCACATAAAATGTAAGATTCCTGTCAAGAACAAATTTTCCTGCAAAAGACTGCCCGATCTGAAAACTGTCTTTCAGCTGGCTTCCAAGAAGCACCGGTATACGTGCCTTCGATGTCACCGCAAAATCGTTCGCGTCAAACCCTTTGCCCGATCGAATCTGATGTGCGAAGCCATACTGTGCATACGATTTCTGATCTAATGCGATTCCTGTAAAATCCGTCAGTTTTTCTCCGGAATTTTCCTCATTCAGCATGAGATGATCTACGTCATCCTTTACAGCAGACGAATAGTTTCCGACAAAATAAAGTGGATTGGAATAAATTTCATAATAATCAATGGTGCCATCTTTTATCATACGGTAGGCATCCTCTTCTGTTTCGAGTGCATGATCTGAATTTAAAAATTCTGAAAAAGAAGAGGTCTTACTATCGTAATCGTCAGAAAGCCGAAAAGTTCCAGCCTTCTTTTTGTAATACTCCGCATATTCCGTCTGGTATGTTTTTATTTCACGATAAAAGCTGATTCCCAGAATAATGAAACCAGCTGACAGGATAATTCCAAAAAGCGGCAAATATTTTTTCAGATAGTTTTTCATGCTTTATAATTTCTGTTTCTAAAATCATCCGAACGATGGTACTCAGTGAAAAAGGAATCGCTTTTATTCTACTATAAAAAACAGCAGACTGCCAGTCCGCCCCTGCGAACCGGCAGCCTGCCGCATTCTCCTGACTTTCAGGATATTATTTCTGAATAAACTCAATCAGGACCCCGTTGCAGTCATGGATAAACATGACAGAGTCTGTCCCCATATGTACTTCATGGACAATTTCCACGCCGTTTTCCAGGAAGCCCTTCTTCAACTCTTCCATATTGTCCACCAGAAATGCCACATGTTTCGTTCCGATCGTCTGCAGATCCGAATTCGGAATCAGGCGCTCCGAGGGAATCGGTTTCGGATCATCATACTGGAATAATTCCAGCTCGTAATCCAGGTCATCCCGCCGGAGAAACACAATTCTCGCGCTCAGCGGCGGCGCGTAATCATCACTGACAGGGGAAAAGCCCAGGTTTTTCTCATACCATGCAACCGATTCATCCATATCCCGGACACTGATGCCCGTGTGCAGAACTTTGGTTATATTAGAAGTCATATCTGTATCCTCTCTTTCTTTTCTGCCGGTGTACCGGACACCCGGCGCGCCGGCAGATATCCGATGCTGTATTCATTATATCTTCCGATTTTTTCAAATTCAACGCATCGGCGCAGAACCGAAGATTATGTCCTTTTTTTCTAAAATACTTTCACCTTATGCCTGAACGATCAGTTTTCCGCCGCTTGCCAGCTCATAGGTTCCGGTTTCTCCGCCCGCTGCTGTAATGGTTACCCCTTCTTTCGCGTCGATCTGGGCCGGATCCAGTGTGCCGATAATCGTGACACTGGAATCTGCCGAAGCGGTCCATTTGCTTCCGGCATCCATGACCAGATTGGCATTCCGTATGGCGCCTTCTAACTGGGTGGAGGTCAGGGATATCCACATCTGGCGGGTGGTATCGTCATGGATCAGATCCCCTTTGACATCCATGTCTGTCATAATCACATTGACTCCGTAGCTGAGTTCATCTGCCTTTGTGGCGCAGGGATCGTCATTTAAGATGGAATGCACCAGGATTCCGCAGTCGGACTCCATCTCCACGTCTGCCAGGTCAATGACGATATTGTGCTGTTTTACCAGCACGGCCTCTTTCTTTGTGTGAATCGTTCCGCCGGTAACGGTCAGATCCGCCGTTTCTTCCGGCCAGCCGTTGACGCAGTGGCTCAGGCAGAAGTAAGTGCCGCAGTCGCTGTCACAGTCGGTGAAAGTCATATCACTGTTTCCTGCCAGGATCGCAGCCATGCGGGCCATGTCAAAGTGGCAGTTGTTGAAATAATCATGGCAGCCAGGGTCCGCATACGCGCCGTATCCGTTTTTCGTACAGATAATATCGCAGTCATTGGCCTCCAGATACACATAGCCTTCCGACGACTCGGTGGAGAGAGCGGCCCAGCCGTCGCAGATAATCTTGGTGTTATAAAAATAACTGGAGGAATTGGACATGGTACAGTGTGTTCTCGTATTTCCGTCCATCTCCAGGGCTGCCGGCGGTGCGGACATCAGCGCGGTGGGGCGTTCGATCCCTTCCCCATAGGGGATTCCATGGGACCAGATCACGGAATCATAGACTTTCAGCACGGATCCTTCTTCCGCAGCCGTCGCGTAGCGGGTCCGTCCCATGGTATCAATCACCGCGTTGCGGATGGTCAGCTTCGCGTTGTATTTTGCCGCGGCGCCGCTGGCGGGACCGCCGATGCCTTCCCCGTCTCCCTGCAGGCTGATATATGCGGTATCTACTGTGACATCTGTGCCTGCGCCTTCTGCGTAGACCGCGCCCTGGGTGCCTTCATAGGCCACAACTTTCAGGTCTTTCACCAGATGGTCGGAGACTTCCCCGCCATACACCACTTCCGGATTGGAACTGGACTCCTCATAGACCCCGTCCTTGATATGCACAGCCGCCACCGCGTCTTCTGCCGGCGCAAACCAGTTGATGGTCGGTCCGTCAGGGTTGAGAATCGCATTGACATTGGTGATAATCTCTGCCATTGTTGCCAGATTCTTGCAGATTCTGCGTGCCGGATGCTCTTTTGCCACACCCTTGATTTTCTGTAATTCCATAGTAAAACCTCCTTTTTCCGCCCTGGCTGCCGCTGTTTTCGGCAGCCGGGCACTTCCACGGCCCGTCTCTTTTCCGGGCCGCAGCTCTGCAGTCTATTCCCTAGAAACATTCTAGGTTTTCCTTTAATCTAAGAATGACTCCTGCCTGGGCAGAAGTCATTCCTTGCTTGCTGACGCCGGAGTCCCGGCAGTCATGCGTTCTATTGTTTCTGTTGTTTCTGTTATTTCTGTTCTTTCGCGTACATACGGTCTGCAGCGTTTGCGTCTTTTACATTTCTCATGGTAATCATGGTAACGATGCCGATGATGATGATAACGATGAGAACGATATAACCGATCTGCGCTTTGCCCGCCTGGATGAACATGGTCATCATCATAGCGGCTACTGCTGAAGGAATCAGCTGGATCGCCATGATAATTCTGTTGGCGGACTGATATTCACGACGGCCGTAGCAGTATGCGGTGATGCAGGGATGCATGGTCGGTACACCGCCGGTCATGCAGGCTACGCCGATTCCCCATACCAGCATCAGCGGAACGTTGCCGCCCTGGGGCTGAAGCATCAGGCCGATGACCGGAATCAGTTCGGTCAGGCCCAGGATGATGGAAGCTTTGATGGAACCGATCTTGTCATCCAGAATTCCGAATACATAGGACATCGGGATACCAAGAGCCGCGCCGATGGACAGGAATTTTACCGCTGTCAGCCATACAGAAGGATCACCGGCGCTGGCGCCCAGGGACATGTAGCGGGCTGCCATGGATCCCATGCAGGCATTGATGATAAACTGGAACGCGCCAAAGGAAATGATCAGCTGCCAGCCGATTTTGGAGGATAATACGTCTCTGACGGTCAGTTTGGTTTCCTCTTCCGCCTCGGACTTCGGTGCGTGATCCGCGCCGTCCGGATGGAGGCCGCATTCCTCAGGAGTATCTTTCAGGCCTACGCCCAGGATCAGGGCGATGATGCAGATCAGGATCGCGATGATCACGTAGAACATCCGGTAATCTCCGTTAAAATGTTTGGAGATCGCTGTGGTCATTACGCCGGTTCCGATGATGGAGAACAGGGGAGATCCCATGGTAATGACACCCATGATCTGTCCGCGGTACCGGATGAACCAGTTTGCCACCAGCATGAATCCACCCATCTGGAGGATCATACATGCGCACCGTACAACAAACAGTGCCACAAAGAACAGGCCGTAGTTGCCGTTTACATTCTGGCCGCTGCCGATCATGGAGCCCCGGGCAATGCCGTTGGCTGCCGCGATTCCCACGCATCCTACCGCGCAGATAATCATAATCGGGATCATGGTCTTTCTTAAGCCGAACTTAATGAATAACGTACCGTAAACAAATGTGAGGATGATGCAGACAAAGTTGCCTACCGTCATCGGCAGCTGCGTCTGGACATTTGTCCATCCGCTGAAGGTCTGAATGATGTTGATCTGATCATTCTGCAACCCTGAATAAAAGAACATAAACAAAATGCCTAAAATACAGATCAGGATCGCCCGGGCAAGGAATTTGCCGCTGTGTGTATTTTCTTGTGCCATAACACTCTCTCCTTTCATACTCCCCGCATCCGGTGCGGTTCGTTCTGTGTTTTGATACTTGAATTATGGCAGAATGCAAAGGCCCATACAACGCAACTTTTTTAGAAAAAAGTATGGTTTTTTATGGTTTGTTTCGTAATTTCATACTTTGTTTATATTTTGTCGAAAGCCAGTGTTTTCAATGGCTTCAGCGGTCCCCCCACCCGTGGGCCGACACAAGAAAGCGAAAAAAGCGGGACTGCGCCCGCTGTCTGCACAGGGACGCAGTTCCGCCTTTCAAGAGGTATGGCAGCAAGAGGTTAAGGGTATGTTCTGCTGCTTACTGAATTGTATCTTCTAATCTTCCCAGTCGATCAGTCCGCCGGTTACCGACGGGTCAACCTCAGGGAATACATGATTAGCATATGCTTCCGGTATTTCTGTATACTTGAAGGTATGGCTGATCAGCGGCGTAATATCCAGTTTGCCGTATTTGATCATATTGAGAAATACCTTAATATCTTCATCGGAAGTCCAGCAGTCCGCGTTGACATAGCGGTTCAGCTTTTTGCCCATGACCGGCGGCCATGCGCCCTCAATCAGCAGATCTGCCCGTTTTAATTTGTATGGTTTGGAATTGACATAAGTTCCGATGAGGCTGGCGCCCTTCTGCATAATGGGATCATCAATGGGCGGCATCGCCTGTCCGTGTACCTGGGAGATCATGACAATCCGGCCCCGTTCGGAAACCAGCTCTGCTGCCTGCATCAGCGGTCCTCTCGCGCCGGTGGCTTCAAAAATCACCGGTGCACCGCCGCGGTTCAAAGCTTCCACTGCCTTTTCCAGTCCATCCGGATCTTCTTTGGAATTGATGGCAACATCCACGCCCATGGTCTTTGCCGCAGCCAGGCGGGTATCATCCAGATCGGTGACAATTACCGGGCATGCGCCTGCCAGGCGGGCACACTGGGCTGTGATGGCTCCCACGAAGCCCTGTCCGAGCACAACTGCCGGTTCGCCCATCTCCAGACCGGAACGGCGCAGCGCGTACATGCCTGTGTGTCCCAGGTTCCAGAAAGCGGCCTGTTTCAGGTCCACGCCTTCCGGACAGAGCGTGCAGTTTAATTCCGATGTGATCACATACTGCGCGTGTTCTACCGTGGATACCACGTGATCGCCGACTTTCAGCTCTTCCACGCCTTCTCCCACCGCAATGACTTCTGCCGCCATGGCATAGCCGATGCTGGTGGGAAGAGGCACAATCGCGTTATGCAGCAGCCCGCATTCCGTTCCCGGGCTCATTGCGCTGTATTTTGCCTTTAATAAAACCTCTCCTCTGTCGGGATCCGGAAGTTCTTTTTCTTTTAATGCGACGGTTCCGTCTGCCTGTGCTTCCGCGAAAATTGTTTTCATGAAAAACCCTCCTTTTCACTGATGGAATACCTGCAACCTGTCACGGGCGGAATCCGGGAAAGCAAAAAAGAAACCGTCTGTGATCGTATCTTTCTGTAAGATATTATTCCACAAACAGTTTCTCTGTAAAATGTCATTTTTTGTGAATTAAGTGCGGTTTTTCATGAATCCCCTTATTGTCACCGGGAATTGAGAGTAATCGTCCCTGCCGCCGGCCGTCTGCTCCGCAGGGCAGCGGATCCGAAGCGTCCCTACAGCATCCGCTTTCTGCGCAGAACACCCATGACCACAATACAGATCACGAAGGTTCCCACACAGATCGCCAGGAATCCGAATACGGACTTTTCCATGGGAATCGGCACATTCATTCCGAAGAGTCCGGAGATAATCGTCGGGATGGCCAGCACAATCGTCAGGGAAGTCAGATATTTCATGACATTATTCAGCCGGTTGTCCATCAGGGAGGACATCAGTTCCCGGGTTCCGTTCAGAATATCCCGGTAGATACTGGTCATCTCCACCGCCTGCCTGTTTTCCACAATGACATCTTCCAGCAGTTCCATGTCTTCCGGAAACTGCTCCAGACGCTTGTAGCGGGAAAGGCGGTCCAGCACCACACCGTTGGCCCGCAGGGATGTGGCAAAGTATACCAGGGTGGACTCCAGTTCGTGCAGTTCGATCAGATCCTTGTCATCTGTCTTCTGTCCCACGTCTTCCTCGATCTCCGTGCGTTTCTTATCAATGATCCGCAGCGCGCTCTGGTAGGAGGCTGCTGTCCGGAACAGGATCTGATAGACAAAGCGCATCTTTTTCTTGGTGGAAAATTCCCGGACTCTCCGCTCGATAAAATGCTGCAGAATCGGGGTCTCCTCGGTGCATACCGTGATGATATTGTTGCCGGTCAGAAGGATGCCCAGAGGAATGGTGGTATAACTGCGGGATTCGTGGCGGATCTCCGCAGTGGGAATATCCACCAGGATCAGGGTATATCCGTCCTCCAGATCGATACGGGAACTCTCCTCGTCATCCAGGGCGGCACGCACATCGGCAATATCGATCCCGTAATTCATGGCGACAGTCTGCAGTTCCTCCACGGTGGGATTCGTCAGCATAATCCACGCGCCCGGCTGGGACTCTTCCAGTTCATGCAGTATCCGGTCATCTGTCATGTAAATATTCATCATATGCCATGCACCTGCCTTTCCGGGGCGGTTTTGCCCAAAATCAGATTTAATTATAGCAACAAACCGCGGGTTTTAACAGAGTGAATTTAAAAATCGGGTAAAAAGGAGAAGCTGCCACCACAGTGACAGCTTCTTCGTTGCGTCTGTATCCGCAGATCCTCTGTTTCGGCGGATTTTCTGTTCTGTCAGATGCCCAGGATGTCCCGGACTTCCGCAAGGGTAGCCGCCTGCATCACGCGGTCCGTCAGCTCCTTCGCTTCCGCGGAATGGATGCCCGCGATCCGGGCCCGGACAGAAAGCACCGATCCCACGCCAACGGAAAATTCATCCAGTCCCCAGGTCATAAGCAGCGGAATCATATGGGGATCTGCTGCTGCTTCTCCGCACATGCCGACCGGAATCCCGGCTTCCTTCGCGCTCTGAATAATCCTGCGAATCGCCCGGAGCACTGCCGGCTGGAACGGAGAGTACAGGGACGCGATCTGCGTATTTCCCCGGTCGCAGGCCATGATGTACTGAATCAGGTCATTGGTGCCGATACTGAAAAAGTCCGCCTCTTTGGCCAGCAGATCCGCAATCTGCGCGGAAGCTGCCGTTTCTGTCATAATGCCTACCGCAATGTCTTTGTCGTAGGCAAGGCCTTCGGCTTCCAGCTCTGCCTTGCAGGCTTCCGTCAGTTCCTTCACTCTGCGGATTTCCTCCACACAGGTCACCAGCGGCACCATAATCTTGATGTTTTTATTTTCTGCTCCTGCCCGCAGCAGCGCGCGCAGCTGGGTGCGGTACATTTCCTCCCGGTCTAAGCAAAAACGAATCGCCCGATATCCCAGGAAGGGATTTTCTTCCTTCGGAAGATTCAGGTAGGAGATTTCCTTGTCCCCGCCCACATCCAGGGTACGGATAATCACTTCCCTGCCGCGCATGGCATCGGAAGCTTTCTTGTATGCTTCGTACTGCTCTTCTTCGGTGGGCAGTTCCGTCCGGTCCATAAACAGGAATTCGCTTCGAAACAGTCCGATGCCTTCCGCGGAGTAGGTTGCTGCCATCCGGGCCTCTTCCGGGCTTCCGATATTGGCATACAGGGCATAGGTTCTGCCGTCCGCGTCAACCGTGTCTTTCTCTTTGTACTGGGCCAGAAGCTCCAGTTCTTCTTTCCAGGCAGAAAGCTTTTCTTCCCATTCCGCCAGCGCTTCTCCTGCCGGATCCGTTTCCACTTTTCCGCTGCGGCCGTCCACCGCCGCAGTCTGCGCATCCGCCATAGCCTCTGTCACTCCCGGAATTCCCAGAATTGCCGGAAGTCCCATCTGCCGGGCAAGAATCGCGGTATGGCTGGTAAATCCGCCGGTTTCCGTCAGAATCCCGGCAACCATGTCTTTGTTTATGCCGACGGTCATGGAAGGGGTGAAATCCTTCGCCACCAATACCGTAGGCTCTGTCAGATCCGACAGGGAAATCTGCTCGATGCCCATCAGGATCTTTAAGATCCGGTTCTCCATATCGCCGATGTCGCTGGCCCGCTGCATCATCATCTCGTCCCCGGTATCCCGCATCATCGACGCAAAGAATTCCAGTACCTGCGCTGCTGCCGCTTCCGCGCTGCTGCCGCCGGCAATCGCATCCTGCATCTGCTCTTCCATCATCGGATCCGCGATCATCTCCAGCTGGCCTTCCAGAATGCCTGCTTCCTTCTCGCCCACATGGATTCTGGTTTTTTCCGCCATCTCTTCCGTCATGCTGCGAAACTGCGCGATGGCATCTGTAAGCCGCTGTTTCTCTTCTTCCGGCGAACCGGCCTGCACGCCGGAATAATCCGGCAGATCATTCGATACGATATACACCTTGCCGATACCGATACCGGCAGATGCTGCTGTTCCCTTCAGAATCATAGTCTTTCTCCGTCTTACTCTTCGCCGAATCCGCTTTCCACCAGTTCAACAGCCTTGGCCAGCGCTTCGGCTTCATCCGCGCCGTCACACTTGATTTCGATCTCGCTGCCGACTTTGATGCAGGCAGCCATCAGATTCATAATGCTTTTGGCATTGATGTTTTTCCCGTTAAAATCAATGGTCACATCGCTGGCAAATTTGCTCATTGCGGCGGAAAATTCCTTTGCCGGACGCATATGAAGACCCTGACTGTTTGTTAATGTAACTTTCTGTGATACCATAATGATTCCTCCATTTCATTCTCTGTATGCAGTCCGGCGGATGGATACGGATCCCTCCGCCGGCTGTCCTGCTTTTATTTTATCATCACACGGAAAACCACGTCTACTGCAATTTATAAAAAGTGCCGCGGACTACTCCAGTTTCAGTCCTGCTGCCGTACCGGCGGCTTCCATTTCTTCCGCTGTCTTGTTTTTCTTCAGAACCGCCAGTACAAACATGCCCACGATGGAGCCGACTGCCAGCGCGATCAGATAACCGCCTACATTACCCACTACCGGGAATACGAAGATTCCGCCGTGGGGAGCCTGCAGCGTACATCCGAACTTCATAGCCAGTCCGCCGGATACCGCCGCGCCTGCCACACTGGCCGGAATCACTCTGGCCGGATCTGCTGCCGCGAACGGGATCGCGCCTTCTGTAATAAAGCAAAGTCCCATGACATAATTGATAATTCCGCTCTGCCGCTCCCCTTTTGTGAATTTCTTCGGGAAGAAGGTTGCGCACAGGGCAATTGCAATCGGAGGCACCATACCGCCGATCATTACCGCTGCCATTACTTTATAATTGCCGCTGGCCAGCATACCCGTACCGAACAGATACGCCGCCTTGTTGATCGGGCCGCCCATATCCACGGCCATCATAGCCGCGCACACCGCGCCCAGAAGGACAATGGATACGCCGCTCATGGAATTTAACAGGTTGGAAATTCCTGTATTGATCGCTCCCATCACCGGATTGATCAGGAGCATCACCACACCCATGATGAATATACCGGCCAGGGGATAGATTAGAATCGGCCGCAGGCCCTGCATCGACTGGGGCATTTTCGCGGTGGAGCGCTTCAGTAAAAGCACAATATAACCGGCCAAGAAACCTGCTACCATCGCGCCGAGAAATCCTGCGCTGATTCCTGCCTTTCCGTCAAAATCCCAGAAACTGTTGCCCACTTTTGCCAGCATACCGCCCACAAAACCCACGGCAAGACCCGGACGGTCCGCGATGGACATGGCGATGAATCCGGCCAGAACCGGAAGCATCAGGCCGAAGGCCGCGTTTCCGATAACATTGAACATATGGGCAATCGGCAGGTTGGATCCGAAATGAGACGGATCAATGGCACGGTTGTCCAGAAGGAAGGACAGCGCGATCAGGATACCGCCGCCGACAACGAAAGGAAGCATATGGGAGACACCGTTCATCAGATGCTTGTAGAACTGACGTCCCGCGCTTTCTTTTTCCTCCGTCTGCTCTGCGGCTGAAGCGCCGCCGGCTTCGTGGTGCACCGGCGCATCTCCGGCCAAAATCCGGTCAATCATTTCGTCCGGTTTGTGGATACCGTCTGCCACCTTTGTGATGATGCATTTCTTCCCGTCAAACCGGGCGGTATTTACCTTCTTGTCTGCCGCCACGATAATTCCGTCACAGGCTTCGATTTCCTCCGGGGTCAGCTGGTGTTTGACGCCGTCGCTGCCGTTGGTTTCCACTTTTATCTTAATTCCTTTGGCTTCCGCGGATTTTTCCAGGGCTTCCGCTGCCATATAGGTATGGGCAATTCCGGTGGGACATGCGGTTACCGCCAGCACCCGGATCCGTTCCTCTTCTCCTGCAGCATCCGCCGTGTCAGCCCCTGTCTCTTCTTCCGGCTCATCCGGGTATTTTTCCGCTTCAAAGGCATTGATGACGGAAAGGAACTCTTCCGGGGTCTGAGCAGCCCTTAATTTACCACAGAAGTCAGGATCCATCAGCATGACCATCATATGGGACAGGATCTGCAGATGCTCTTCCCCGCCTTCCGGCGCGGCAATCATAAAGAACAGATCCGAGGGCTGACCGTCCATGGACTCGTAATCAATCCCCTCATCCAGTGTCATGGCCGCCAGTCCGGGGCTTGTAACCGCGGATGTCTTGGCGTGGGGAACCGCAATTCCCATTTCAATCGCCGTACTGGTCTGCGCTTCCCTGGCAAGAATCGCTTCCCGGTATTTGTCTTTATCGGTCAGATGTCCGCCTTTTTCCTGCAGATCCACCAGCGTATCAATCGCATCTGCCTTATCCCGGACAGATGTATGAAGCAGGATACTCTCCGGCTTCAGGATGTCTCTGATTTTCATCGACAACTCCTCCTTTTCTATCAGTAATCCATCTCCGGCAAAACCGGTGTGTGAATCAGTTCTGAATCTGTTTCAGCAGTTTCATAATATCCGCCTGTTCCGCGATTCCCACGGAAAAAGCGGTGGCGCCGCCGGCTGCTGTGCCCAGCTGCAGCGCATAGCGGTAGTCCCCGGTTCTGAGATATCCGCTCAGGAAACCGGCCACCATGGAATCTCCGGCGCCCACAGAATTGCGCACGGTACCGCTGCACGGCGCCTGCCGGCAGTGACCGCCGTTCTCATCCACCAGGATCGCGCCGTCTCCCGCCATGGATACCAGGACATTCCGGGCGCCCAGCTGCTGCAGTCTGCCTGCATACGCAATGATTTCCTCTTCACTCTTCAGGGTCACGCCGAACAGTTCCCCCAGCTCGATATGATTCGGTTTGATCAGAAACGGATGATATTTCAGGATCTTCATCAGCATCTCGCCGGTAGTGTCCACCACTGTCATCACCTGATTCTCCCGGATATGCGCCAGAATCTGTTCATAAATATCCGAAGGCATGGATTTCGGAATGCTGCCGGACAGCACCAGCACGTCCGCTGAGGTCAGTTTCTCTAACTTTTCAAACAGCTGTGCCCGGGCCTCTTCCGGAATCTCAGGCCCCTTGCCGTTGATCTCTGTTTCCCGGTCTGCCTTAACCTTTACATTGATCCTGGTCATGCCCTGCTCCAGGTGTATAAAATCACTGGAAATGCCCTTGGCAGCCAGTCCGCTTTCCAGCGCGTCCCCGGTAAACCCTGCCACAAATCCGAGGGCTTTCGTATCTTCCCCCAGATTATGGAGAATCGTGGAAACATTGATGCCCTTTCCGCCCAAGACAATCGCTTCCGTGTCTGTCCGGTTAATGCTGCCCGGTGTCAGCGCTCCCTCCAGGCTGATCACATAATCCAGCGCCGGATTCAGTGTTACAGTATAAATCATAGATTACGGTACCTCCTTGATTATAGTGTGTTCCGCGAGTGACGGCTCCGTCAGGCGGTCCGTCAGGATGCAGACTCTGTTCAGCGGTACAATCTGTACCGCGTATACAGTATTGAACTTGGTGCTGTCTGCCAGCGCGTAGCTGACAAAGGACTGTTCCGATACGGTGCGCTTTAACATGGCCTCTTCCGGGTCCGCAGTGGTCACCCCCTGCTTCCGTGTAATTCCGTTCACACCCAGAAAGCATTTGGTGAAGTTATACTGCTGCAGGCTCCGGACTGCCTGCATCCCCACTATGGCTCCTGTCGTGGCCTTCAGCTCCCCGCCCAGCAGATACACCCGGCATCCGAATCTGCTCAGCGCTTCCGCCTGCAGCAGGCCGTTGGTGACAAATGTGGCTTTGGAATCTCTCAGTTCCTCTGCCATACACAGGGTCGTCGTTCCCGCATCGAGAAACACAAAGTCATCGTTATACACCAGGCTTGCCGCGTAAGCACCGATCCGGCGCTTCTCCGGCATATTCTGTTCCGACTTGGTGGCGATATCCTTTTCAAAACCAATGAATTCATCCCGCAGGGAAGTGGCGCCGCCCCTGACTTTCCGCAGGCGGCTGCTGCCGTCCAGCGCAATCAGGTCTCTGCGGATGGTGGATTCGGAAATGTCAAGTTCTTCCGCCAGCTCGGTCACAGTCGCTGCTCCCTGCCGGTTCACAATCTCACAGATCGCGTTCATTCGTTCTTCTGCCAGCAAAATTCATCGCTCCCTTCTGCCCAGTCCTGTCATCCGTCATCGGGTGATCCGAGCGCTTTTTCATTTATTCCCGTATTCTTTCAATTTCAGTCATAATATATCAGCATTACCCAGGGTTTTCAATCATTTTTAATCAAATTTGCGCAATCAGCCGGCTTTTTGTATGATTACACAAAAACCTGCTTGGTTTTTGTGCATTATTACCATTTGGTAACCCGTGACCCCTTATGGAATACCATCGGTTCGCCAAAAAGATGCACTTATTCCTGATTTGCATATAATTTCCAATACTTTTCCAGATATTTTCGCTTAATTTTCAGATATAATAAAGACAAACAGAACACACTGTTTTACATCATGTCATAACAGAAGGAGGAGCGTTCTATGAAAAAAAATATTATTACCATCAGCAGACAGTTCGGCAGCGGCGGCCACACCATCGGTATGAAAGTGGCGGAAGATCTGGGCATTCCGTATTATGACCAGGAACTGGTAGAAAAAATTTCCGAGGAATCCGGCTACGCCTATGAAATCGTAAATGACGAAGACGAAGAGGCGCCTCTCCGCTCCCGTTTTGTATATAACTTTGTGGGACGGGATCCCCAGGGACTTTCCATTCCGGACCGCCTCTGGGCCGCGGAATGCCGAGTCATACGGGAAATCGCCGATCAGGGGCCCTGTGTGATCATCGGCCGCTGCGCAGACTTCCTGCTGAAAGACAGGGAGGATGTCCTGAAAGTTTTTATCCATGCGGATCTGGACTACCGCTGCAAACGGATCGTTGCGCGCTTTGGCGAAACCAGGGAAAAACCGGCCCGGCGCATTAAAGAAAAGGACGGCAAACGGGCCGCCCACTATCGCTATTACACCGGACAGAAATGGGGACGCGCGGAAAATTATCATATTTCCATCAACAGCGGGGAATTCGGCATCGACGAAACCGCGCGGCTGATTGAGCAGATTGTACGCGACTCCGAATAAGGAACGCACCCCGCACCGGCCGGGGATTTCTTCCAGGCGGATGAAAAGCCAGGAGGGACGACTTGCCCCACCGGACGGGGATTTCCTCCTAAGAATATTTCAGAGTACAAAAAAAGGACCCGCGGGCAGCGGTTTCGGCAGAACCATCTGCCGAAACCGCCGCCGCGGGTCTTTCTGCATTATTTTCCGGATTCTCTGGCATGGATATCTTCCTGCATCATGTCGCTCAGGCGGTACCCCCGAAGCAGATGCTCCATCTCATTCTGCACTTCCTTCTGGCGGTTGTGCAGTCCGCAGTGTCCGTCATGCTTCTGCCGCCAGTCGCAGCTGTAATGGGGGTCCATGCACGCATTGACGTAGCGGTCCGGGTTAATCGTTGTGATCAGATCATAGAGTGTATACTCTGCCAGGTCATTTTTCAGCTGACAGCCGCCGTTGACTCCTCTGGTGCAGGAAATCATATCCGCGTCTGCCAGTTTCCGAATGATCTTGTAGGCAAACTGCTGAGGAATTTCCTCCGTTTCGCACAGCGCTTTCATCGTATGTCTCTCTCCGTCTGTTAGCACGCGCAGTACACGAAGCGCGTAATCTGTCTCTCTGGTGATCAGCAATGTTCTATACTCCTTTTCCTTTGCTGTCCTTAAGCCACTGATCAAATTCTTTCAGGATATCTCCGCAGATCACTTCAATGGTCTTAAGCTGTCCCTTCGTTGCCTGATCCATGTGAATTCCACAGGTGCAGCAAGTCGTCCGTCCGTATTTCTTCGCGGCATATTCGGCAAACATCCGAGCCACAGACTCCTCTTTATGTCCCGGGAGGTTCAGCACAGATGATGTTACGCCGGTGCCTGTTCCGGTCAGGCTCGGCCGCGGGATGCTCAGAACCACACAGCCAATATGGGGACGCTCTCCCCCGTAAATCGTCAGATTCAGATCATCTCCCGCAAATACTGCCTGGCAGGTAATGGAAATTCCCTGCACTGTTTTTGTAATTTCCATACAGATCCCTCCTCGTTTACTGATTCGTCAATGAAATTATACATCATGCATCCACTTTTTTTCAACCGTCCCCACCGCTCTCATTGGAAAAACCGGAAAATCAGGCGGAAAAAATTCCGTATGGTCACCAAAAAAAGACTTACATGTGCAAAAAACACATGTTAAAATACGAAAAAGCATTACAAAAAGGAGTTTTTTATTTTTATGAAACGAATCTTTTCCTGTCTGGCTGCCGCGCTTCTGGGACTGATGCTCTGCGCCTGCGGCACAACCCGGGAACCTGCCCGTACCTCTTCCAAAGCCGTCTCTTCTGCCCCCTCCGCGGCAGCAAAGCCAAGCGGCCCGGAGGAAAACAGCGGGGATTCCATGCATACCTCACCCTCCGCCCTGACGGGTATCCGCACGGTTCCGGAAGGCTATGAACAAGCGGTAAAAGACGGCGGCCGTCTGGAAGTCCTGACTTACCGCAGCCGGATGATTTCCGAAGGAAAGCGCACCGTCACCAAACATGCCATGGTATATCTGCCGGCAGGCTACTCCAGCCAAAAACGCTACGATATTCTTTACCTGGCCCATGGCCGCGGCGCCAGTTACCGGACATTTCTGGGGTCTCCCATGTCTCCCCGGCCGTTTAAATACATGTTAGACCATATGATCAAAGAAAAGGAAATCCGTCCGCTGATCGTCGTGGCCATGAATATTACAGAGGAATACAAAGACTATTTCCATGCGATCGAAGGCCTGCAGCATGAGATCGGCACCGAGCTGATCCCTGCCGCGGAAAGTAAGTATTCCACCTATGCCGCGTCTGTGAAAAAGAAGGATCTGACTGCTTCCCGCGAACACCGGGGAATGGCCGGCTTTTCCATGGGCGGCCTCGAAACCTGGCAGGCGTTTGAAGCCCATCTGAACTACTTTAAATACTTTCTGCCCATGAGCATGCCTGCCTACCCAAGCGCCGCCGCGGATCTTTCCCAGTACCAAACTGCAGCCCGGCATATGGCACAGGCTGCAGAACGGCTGGAATATTCCAGGAAAGATTATTATATTTTTGCCGCCACCGGTTCGGAAGACTTTATGTACCGGGCGACCCAAAGCCAGGTCCGGTATCTGAAACAGGAAACAAAGCAGTTTCGATACACAGACCGGGGCTTCGGGAAGGGCAATCTGATGTTTCATGTATGGAAAGGACATTACCACCGGTTTTCCCAGAGTTATCCCTATCTGTACAATGGACTGATCCGGTTCTTTCCGGCTGAAAAAACTTCCGGCAGCCCCTGAGCTCCCGTCCGTATGCTTATGAGCGCTTTCTTCTCCGCAGCAGCAGGGCGGCTCCTGCTCCTGCCAGTCCTACGCTGATCAGTTCCAGCGCCCCATAGTATACGCTGTGGCTGCTGTCGCCGGTCTGCACACTTTTTCTGATCTTCACGGCTGTTGCTGTCCGGGCTGCGGAAGCACGGTTTCCTTTTTGGGACTCCCTGGAATGGTGAACCGGAGTCCCGGCAGTTGTTTTCCCACCGGTCCCGTTTCCGGAATCTGAAGTCTTTGGTGTTTCCGAGTCTGTGGGGTGATCCGGAACTGTCGGTTTGTCTGACGGGGTTCCCGGCGTGTTATTTTCAGGCTTCGACGGCTGATCCGACGGGGTTCCCGGCGTGTTATTCTCAGGCTTCGATGGCTGATCCGACGGGGTGTCCGGCGTGTTATTTCCAGGCTGCGACGGCTGATCTGACGGGGTGTCCGGTGTGTTATGCTCAGGTTCCGACGGCTGGTCTGACGGGGTGTCCGGTTTCGGGATAACTGCCAGTTCTGCCTCGGGCTTAAAGATAAACTCTGTCGTCTCCTCGCCGCCTGTATGCGTTATCACATCTGCGTCTTTCCAGGTCAGGTAATACAGATTGTTTTCGATGATATCTCTGGTTACGTCCCTGGTTCTGGTCACTTCACGGGTCTTTGTCACCTCCCGCTCCTCATACAGCGGCACTTCTGTTTCTGTTATCCTGGTTCCCGCGCTGTTGCCGGTATAATGCCATTCTCCATTTGTATTCCGGAAAGACTTTGAAACAATTTGGCCTGTAGAGGTATGCGCTACTGTTACATTGGCTTTCGGCGCGATAAAGGTGCCTGCAAGAGATCCTTCAAACAGAAGATCTCCCTGATAATCCCCGAAGTTGAATACGATCTGCTGGGCGTATCTGGAGGTGTTCGCATCCTGATCCTGGGAACGGAATTCATTGATCTTTCCATCCTCATCCGCGGAAATCCGGAACTGATTCAGCTTGATCTCGGAGGCATTGCCCGCCTGCACATTGATGACGATGATCTGATTTCCCTTCATGGAAACCTTCATGGTATCTGTTCCCGTAAATCCGGCCAGCTGATAGGATACTTTTCCGATCTGGTGTGTAGTGACGTATTCTGCCTGTTCCTCAGAAGACATCCCCCAGTATCCATCCTGTCCAAGCTTTGCCTGATCTACGTTTGACCAGTCCAGTTCGACGGTCGGTACTGCTGTAACCGTCGCGTAGACCACTTCATAACCGTTCTTCCCGCCTGCCTGTCCGGCCGCGTTTCTTACATCCAGGCTGCTGTTGTTCTGATCCGCTGTACCCTTTGTCACGCCTGCTGACTCCTGCTTCTCCATCAGCTGTGTTGCCAGGTCAGTCACCGCGTCTAAGGTCTGACCAACTTCCTTGCAGGAGGCGTCTTTTACCGTCACCGAGGACACATTGCTTACGGTCACTGTCTGATCCACCGTCCCGTTCTTATCTGCATCTACCTGAATGTTATACCTGTGGTCATTCGGATCGCTGTTAAACTTCTCACTGGTTACCATTTCCTTCGAAGTATCAGTATTGCCGAAGGCAGTGGTCAGAGAAGCGTCCTCGCCCTGGCGGAACTGCAGCCGCTCCATGTCCTGGCGGAATCCTTCTACCGTACTGTTTTTGCCGTCAGTGTCCGCCTGGTTCGGAATCTGCTGGTATCTGTATATATAGTGCGCGCTTGTACCCATATCCTTGTTTGCGAAGAGGACACCCGCATGCACATTGGACTCAAAGTCATTCTCGACTTTCACTTCGCCGGCGGTTACGCCATAATCCCCCAGGGTGCTTTTGATGGCCGCCAGGGTTTCGTCATTCCCGTAAATTCCGGAAATGGGCTCTTTAATTTTCTCCTTCTTGGTTCCGACCTGTACTTTTTCTTTTTCTGTATAGGTTTCTGTCTCTGTATACTGTTCCTGATGGGTCTCCGTTTTTTTGGTTGTCTCTTTAACCGTTGCCTTCTTTGACTTTCCGGAATTCCGCGTAATGGTAGTCGTCGGGTTTTTCACAAGACGTTCCCCTACCCGATACCACTTTACGCCTTTTTCATCCGTATGATCGTATATCGGCTCCGAATAATCTGTCTGAACGGATGAACCGTCCTCTGTCACAGTCTGTTCGGTCGGATCCGTACTGGTATCTGTGTCATGCACGGTTCGCGTATGTTCTGTCTGATCCGCATCCGTCCAGTGCAGTGCATGCGTTGTGGTTTTGCCGTCTTCGGATACTTTTGTCTCTTTGGTGCCCCCTGCTGGCGCTTTTGCTGCCGCTTCTACCGCATCCGCATAATCATCCGGATGCTCATGGTGTGTGGTGACGGTTCCGTCTGGATTGGTAATCTTCGTTGTTTTTCCACGGCTTGCCCCTGCTGACTCTGTCTGTCCGCTGTCGGAGGTATCTGCTCCGGCTTTGGCGGATGCCTCCTGGGCTTTCTCCTGGGCTCCGGCAGGCGTTTCCCCCGCATACGCGGTAATGGCCGGCTGCAGCATACTTCCCCCGGCAAGTGTCACCGTAACACTTCCGACTGATAATAATCTGCGAACTGCTTTCGACTTCATGCTTTCTTTCCCCTTCCCTTTCTCTCAGTTGCTTGATTCTATCGAAATCATATATCGAAATGCTCCATTTTCTCCTGTGTATCACAGAATACTCTTTCAGCGGAAAAACGGAACATCATTCGATGCCATGGGTACATCCGTTTGCGTCATCAGTTCTGGCTCATCGGCGCAAAACGAATATTTTCATTTGTAAGTTGCAGTTCATTATACTCCTTCCGTCTATAATTTCCAGATTGGAGCATTTTTGTCCACAATAAAATACAAACAAAAGCCTGCAACAGCCTCTTTTCCTTGTCCTGCTGTATTGCTGTTATTACCCATATATAAAATATATAGATGGGATACTCTTGCAGTTATGATGCTGTGATCCTTTTGCCTGCCTCCCCTTGTTTCCAGGCAAAAAAGGGGCTGTCGGGAAATAGACGGCTAAAAACGGGATCCGTCCAGACTCGAAATGAGTTTGGTCGGATCCTTTTCTGTTCATATGATCTGGCTCATAAACCTTGCGTGCCGAATGTATGACATCACCAGAGGATGGATCCCGCAAGGCTGATATCCCAAGTTCTCCCCGAACTGATCATATTGACTCTGGCAAACAGCCACCGCGAAAGCGACTGTCAGGGCTGGCGTCCGCAGATAGGACTGACATCTTTGAAATAAAAGAAAAAAGATGGCCGTTTCTGACCACCTTTC